>DASTIS010000165.1:0-5642 GCA_035717365.1 Rhodanobacteraceae bacterium
GAGGTCGCCGCCTTCGACGCTGACCGTGCCCGGAAACCTTCCGTGTGCGGTGTCGTGCCGCGTCAGGTGCGCGTTGGTTTCGGCGTCGCCGAGATCGTTGACCGCGACGATGCGCATCGCGCCGGTGCGATTGGATTCGTATAGCGCGCGCAGGATGTTGCGGCCGATGCGGCCGTAGCCGTTGATCGCGACCTTGATGGCCATGGTGTGGTCCTTTGCTCGAAGCGTCGATTGGAATAGCCGATTTTAGCGCCTTTCGCGGGCTACTTCACCGCTGGGCGCCGCCAAACCGTGGCAAACTGGCGCTTTCGGCGCCCATTGCCGTGTGTTTGCGGATTCCGTTGCCATGCCTGCAAAATCGACGATCCTGGTACTGGTCATCGCGCTGTCTTGCGCTCCGCGTGCGTTTGCCTGGGGTCCGCGCGGGCATCGCATCATCGCGCGGCTGGCTGCGACGCGGCTGACGCCGCAGGCCAGGGCCGAAGTGGAAAAACTGCTGGCGGTACGCGGCAAGCGTTACCTGGACCAGGTCGCGAACTGGGCCGACGATCTGCGCGACACCGATCCAGCGCTCTACCGACGCACCAGGAAGCTGCATTACCTCAACTTCCAGTCGGGCGATTGCCTTTATGACCCGCCGCGCGACTGCCGCGATGGTGAATGCGTGGTGGCCGCGATCACGAAATATTCGTCGATCCTGGCCGACCGCTCGAACAGTCCCGCCGAGCGCGCCCGGGCGCTGGCCTACGTGGTGCATTTCGTCGGCGACGTCCACCAGCCGCTGCACGCGGGTTATCGCCACGACGCGGGCGGCAACGACTTCCAGGTGCGCTGGCACGGGCAAGGTACCAACCTGCACCGGATCTGGGATTCGACGATGCTGGACGATGCACGGCTTTCGACCGCGCAATACACGCGCAAGCTGCTGGCCGAACGCACGCCCATCGCGACCGGCGGCACGCCCGCAGCATGGGCCGAGGAATCCTGCCGCATCGATCGCGACGACGGCGTCTATCCGTCGTCGCATTTCATCGACGAAGCCTACATGCAGCGCGAACGACCGATCGCCGAGCGCCGTTTGCGGCAGGCTGGGGCGCGATTGGCCGAGTTGCTCAATCGCGATCTTGCGAACGGGTAGGTCGGGTTGATCCGGCGAAGTCCGTAGGTTGGGTTGACCGCGGCTTCATCGCGGGAAGCCCAACGTCCATGATGTGATTGCCGTCGGGCTTCGCGTTGCCCAGCCCAGGCTACGTCAATACGCGATACCGAGCCGCCGCATCAGCTTGCCCATCAGCCATGCCGGCCCGATCAGCAACTGCACGATGTTGTCGAAGAACGCCGGACGGCGCCCCTCGATCGCGTGACCAACGAACTGCCCGATCCATGCCGCGACGAACAGCACGGCCGCCAGGATCAACAAACCGCGCGGGCCCAGCACGCCGTACAACGCCCACGCAATCGCGCCACTCGCGATGAACACGACCGCCATCGCATAGCCAAGATTGCGCGACAGCCGGCGGTAGAACAGGAACGCGGCGAACATCGCGATCACCGCCCAAAGCCCAGGACGAAACCAGTTCGGCAGGACGGGCGGTGCGGTCCACAGCGCCGCGATCACCGCCCACATGATCACCGGCACGCACACCCAATGGATCGCGCGGTTGACGGGATTCTGGTGATCGGCGGCGTAGCTGCCGAACCATTGGTGGATGTCGCGCATGCTGATGGTCTCCTGCGTGATGCCGCGCCCGACGGATCGTCAGTCGTCGTCCGGAAGCACCACTTGCGGCATCGGATGCACTTCGAACGTGAAGCCTGCGCCCGCCTCGATGGCCGGGTCGCCCGCGGCCAGGGGCTGCGGATCGACCCCGTCGCCCAGCCGCAGGATGGCGATGCCGTAACCGCCCTTCGGGTCGGCCACCGGGCCGAACGCGACGACCATGCCCTGGCCCATCAATTCCCGCCAGTAGAGGCCATGCTCGTGCATCAGCCTGGTTTCGTCGGCACTGATGTCGGCGATGAAATTCGGCCGCGGCGGAACCAGTTTGTACAGGAAGAATTTCATGGGGTTCTCCCGTCCTGGCGGCGAGGCGATGATGCCACCTGCACGGCCCGACGATTCACCGGACCGCGATTCCCGCCAACTTGCTGAGGGCTTCGGCATACTTCGCTGCGGTGCCGTCGATCACCGACTGCGGCAGCTTCGGGCCCGGTGCGCGTTTGTTCCAGTCCAGCGTTTCCAGGTAATCGCGCACGAACTGCTTGTCGTAGGACGGCGGGCTGATACCGGTCTTGTACTGGTCGGCGGGCCAGAAGCGCGAGGAATCCGGCGTGAGCATCTCGTCCATCACGTACAGCTTGCCGTCCGCGTCGGTGCCGAACTCGAACTTGGTGTCGGCGATGATGATGCCGCGCCCGGCGGCGTAGTCGGCGGCGAATTGATAGATCGCGAGCGTCGCATCGCGCACCTGCCCGGCGAGGTCGGCGCCGATTGTCGCGACCACCTCGTCGAACCCGATGTTCTCGTCGTGGGTGCCCTTCGGCGCCTTGGTGGATGGGGTGAAAATCGGTTCCGGAAGCTGCTGCGCCTGCTTCAGACCCCCGGGCAGCCTGATCCCGCACAGCGAGCCCGTGGCCTGGTAATCCTTCCAGCCCGAACCAATCAGGTACCCGCGCGCGATCGCCTCGATGGGCACGGCTTTCAGGCGTTTCACCACCACCGCGCGTTGGGCGTACAACTTCGCGTCGACACCTCCGGGAAGAACGTCGGCTACCGGTGTGCCGGTCAGGTGATTGGGCACCAGGTGCGCAGTCTTGCCGAACCAGAAGTTCGAGATCTGCGTCAGCATTTCGCCCTTGCCGGGGATCGGGTCGGGCAACACGACGTCGAACGCCGACAAACGGTCGCTCGCAACGATCAGCAGGCGATCATCGGGAAGCGCGTAGACGTCCCGTACCTTGCCGCGATGCAGCAGTTCCAGTCCGGGCAGGTCCGATTGCAACAGGGTGGTGGACATGATGCTCCCGAAGCAGTGGCGAAGCTGCGATTGTAATCCGGCAATGGCCCCCGGTTGAGCGCCGGCGGCAGCCCGGCTGATAAACTGACCGGATGCGGAAGTTGCTCGTTTTGACCTCGATGCTGGCTGTGTTCGCGCCGGGTGTGGCGCTGGCCGAAACGACCGCGCCGGTTCGCCCGGCGCGGCTGGGCCTGTGCGCCGCATGCCACGGCGACGACGGCCACGCGCGGATCCCGGGCGCGCCGAATCTCGCCGGGCAACCGTATCAATACCTGCTGCAGGCCTTGCACGAATACCGCTCGGGCCAGCGCAACGTACCGGTGATGCGAGCGGCGACCGGGCCGCTCACCGGCAAGGACATGCAGGCGCTGGCGCGCTGGTACGCGGCGCAGTCACCGTGCCAATCGCCGCAGGCGGGTAGCCCGTGAGGATCTGGGGCAAGCTGATCGGGTTCGTGGTCGGCTTGTGGATTACGCACGGCAGTTTCGGTGCCGCGCTGCTGGGAATGGTGATCGGACACCTGCTGCTCGACAGCGGCTGGCTCGGAGGGCTTACCCAGACCGGTGGCAGGAACGGCTACGTCGAACCGCTGTTCGCGCTGATGGGCGCATTGGCCAAGAGCGACGGCCGCGTGTCGGAAGCCGAAGTATCGACCGCCGAAAAGCTGATGTCCCGGCTGGAGCTGGACGCCCTGTGGCGGCGTCGCGCGATCGACGCCTTCAACCAGGGCAAGGCGCCGGGTTTCGACCTGGCTCAAACGCTGGTCGCCCTGCGCGCATGGTGCCAACCGCGGCGCAGTTCCGTCATGCCGTTCCTCGACATGCTGTGCGACGTGGCGCTGGCCGATGGGCCGTTGACGGACGAGAAACTGCAGGTGCTGAAGCGCGTGGCGTTTTCCCTGCGCGTCAGCGAAATACAGTTGGTGGCGCTGCTCGCGATGAAGGGCTTTGCGTGGCACGGTGCGCGCGGCCCGCGCCCCGGCGATTACGCGCACGCCGGAGACTATTCGGGCTACCGGACCACGCCGCCGCGCACCAGCGGTCCGGATCCCTATGCCGTGCTCGGCGTGGCGCGTGATGCCGACGAGCGCACGATCAAGCGCGCGTACCGCAAACTGATCAGCGAATATCACCCGGACCGGCTCGGCAACATGCCGGAGGACCTGCGTCGGCGTGCCGGTGCGCGCGCCAGCGAGATCAATGCGGCGTGGGAACGCATACAATCGGAGCGCGGCTTCAGGTAGGAGCGCGCCTGCGCGCGACCGGCCTGTCGCCCAATCCATTGAGGTCGCCGGCAGGCCGGCTCCTACAAGGGAACACCATGGCCAAACTACCCAGCGTCATCGCACCATCCATCCTTTCGGCGAATTTCGCGAAGCTCGGTGCGGAAGTCGACGCCGTCATCGACGCCGGAGCCGACTGGATCCATTTCGACGTAATGGACAACCACTACGTGCCCAACCTCACCATTGGCCCGATGGTGTTGAAGGCGCTGCGTGCCTACGGCGTCACCGCGCCGATGGACGTGCACCTGATGGTCGAACCGGTGGACCGGATCGTGCCGGATTTCGCCGAAGCCGGGGCGACGTCGATCAGTTTCCATCCGGAGGCGACGCGGCACGTCGACCGCACGCTGTCGCTGATCCGCGAACACGGCTGCAAGGCCGGGCTGGTTTTCAATCCGGCGACTCCGCTGGACTGGCTGGACTACGTGCTGGACAAGGTCGACATCGTGCTGGTGATGTCGGTGAACCCGGGTTTCGGCGGCCAGTCGTTCATCCCGTCAGCGCTGGAAAAATTGAAGCGCGCGCGGGACCTCATCGACCGCAGCGGCCGGTCGATCCGTCTGGAAGTCGATGGCGGCGTCAAGATCGACAACATCGCGGAAATCGGCCAGGCCGGAGCGGATACGTTCGTCGCCGGCTCCGCCATTTTCGGCAGCGACGATTACCAGGCCACGATCGCGGCAATGCACAAGGCGGTCGGGTGAAAAAGCGGATCAGTCCGCAAATGAACGCGAATCAACGCCAATGAAAGCACGGCACAAACTTTGCTGAAGCGTGCTCTGGAGGCGCGGGCGAAGCAGCTGTTGTGAAAAGTCAGGCCACGGAGCCCTTGGCCATGGGTGGCGGCTCTGATGGCCGTTCTGGACACCCGGACCTTCAGAGTGTTGCCGTTCGCGACAGGAATCGGCGAGGCCGCGTCGCACAAATCTTGCTGAAACATGCCGTGGATGCATGTTCAAAGCGGTTGTTGTGAAAAGTCACGCCACGGAGCTCTTGGCCATGGATGGCGGCTCTGATGGGCGTTCTGGAGCGCCGGATCGCGAGCCGCCGCCGTTTGCGAAGGCATTGGACGAAGCAGCGTTCATGGACGAACGCACAAATAAACAAAGCCAACGGCCCCGACGCTTGCGCACCGGAGCCGCGGCCGACCAGGAGAGGAATCAAGACGAAGCCGGAACGAAGGATGACGCTCCGGACTCCACGTGGTGGTCCGCCGCGCTAGGCACCTTCCGGTGTCAACCACCGGTTGCGTCTCCGGTGCCAGCGCGGAGGTATTCCACGGTCGTTATCCACGGCAGGAGTCCCGACGCGGTCCATTAGGCGCGCGTCGGACGCCGCCC
>DASTIS010000166.1:0-4000 GCA_035717365.1 Rhodanobacteraceae bacterium
CGTCAGTGCCACGCTGGTCGGGATTTGCAATGCCACCGGCACGTCGTCGATCAGTTGCACGTAGTAACCCTCGACGCCCTCGACGATGTACGCCGCGCCGTCGCCGGCGACATCCGGATCCAGCGTGTAGGGCGTGTAGTCCTCGGCGTCGAGGAACACGAAAGCGTCGCCGTCCTTGTAGGAGAAATTCACCGCCCGGCGCGTCAGTTCCATTTCCTTGAGATCGTCGTCCGCGCGCAGGCTCAAGTCGAACTTGCGCCCGCCAGGTATCGAATACAGCGTGAAACGGAACGTGACATTGCCGCCGCGCGCGGTGGGCGCACTGCGCTGGATGTCGCGCACCTGGTACACGGTGCCTTCGTGTTCGACGACGTTGCCTTTCTTGATGTCGGAAGCTTTCATGTATTCGGGACTCTGTAGAACCTGGAACCTTCATTCCGGGGCCGTCGTGGTTCTACCGCGGCGGCCCCGGAGTGACGACAGCCGAGGCGGGGCCGACACTGTCGGACGGATAGGAATTGGCGGGCCGTGGCGTCCCTGCACCTTGCATCACTTATTTCGGTGCAAGCCGCACCGCGCCATCCAGCCGGATCACGTTGCCATTGATGTAGCGGTTGGCAAGGATGAACGCGACGGTCTGCGCGAATTCTTCCGGCTTGCCGAGACGCGAAGGGAAGGGGATCGAAGCCGACAGGGATTCCTGTACCTCCGGCGGCATGCCGTCCACCATAGGCGTCCAGAAGATGCCGGGCGCAATGGTCATCACGCGGATCCCGAAGCGCGACAACTCGCGCGCCATCGGCAGGGTCATGCCGACCACGCCGCCTTTGGACGCCGAGTACGCGGCCTGTCCGATCTGGCCTTCGCAAGCGGCAATCGACGCCGTGTTGACGATGACCCCGCGTTCGCCGTCCTCGCCCGGGTCGTTGTCCTGCATCCGCGCCGCGCCGGCCTTGGCGACGTTGAAGCTGCCGACCAGATTCACCATCACCGTGGCCTGGAAGTTCGCGAGCTTCATCGGGCCTTGCTTGCCCAACACGCGACCCGCGCCGAGGATGCCGGCGCAGTTCATCACGACGTTGAGACCGCCCATGGACCTGTACGCGGCATCGACGGTGGCGGCCACGTCGTCCTCGCCGGTCACGTCGGTCTTGAAAAAGCGCGCGGCATTGCCGAGCGCTTCCGCGGCGGCTTGTCCTTTTTCTTCGTTGACGTCGAGCAATGCCACCTTGCCGCCGTGGGCGGCGAAGTGTTGGGCGACCGCGTGACCGAGGCCGGATGCACCGCCGGTGATGATCGCCTTGACGTGGTCGGGCTGCATGGAGTTCCTCGCGAATCGAAACCCGACATTCTACGGTAGGAGCCGGCCTTGCCGGCGAGGAAGCTGCCATCCAGGGCCGGGGGCTCCGTGGTCGCGCGCAGAGCCTGCCCCGGAATGTTCCTGTCTGGGGCGCGCTCCTACAAGGTGCGGACGAACCAGCGGTCGCAGCCGTGGTGGCCGGTGTGGCCCATTGGTTCGCAAATTTGCGCGAAGCCATGTTTGCGGTATAGCGCCTGGGCCGCATCCATGCCGGTCAGGGTTTCGAGGTAGCAGCGCTTGAACCCGAGGTCGCGGGCGGTTTCGAGGCAACGCGTCAGCATTGCGTGTCCCGCGCCAAGGCCACGCGCCTCGGGCAGGAAATACATCTTGCGAAGTTCGCACACGTCGGGGTCACCATGTTCCAGCGGGGCCACGCCGGCGCCGCCGACCACGGAATTCCTGGCCGCGGACGATGCTCCTGCGTCAACCTCGACCACGAAGTAGGCGCTGCGCGGTTTCGAATAGGCCGCGTGCATTCCATCGACTTCGGCGTCGTGGATCGCGAAGCCTGCGCCGCCTGCGCCGAATTCCGGCATCACCGCACGGATGACCGCGGCAACCGCGGCATCATCGCGCGATTCGATCGGGCGAATTCGAAAAAAACCGGGGTCAGAGTGCACTTTTCCCCCAGGCATGGTCATCGTGTGGCAATCTCGAAAAGTGCACTCTGACCCCGGTTTTCACGGTTTTCATTATTCCCCCATGCGCGCGCGGGTGACGCGACTGCTGGTCGGTTTGCCCAGCTGCTTCGCGAGCCAGGCGCCGGTCTCGATCAGCTTGTCGAGGTCGACCCCGGTTTCGATGCCCATCCCCTGCAGCATGTAGGCAACATCCTCACTGGCGACGTTGCCGGTGGCGCCCTTTGCGTACGGGCAACCGCCGGTGCCGGAGACCGAACTGTCGACCACGCGCACGCCTTCTTCAAGGCAAATGAGGATGTTGGCGAGCGCCTGGTCGTAGGTGTCGTGGAAGTGTACGGCCAGCGCTTTCATCGGAACCTCGGCCGCGACCGCGCGCAACATCGCGCGTGCCTTGATCGGCGTGCCGACACCGATGGTGTCGCCCAGCGAAATTTCGTCGCACCCGAGCTCGTACAATCGTTTCGAGACGCGCACCACGTCGGAGACCGGAACCTCGCCCTGGTAAGGGCAGCCGAGCACGGTCGATACGTAGCCGCGCACGCGCACCCCCTCGCTGCGGGCACGCTCCAGCACCGGGCGGAAACGCTCGATCGACTCGTCGATCGAGGCATTGATGTTCTTCTGGTTGAACGCCTCGCTGGCAGCGGTGAACACGGCGATGCTGGTGACGCCCGCCGCGCGCGCGCGTTCGTAGCCCTGCATGTTGGGGACGAGTGCGGGGTAATCCACGCCGGGCTTGCGGGTGATCCCCGCATAGACCTCTTCGGCGTCGGCCAGTTGCGGGATCCACTTGGGGCTGACGAAGCTGCTCGCCTCGATGGTCTCGAGCCCGCATGCGGACAGGCGGTCGATCAACTCGATCTTGACCGGAGTCGGAACGACGACCTTTTCGTTCTGCAACCCGTCGCGGGCCCCGACTTCAACGATGCGAACATGGGAGGGAAGGTTGTCCATGGGCTTGAAATGGTGTGTCGGTGCGGGCGAGTCAAGTGGAAGACGTGTCGACAGGCTGTTCGGCAAATTGCACCAGTACCGCGTCGGCGTCCACGAACTCGCCCTCGGCGGCGGAAACCGTTTCGATGTTTCCGGCACGTGGTGCCTTCAGCGACAACTCCATCTTCATGGCTTCCATCACCAGCAATTCCTGGCCTGCATCGACCTTGTCTCCGGCACTGGCTTTTACCAGCACGATTCGGCCCGGCATCGGGGCGATGACGATGTTGCCACTCGCGGCATCCGACGCTTCCCAGGCAAACGCGGGGGCGCGTTGGAAACGCCAGCGGACGCCGGCGGTGTCGTGAAGCAGGATCCGCGAGGCGTCGACACGCACGTCGAAACGCGTGGCTTCGCCGTCGAATCGGGCGTTCAGCGTCCTGGCGTCGCGGTGCGCGCCGTCGACGATGCACCCGGCTCCGCCCATGCGCAATCGGTAGCTCCCGGCATAACCCCACGCATCGATCTCGTACCGGTCGCCGTGCACCGCAAGCGCCACGATGCGCTTGCCGGCGCGGCCGATGCGCCATGCGTCGGCGATGTTCCAGGGTGAATGGGGATCGGCGGCAGCGCCGGTGGCGCTTGCTTCGTCGCACATGAGCGCAGCGACGGTTGCCGCGAACACGCTGCGGGTGCCGGGTTTCGTGGCGCCGGCGGTGAACTCGTCCAGGTGGCGATCCAGATAGCCGGTATCGATGCGGCCTTCGACGACGGCCGGGTGCCGCACCAACCGTTCGAGGAACGAGACATTCGATTTGGGGCCCACGATTTCGCACTCGGCCAGCGCTGTGCGCATCCGCTGCAGCGCCTTTGGGCGGTCGGCATCCCAAACAATCAGTTTGGCGATCATCGGGTCGTAGAAAATCGTGACGGTGTCGCCTTCGATGACACCGCCATCAAGTCGAACGTGTTGCGAGGTTTCCGGCAACTGCAATGTCGCAAGCTTGCCGGAACCGGGCAGGAATCCGTGATCGGGATCTTCGGCGTACAGCCGGACCTCGATCGC
>DASTIS010000167.1:0-3515 GCA_035717365.1 Rhodanobacteraceae bacterium
GAGCTTGTGTGCGCTGCATGGGCGTGCGCAGCGCCTGGCCACGCCGGAGGCGGTGACCGCCGCGACCATGGACGGAAGCGATGCCGTTGCGGTGGAAGCCGTGGACATCTTCTGCGCGGTGCTCGGCGGCTTCGTCGGCAATCTGGCCATGCTGTTCAGGGCCACCGGCGGCGTTTATCTCGCGGGCGGCATCCTTCCGCGCATCCGCGAGCACCTGCAGCGCAGCGGGTTCGCGGAACGATATCTGGACAAGGGCGTCATGCGCGAATTCCTGTTGCGGGTGCCGGTACGTCTGATCGAGCATGGCCGGCACGGGGTATTGGGCGCGGCGCATTGGTATCTCGACAGGCAATTGCAGGGCGTTGCGCGTCCCGGCGCGATGGGCGACGGGACGGACGCATGAAGGGCTTCGACGACATATCGACCATCCGGGTGCCGCGGCACCCATCACTTCGTGAGCGAGCAGAGAGGGGTACGTCATGAAATTCCGCAAGAGCATGCTTTCGGCGAGCATCGCCGCAGCGCTGATGTTCGCGACCGCGGCGCAGGCGCAGAGCGCTTCGCCACAAGACCAGTCCACAACCAACGATCAGCAGCAGCCGCAAACGGCAACGGGCCAGCAGGCCGCACCCACGCAAGACGAGAAACAGCAAACCGTACAGCAACTCGGAACCATCCAGGTGGTCGGGGTGCGCGCCGCGCAGGCGTTGTCGCTGGAGACCAAGAAGGCGGCCGATTCCCAGGTGGAAGTGGTGTCCGCCATCGACATCGGGAAGCTGCCGGCCAAGAACGTGGCCGACACCATCGCGCAGTTGCCGGGCGTGAACATCGCCGACGCGGCTGGTGCCGAAGGCGGCTTCGACGAGGCCGATCGCGCCAGCATCCGCGGCAGCGCGCCGTCGCTCACATTGACCACGATCAACGGCCATTCAGTCGGGTCCGGCGACTGGTTCATCCTGGGCAGCGGTGGCACGCGCAGCGTCAGCTTCGCGATGCTGCCCTCGGAAGTGGTCAACCAGGTCGTGGTGCACATGACGCCCGAGGCGAAGCTGCTGGAGGGCGGTGCGGCCGGCACCATCGACATCATCACCCGCAAGCCGCTGGATTTCAGCAAGCCGTTTTCCGCCGAGGCAAGCATCGGCGCCGTATACGCAGACCTGCCCGGCAAGACCAAACCGCAGTTCAATGGTCTGATCAACTGGAAGAACGACTCCAATACCTTCGGCGTGATGGTCCAGGCCTTTTACGAGGAACGCAGCCTGCAACGCGAGGGGCAGGAGATCCTGGGCTACTCCTACATCCCGACCGGCTCGGTGGCGGCCACGTCATTGGGCCTCGGCGCTGCGACGCCCGGCAGCGCGAGCACCGGCGTGTTCTTTCCCAACCTGCCGGGTGCCGCGCTGTTCACCCAGACGCGCAAGCGCAAGGGCGGAATGATCGACCTGCAATGGCGGGCGGCCGAGAACCTGACGTTCAATCTCGATGCCTTCTATTCCAAATTGGACGCCACCGACTACAACCGCAACTACATGCTGCGGACGCGTGACCAGCTTTCGAAGCAGGCGGTGACCGGCACCATCCAGGGCAACGTCCTCACCAGTGCCGTGCTGCCCGGAGACCCTACGATTTCACAGGGAATCTACGACATGATCTCGCGCCCCGGCGAGAGCGAGTCCAGCCAGTTCCTGACCCTGGACATGGACTGGCAAGCCACCGACAACCTGGGCTTCAAATTCCAGGTCGGCACCACCAAGGGCAAGGGCAACACCCCGGTCCAGGACGTGATGGAGATGGATACGGGCTATGGCGCGACCGCCGGCTATTCGATGAACGGTCTCGGCACGCCGCTCAACTGGCACATGGACACCGACAACTCGTCCTTCAATCCGGCGGTTGCCGGACTGGACTGGATCTTCGGTGACCAGGACGTGCACGTGGTCGACAAGGAACGCTGGTTCCAGGCCGACGGCGAATACGACTTCGACGATGCGGGTCCGCTGTCTTCGCTGCAGTTCGGCGTGCGTTACGCCAAGCACGACCACGACAGCCCGACCGCCGTCGCGCAAGGCCCGAACTTCGCGACCCCGGTGCAGTTCGGACAGAACTCCACCATCTACCCGCCGGCCGGCGGCAATTATCCGGGCGACTTCGCCAACAATGTCGGCGTGGGCCAGATGCCCGGCAACATCTGGTACTGGACGGCCAGCCAGCTCTCCGAATTGAACGCGTTGTACGCCAACCGCGCGGTCACCGGCGATACCAGTTCGCGCTTCTACCCGAACGACATCTACTCGATGTCGGAGAAAAACGGCGCGGCCTACATCCAGCTCAACTTCATTGGCGAGGGATGGACCGCCAACGCCGGCCTGCGCTACGTGTCCACCGACGAGAACATCGGCTACACCAGCCCCGGCATCCAGGAGACCACCTATTCGGGGCCGTTCCTGAACTCGGCGTTCTATCCGGCGGGCTGGTACTGGAATTACTACAAGCACAAGTACCACAAGGTGTTGCCGAGCTTCAACGTGAAGTTCGACCTCAACGAGGACGGCAGCCTGCTGACCCGGCTCTCCGCTTCGCAGACACTGACCCGGCAGGACTACAACCAGTTGGCGGGATTCCTGAGTCTGGTCGATCCGAAGGTGCAAGGTGAAATCGGTGCGGGCAGTGGCCCCAACCCCCGCCTGAAGCCGATCCTCTCGACCAACTTCAGCGCATCGATCGAGTGGTATTTCGCGCAGCGCGGCCTGCTGGCGGCCAGCGTCTACCAGATGAACCTGAAGAACTACTACGACTACGGCTCGACGACCGGCACCTACCTCAACAACTACCTGACCTACAACGATGCGACCAACCCGTCGCACACCCCCATTTACAGCCAGTACCTGGTCAGCATTCCGGTCAACGTCAAGGGCACCCTCAAGGGCGTGTCGTTGAACTACATCCAGCCGATCGGCGAGCACTTCGGCGTGTCGATCAACTACACCTACGCCAAGGGTCACTCGTCCGGCGGTACGTACCTGTACAACCCGGACGGAACCCCGGCGAACAACGTCGGCGCCGGGGACCGCCCGTTGTTCGGTACCTCGAAAAACACCGTCAACGCATCGGTGTTCTACGAGAGCGAACATTGGAACGCCCGCGTCAACTACACCTACCGTTCCAAGTTCTACGACGGCGTGATGACCAATTCGGGCGCAGGCATGCCGTTGTTGCCGTATTGGCAGTCCGGCCAGGGCTACCTGTCGTTGTCGGCGGGCTACAAGGTGAACGAGCACCTGAGCTTCTCGTTCGACGCCATGAACCTCAACAACCCGAAGCTGCGTTATTTCATCAATGGCGCGCAGGCGGGCCTGGGCTTCAGCACGGCACCGGAGGCGTTCTACGTGAACGGTCGCCAGTACTACTTCAACGTGAACTTCAAGCTCTGATTCGGCGCATCAGGACCGCCAACGCAAATCCCGTCTCTCCAGCGTTACGGGCCGGTATGTCATTCCCGGCCCGTTTTTTTGCAG
>DASTIS010000168.1:0-4893 GCA_035717365.1 Rhodanobacteraceae bacterium
GCCGGCGTCTACCCACTCGCGGAGGCCGGCATCTGGGCGCCGCTTGCGTTCGGCTTCGTGCTGGTGACTGCGGGCCTGCTCGCCTCGACCTTGCACCTCGGCCGCCCCGAACGCGCCTGGCGCGCGCTCAGCCAATGGAGCAGTTCATGGTTGTCGCGCGAAGGGATCGCCTCGCTGGTGACCTACCTGCCGATACTGGCGGTGGCGGGGCTGGCGTACTTCGGCCGCGCGGGCTGGCCCGTCAGGGTCGCCGGCGCTTTGCTGGCGCTGTGCGCGCTCGTGACGCTCGTGTGCACCGCCAACATCTATCGGTCGCTGAAAACCGTTCGCGCCTGGCGCGCGCCGCAGGTATTGCCGCTGTACCTCTCCTTCGCGCTGCTTTCGGGCGGCCTGTGGCTGTGGGCATGGCTGCTGGCATTCGCGCCGGGACACATGATCGGACTGGCGTTCCCGCTCGCGCTGCTGGCGCTGGGCGTGATCGTGGCCGTCATCAAGACGGACTATTGGCGCAGGATCGACCTTCTGCCCAAGGTCACTGCGGGCCATGCGATCGGCCTCGAACATCTTGGCCGGGTGCGATCCTTCGAGGGACCCGTCACCGAGGAAAGCTATCTCACCCGCGAAATGGCTTTCGTGCTTGCGCGCAAGCACGCCGCACGCCTGCGCAAGGGCGCAGTCACGCTGTTTGCGATCCTGCCCGTCATCGGTATCGCCGTTGCCCTGCCGAACGAGGCCGCATGGATTGCCCCGGTCGTGGCGATGGTCTGCATCGCGGGATTGTTCGTCGAACGCTGGCTGTTCTTTGCCGAAGCACGTCACGCGGTCGCGGCGTTTTTCCCGCAGCGGCAACCGTGATCGACCGAACGGTTGCATCCGGTACCGTTCGTTACAAAAATTTAACAGCCGTTCAGCGCCTGCAAGGCAGCCTTTCCGGTTCGCACCACGCAACACCAAGGAATTGCACATGAAACACACCCGCATGCTTCTCGCGGCAGCGGCCCTGTCCGTTCTCGGTTTGCCGGCCCTCGCGGTGGCCGCCACGCCCGACGTCCATTCGAACTGGAGCGGCAGCGGTGAGTTCGGACTCGCCAACGCCACCGGCAACACCAAATCGCTGAACGCAGATGCCAAGTTCAAACTCGCCTACGAGGACGACACGTGGAAGGACGCCTTCTTCCTCAACGCCAACCGTGCCAAGAGCAACGTCAAGACGCCCGTCTTGGTCAACGGCGTCGTGGTCGGCCAGGCCAGCAGCTACCAGACCACGGCCAATCACTTCGACGTGGGCGGTTCGGTCGGTTACAAGTTCAACCCGCGTTCGTACGTGATCGGCGCGGCACGTTATGACCACGACGACTTCGCGCCGAACCGCTGGCAGCAGGTCGTCTCGATCGGCTTCGGGTATATCCTGTTCAAGAACGCCCGCAGCGAGTTGTCGCTCGAAGCGGGCCCAGGCTTCAAGCGTTACCAGCCGCAGACCTACACCGAGGTCGATACGAGCACGACGCCGCCCGTGGTCACCACGGTGACGCCGCCGGTCCAGGACGAAGCGATCGGACGCGGCCTGGTCAACTACAAGCTCGCGCTCACCGACAGCGTCAGCCTGCAGGAAACCTTCCTCGCGGAAATCGGAAGCGAGAACAAGTATTACCAGAACGACATCGGCCTTGCGGTTGCGATGACCAGGACGCTGGGGCTCAAGATTGCCTACGAGCACCGCTACAACTCCAACATCGTGCCGGGCACCAAGCACATGGACACCTTGTTCACGACCAACCTGGTGTACAGCTTCGGCGGGGCGAAGCAACAGTAGCGGACTCGGAACCCGGAAAACCCGACGTCGGGTGCCGTTACCCGCGGCGCCCCAACAATTCATCCGCGCCGTTTTGCCTGAGCAGTCGGGCGACCTCCCGGCCCACGGCCTCCGGATCATCGCCCCTCGCATCGGCTCGCACGACACGGCCATCGCTGGCATCACCGATCAGACCGTACAGGTGCAGGCTGGTGTTCGCCTCCAGGTCGCACCACGCACCGAGCGGCATCGTGCAGTCGCCACCCAGTTCCGCGTTGAGCGCGCGCTCGGCCGTGACGGCGCGCCGCGTCGTCGCATCGTCCAGCGGCCCGAGCAACGCCGCGACGCGGGCGGCGTCGGCGCGAGCCTCCACCGCGATCGCCGCTTGGCCCGGCGCCGGCAGCCACCCGGGTGGCGCCAGACGCGCACGGATGCGTGCGGACAGTCCCATGCGTTCCAGTCCGGCCACCGCGAGGATGATCGCGGCGTAATCGCCGCGATCGAGCTTGGCCAATCGCGTCCCGACGTTGCCGCGCAAGTCGGCGATGTCGAGGTCAGCCCGACGCGCGCGCAACTGGGCGGAACGCCTCAACGAAGATGTCCCGACCCGCGCACCACGCGGCAATGCATCGATCGACGCAAAATCGTTGCTGACCCACGCGTCCGCGCAATCGGCACGCGCGAGGATCGCCGCCAGCGCGAACCCGGTGTCCAGCCTCGCCGGAATGTCCTTCAGCGAATGCACCGCGAGGTCGGCGCGGCCGTCGCGCAGCGCGATTTCAAGTTCCTTGAGGAACAATCCCTTGCCGCCGATCTCGGCCAGCGAGCGATCCAGCACCTCGTCGCCGCGCGTCGAGAGCGGCAACAGTTCGATCCCGAGACCCGGATGCGCTTCGCGCAGGCGTTGCGCGACGTGTTCGGCCTGCCACAGGGCGAGCGGGCTTTTGCGGGTGGCAATTCGGAGCGGCGGTGCGGTCATGCTGTCGAGGCGCGGAGTGGAATGCCACAGTATCGCACCCGGGCGCGTCGGCGTGGGCTTCAGGCCGCGGAACCGCGCAAGGCGCGCACGCGTGTCTCCAGCTCGTCGACGCTGGCCGCAGCGCCGTGCAGCGGCTTGCCGGCAATCAGCTCGATCCGCGCGCGGAACCGCCGCGGCAGACGCGCACGCCCGAGGCTGGAATCGCGCCGGCTCCACATGCTGGCCCACAAGCCGCGCAACGCCAGTGGCACCACCGGCACCGGGCGCCGGGCCAGGATCCGCTCCACCCCGGAGCGGAACGGCGCAATTTCGCCGTCCGCGCTCAGCCGCCCTTCCGGGAACACGCACACGAGTTCACCGTCCGCAAGCGCCGCGTCGATCGCGTCGAATGCACGCGCCAGCAGTTCCGGGGCTTCCCTGGCGCCCGCGATGGGAATCGCCTTCGCCGTGCGAAACACGAAACTCAGGACCGGAATGCGAAAGATCCTGTGGTACATCACGAAGCGCACCGGCCGCCTGACGCTGCCCATCACGATCAGCGCGTCCATGAAGCTGACATGGTTGCACACCAGGAGCGCCGGGCCTTCGTCGGGGATGCGCTCCAGGCCCTGCGTACGCACGCGGTAAAGCACACTGATCAACAACCAGTCCACGAACCGCATCAGGAATTCCGGCACCAGCAGGAAAATCCACAGCGTCACCGCGGCATTCAGGAGCGCGGTGACCAGGAACAGTTGCGGAATGGAGAGACCGGCGCGCAGCAGCCCGAGGCCGAACAGCGCGGCCGCGACCAGGAACACCGCGTTGATGATGTTGTTGCCCGCGATCACGCGCGACACCTCACCGGGCGCGCTGCGGCTTTGCACCAGTGCGAACAGCGGCACGATGAAGAAGCCGGCGAACAAGCCGATCAGGGCGAGGTCCACCGCCAGCCACCCGTGGTTGCCGGTGGCGAGAAACGTCAGCCAGTCCACGCCGCGGACACCGGACTTGGCGTGCTGCGCGAAATACAACAGCACGCCGAACACCGTCATGCCCAGCGCGCCCAGCGGCACGAGGCCGATTTCAACCCGATGCCGGGACAGCTTTTCGCACAGCAGCGAGCCGACCCCGACCCCGATCGAGAACAGGGCCAGCACCAGGATCTCGACGCTGGCGTCGCCACCGAGATACAGCTTGGTGTAGTTCGGGAGCTGCGCGGTGACCACGCCGCCAAAAAACCAGAACCACGAGATGCCGAGGACCGAATTGAACACGGCGCGCTGCTTCGCGGTGATCCGCAGCACTCGCATGCTTTCCGTGACGAGGTTCCAGTTGAACTTCAGGTCCGGCGCCGCCGCCGGTACCCGCGGGATCGCAAGGCTCGCGGCGAATCCCAGCACGGCGACCCCGATCACCAGCACCGAGGCCGCCGTCGCCCCGAAATGCGAGGCCATCGCCGCGCCTCCGGCGATCATGCCGATCAGGATCGCCAGCGACGTGCCCATCTCGACCATGCCGTTGCCGCCGACCAGTTCGTCCCTGTGCAGCACCTGCGGCAGGATCGCGTATTTGATCGGCCCGAATATCGTCGAGTGCACGCCCATCAGGAACAGCACCACGAACAGCAACAGGGGACTCCTGGCGTAAAACCCCCATGCCGCCACGCACATCGCCACGAATTCGAACAACTTCACCCAGCGGATCAGCCGCTGCTTCTCGAACTTCTCGGCGATCTGTCCGGCGCTGGCCGAGAACAGGAAGAACGGCAGGATGAACAACGCCGGCGCGAGGTTTGAATACAGGCCGACGCGCTCGTCCGAGAGTCCCATCTGGAACGCCACCAGCACGATCGTCGCCTGCCGGAACGCGTTGTCGTTGAACGCCGCCAACGCCTGCACCGAAAAGAACGGCGCGAAGCGTCGCTGCGCGAGCAGGCGGAATTGACTCATGGCCCCTTGTCGTCATGCCGGCGCAAGCCGGAACCCAGTGTCTTTGATTTCGACGTCGACATCCACACTTTTTCCGCGCGATCCGCGGCGAGTCCCCTCCGATGGAATCGAGGCGTGGACGACGAGTCCCGATCGGATCCCCTCACCCGGCGCGACGCGCTGCCTTCATTGGTGCGGATGGACGTCCGGGT
>DASTIS010000169.1:0-3970 GCA_035717365.1 Rhodanobacteraceae bacterium
TTCAGCGTCCCCAGTGCGATGCAGGTACGCGAGCCCTTGCGCGCAAAGCCTTCCCGCAGCGCGCTATATGGCAGCAAGCTCGACCCCTTGCGGCAGTATCTCAGGGAAGCCGGTGTGCTGCCGCAGCGGGACTGACGCCCGGGGAGCGCTCTGCAACGGGCGCAAGGCCGGGGCGGAATCCGCCGTCACAACAACGCGATGTCGGCAATGGCGTCGAAACGCGCCTTGATGCGCGCCAGCAGCGCGACACGGTTGGCGCGCACCGCGGGATCCTCGGCCATCACCAGCACCTCGTCGAAGAAGGCATCGACCGGCCCCTGCAACTGCGCCAGCCTTGCCAGCGCGCCGGCATAATCGCGTCCGGCCACTTCACCCTCCAGGCGTGCGGCGTTGTCGGCTTCGGCCGCATGCAATGCATCGGCCAGGCCGCGTTCGGCCGGCTCCCGAAAAGCGTCGGCGTCGATCGGACGGGTCGCTGCGACAACGTCGTCTATTCCTTCCTTTCGCAGGATATTGGCCACACGCTTGTTGGCGGCGGCGAGTTTTTCCGCTTCGGGCTGTTGCGCGAACGCTGCGACCGCGTGCAGGCGCCGGTCGAAATCGACGAGGCTGTCGGGATGCACGGCCGCCACGGCGTCGAACTGCTGCGACGCGAGTCCCTGTTCGGCGTAGTAACCGCGCAGGCGGTCGAGGATGAAACCGCGGAGTTCCTTCGCCAGTTCGACGCGGCGAGTCGCGATGCGTGTCGCCTCCCGCTTTGCACCCGCGTCGGCGCGAGAGGGGAGCAACGCAGCATCGGGAATCTGCGCCAACGCGTCACGCAACAATACGCCAAGGTCCAGATCGAGCCGGCCTTCGACCATGGTACGCGCAAGGCCCAGCGCGGCACGGCGCAAGGCGAACGGGTCCTTGTTGCCGGTCGGTTGCATGCCGGCGGCAAAGATGCCCGCGAGCGTATCCAGCTTGTCGGCCAACGACACGCTTTGGGCCAGCGCTCCTTCCGCGATGCCATCGCCCGCATGGCGAGGACGGTAGAACTCGTCCAGCGCGCGCGCAACGCCGGTCGGTTCACCTTGCGTCTCCGCATAATGGCGTCCCATCACGCCCTGCAATTCCGGGAACTCGCCGACCATCCGCGTCAACAAGTCGCAGCGCGACAACCCGGCCGCGCGCGCAGCCTCGGCGGCGTCGACGTCGATGCCTTGCGCGAACAGGCGCTCGGCGATCGCGCTGGCCAGTTCGGCGACGCGCAGGGTCTTGTCCCACAGGCTGCCCAGTTGCCGCTGCCAAACCACGTCGCGCAGGCCCGGCTGGAATGCCGCGAGTGGCGTTTTCAGATCCTCGTCGAAGAAATATTTCGCGTCCGCGAACCGCGGGCGGATCACCCGCTCATAACCGTGCCGGATCTGCGCGGGGTCCGTGGATTCGAGATTGGCGACGCCGATGAAGTGCTCGGAGAGACGACCCTTGGCGTCGAACATCGGCACGAACTTCTGGTTGGTGCGCATGGTGGTCACCAGCGCCTCGTGCGGTACCGCGAGGTAATCACGATCGAAGGTGCACGCGATCGCGACCGGCCACTCGTTGAGGTTGGCCAGTTCCTCCAGCAACGCATCGTCCAGACGTGGCGTATCCCCGCTCGTCTGCGCGGCGCGCGCGACTTCGTCACGAATCCTCTGGCGGCGTTCGGCGGGGTCCGCCAGCACCCTGGCGGCCCGCATCGCATCGGCGTAACTGTCGGCGTCGACGAGATGCACGGGTCGCGCGTGCAGGAACCGATGTCCGCGCGATTGCCGGCCACCCTGCATGCCGAGCACGTCGCCTTCGATGACCCGGTCGCCGTGCAGCATCACCAGCCAATGCACCGGCCGGACGAACGTGAAATCGTGGTCGCCCCACCGCATCGGCTTGGGGATCGGCAGGGATGCAATAGCCTCGCGCACGATGTCGGGCACCAGTTCGGCGGTCTCGCGTCCCGGTACGACGCTGCGATGCACGAAGCGCTCGCCTTTTGCATCGGCAACCCGTTCGAGCTGGCTCCAATCGACCCCGGCCTTGTTGGCGAAACCGAGCAACGCCCTGGTCGGCTGGCCTTCCGGGTCGAGCGCGATGTTGACGTAGGGGCCGAAGCTTTCGGTGCGCTGTTCGGGTTGTGTCGTGGCCACCGCAGGGATGTGCACGGCAAGCCGCCGCGGTGTCGCAAACACGCGCGCGTTTCCGACGTCCGCCGCGATGCCGCGCCCGGTCAGGCCGTCGCGGATGCCCTGCGCGAGGGCCTGCGCCAGATCGTCGACCGAATGGATGGGAAGTTCCTCGACCCCGATCTCGATCAGCAGGGATTTGGGCTCGCTCATGGCTGCGCGGCCTTCGCTTGATTCGCGGTCGCGGAGGGCATGGCGCCAGAGCCTTCCCGCGGTGCCGTCCACGCCCTGGCCACGGCATGGGCCAACGCGCGCACGCGCAGGATGTAGCGCTGGCGTTCGGTGACCGAAATCGCGCGACGTGCATCCAGCAGGTTGAACGCGTGGCTGGCCTTCATCACCTGCTCGTAGGCCGGCAGCGGCAGGCCCAGTTCCACCAGCTTGCCGGCTTCGGCTTCGCAGGCGTCGAAGCGATGAAACAACTCCTTCGTGTCCGCGTACTCGAAGTTGTAGGCGCTCTGCTCGACTTCGTTGCGGTGGAAGACGTCGCCGTAGCGCACCACGCCGTACGGCGCTTCGGTCCACACCAGGTCGAACACGCTGTCCACGTTCTGCAGGTACATCGCCAGCCGCTCGAGGCCGTAGGTGATCTCGGCGGTCACCGGGCGACACTCCAGACCGCCGGCCTGCTGGAAATACGTGAACTGGGTGATCTCCATCCCGTTCAGCCACACTTCCCAACCGAGACCCCAGGCACCCAGCGTGGGCGATTCCCAGTTGTCCTCGACCAGCCGCAGGTCATGCACCTGCGGGTCGATGCCGAGTTCGTGCAAGGATTCGAAATAGCGCTCCAGCACGTCGTCGGGGTTGGGCTTCAGGACGACCTGGTACTGGTAATACTGTTGCAGGCGATTGGGATTCTTCCCGTAGCGACCGTCGGTCGGTCGCCGACACGGCTGGACGTAGGCCGCGGCCCAGGGATCGGGGCCTAGTGCGCGCAGGAACGTCGCCGGATGGAAGGTGCCGGCGCCCACTTCCAGGTCCAGCGGTTGCAGCAACACGCAGCCCTGCCCGGCCCAGTAGCGGTTCAGAGTCTGGATGACCTGCTGGAAGGTGGGGGCCGCCATCGCCGTTCCGGTGCGCAACACAAAGCGCGTTAGTATAGCCGCGGGGTCCGGGCCCATTGCGGATTCGGGCCGTTCTCGGAATGCGAGGCCAATGATGTCGGCGATACCCAAATCAGCGGAGGTCCTCGGTCGGCACGGGCGCCTCGAGTTGGGCGAGGCGCTGGCCGCATTGATTGCCGATGGCCTGCTCGCTGCGGAAGACGCCAAGCGCATCCGCACCACCAGCCGCGCCGGACGCGGCGCGGTCGAGTTGCACCCGCTGGTGGTGATCGCCAGCGCCAAGCCCGAGAACCGCGCCGACCCCGGCAAGCCGCTGACGGTGGAATCGTTGACGGTATGGCTGGCCGAAAGGGCCGGGTTGCCCTACCTCAAGATCGATCCGATGAAGATCGACGCGGCCGCGGTCACCCAGGCGATCAGCCAGGCCTACGCGCAACGCCATCGCATCCTGCCGGTCGCGGTCGACCATGGCACGGTCACGTTCGCGACCGCCGAGCCGTTCGACACCCGTTGGGCCGCCGACCTTTCGCAAATGCTGCGCCGCGAAGTCAAGCGGGTCGTCGCCAACCCGCTGGACGTCCATCGTTACCTGATGGAGTTCTACGGGGTGCAGCGCTCGATCGCGAAGGCCCGCGAGGCGAAGCAGGACTCGATGGACGGTTCGGCGATCCTGAACTTCGAGCAGTTGCTGGAACTCGGCAA
>DASTIS010000170.1:0-3152 GCA_035717365.1 Rhodanobacteraceae bacterium
GCGACGTACCGGCCTGCATGGCTTGCCACGGCCCCGACGGCGTAGGCAATCCCGGCTGGCGCGTCCCGAATATCGCCGGCCAGCACGCCGACTACGTGCAGGCGCAGTTGCAGGCCTGGCACGACGGCGCCAGCTGGGGCACCGACGCGCACGCCAAAATCATGCCGACCATTGCGCAGCGCCTGACCGAACACGACATTTCGGCGGTATCGAGCTACGTCGAAGGCCTGCACGCCGCACCCGAACCGCAATCGTCGGCCGGCCCGTCGCCCATCGATTGAACCCACGCAAGTGTTTCGTGGTCAATGCAACCGGATACCCCGCCCATGACGGGGTTTTCGCGTCCCGCGGCCCCAACAGGTGATTCATCATGATCAAACACGCCATCGTTGCCCTGCTGCTGTTTGCCGGCGCCGGGACCGCTTTCGCACAGGCTCCGCAACAATGGGTCGAAGGCAAGCACTACTTCGCCATCCCGAACCCGCAGCCGACCCACCAGCCCGACAAGGTGGTGGTGACCGAGGTGTTTTCGTTTGCGTGCCCCGCGTGCAACGCGTTCCAGCCCTACATCGACAAGCTGGAAGCCGAGCTGCCGGCGGGTGCGGTGATGGACTTCGTGCCGGCGTCGTTCATTCCGACCGAAGACTGGCCGGTGTTCCAGCGCGCCTACTTCACCGCCAAGGCGCTGGGGCTGGACAACCAGCAGTCGCACGATGCGATGTACAAGGCGATCTGGATGCCCAACGGCCCGCTGGCCACCTACGACATGACGACCCAGCGCCCGAAGGCCAAGGCCAACATGCCGACCATCGAGGATATCGCGAAGTTCTACGCGCAGTACGGCGGCAAGCCGGACGAATTCGTCGCGACCGCGAGTTCGTTCTCCGTCAACCTCGAGATGAAGCGCGCCGACCAGCAGATCATCGCATGGGGCGTCAGCAGTACCCCGACCCTCATCGTGGACGGCAAGTGGCGGCTGGACACGGCGTCGGCCAAAGGCGCGCAGAACCTCGTGGACCTGACGCTGTACCTGGTCAACCGCGAACTTGCCGCGAAGAAGGTGAACTGAGATGGCGGCAAACGGGCTGCTCCGGTGCGCGTTGCTGGCCTGCGGCTTGCTGCTGACCGCGGCCTGTTCCGCGCACAACGACAGTGCGGCGACCGCAGCCACCGGGGTTGCCTCGACTGTTGCAGCAGCCGCCGCCGCGGCTGCGACCAGCGCGCCTGACGTCGCCACCCACTTCACCAAGGGCGTCGAATACGTCGACCTCCAATTGCCGACCGGGCAAGCCGCGCCGACGGGGCCGGTCGAAGTGGTCGAGGTGTTCTCGTACGGATGCCCGCATTGCGCACACTTCGCGCCCTACATGGACAAGTTGCGCGCCGAGTTGCCGAAGGATGTCGAGGTCCGTTACATGCCGGCGATATTCAGCGCCGCGTGGGTGCCCTACGCCCGGGCGTTCTATGCCGCCCGCCAACTGGGCGTGCTCGAGCAGACCCATGACAAGGTGTTCAAGGCGATGCTGGCGCACTATCCGCTCAATTCGCTGGAGGATCTGGCCAACTTCTACGCCCGCCAGGGCGTGGACAAGCAGAAATTCCTCGCGGCGGCGAACAACGCCGAAACCACCCGGGAAATGACCGCCGACCAGCGTGCCGAAATGCAATGGGGCGTGGACCTGACCCCGATGCTGGTGGTCGGGCGCCGCGCCAACGCCGGGAAGGATGCCCCGTTCGTCGCGCTGATGCGCAGCGCCGAAATCCACAGCCACGAGCAATTGCAGCAGCTCGGACTGTGGATGGTGCAGCGCGTGGAGAAGCATTGAGGAAGCGGCATTCGGCCATATAACTGTCTCTGTGGCCGGGTGCACGTGACGTTACGGAGCAAAGTGGTAGGCTGATCCCATGAGGAATCCCGAGGCCGTCGTCGCGCCGGCCGACAACGTCCTGCGCGTGCTCAGTTGCAACATCCTCGCCGGCGCGAGCGTGAAACGCTATCACGAGTACTTCACGCGCAGCTGGGGCGCCGTGCTGCCCGGCAAGTACAAGCTCGGCAATCTCGACAGCCTGGCGCGTTCGATCGCGAAATTCGACGTGGTCGGATTGCAGGAGGCCGACGCCGGCAGCATCCGTTCGGGATTTCTCAACCAGACCCGTTACCTCGCGGAAACCGCAGGGCTGCCGTACTGGAGCCATCAGCCCAACCGCAGGCTGTCAAACGTCTCGTACACGGCCAACGGGCTGATCAGCCGCGCGCAGCCCACCGAGGTGCTCGACTATCCGCTGCCCGGACGCCTGGGCGGGCGCGGCGTCCTGCTGGCGCGCTACGGCGAGGGCCGCGAAGCCCTGACCGTCGCCATCGCGCATCTGTCGCTCGGCGTGCAGTCGCGCCTGCGCCAGATCGACTTCATCGCCGAACTGCTCCACGACCGCCCCAATGCGGTGCTGATGGGCGACCTGAACTGCGCGCCGGATTGCGCGGAATTGCACACCTTGTTCAATCGCACCTCGTTGGCGCCGCCGGTGCAGCCGCAGGCAACGTTCCCGAGCTGGCGCCCGCAACGCGCCATCGACCACATCCTCGTCACCTCGCATCTCGCGGTCGAACGCATGTGGACCCTGCCCGCCGCATTCTCCGACCACCTGCCGCTTGCCGCCGAGATCCGCGTGCCTGCCACGACGCAGAAAGCCGCGGCCTAGCACAAGCGGCCTTCGAGTTGCGGATTCACCCGAACTGAACGGATCGCGAGCGGTACTTCCTCTAGAATCGAGGGCATGAGTATCCTGACTTGCACGCGCGCATGCCGGCGCGCTTGCCTGCGCACCGCCGCCATCGTCGCCTTGTGCGCCCTCGCAACCAGCAGCTTCGCCCAATCGCCCGCGCCGACCCTGCAGCAACAGCGCGATGCGTTTCGCGCCGCGTACACGGCTGCGCAGGCGGGGCGGGATTGGAGACCCCTGGCAAAGGGTCTCCAAGATTATCCGCTGTATCCCTACCTCGAAGCGGCAGCCTTGCGACAGGACCTCAAGACCGCCAGCGCCGTCGAGATCGACGCCTATCTGCAACGTTACCCGGGCCTGATTCCGGCCGACGACCTGCGCAAGGCCGAGTTGCGCTGGCTGGCGAAACAAAAGGACTGGACCGGCTTCGA
>DASTIS010000171.1:0-5491 GCA_035717365.1 Rhodanobacteraceae bacterium
CGTCGAGGCGATCGGCGGTTGGTGGTCGGGTTCGCTGGCGTTGCTGGCCGATGCCGCGCACATGCTGGTCGACGCCGGCGCCCTGGCGCTGGCTTGGGCGGCGGCGATGTTCGCGATGAAACCGGCCGACGCGCGGCGCAGTTTCGGCTACGCGCGGATGGAAGTGCTGGCGGGATTCGTCAACGCGCTGGTGCAGGTGCTGCTGGTGGCGTGGATCGTATACGAAGCCGTCATGCGGCTGATGGACCCCCGCGGCATCCACATCCAGTCCGGCACCATGCTGATCGTCGCGGCACTCGGGTTGCTCGTGAACGCGGTGGTGCTGCGCAGCCTGCACGGCGGCGATCGCGAAAACCTCAACACGGCCGGCGCCCGCCTGCATGTATTCGGCGATCTGCTCGGGTCGGTCGCGACGGTGATTGCCGCGCTGCTGGTGCGTTATCTCGGCTGGGAGTGGGCCGATCCGGCGCTTTCGCTGCTGGTGTCGCTGCTGATCTTGCGCAGCGCATTCGTGTTGTTGCGTCGGTCCTCGCACATCCTTCTGGAAGGCGTTCCGGAGGGGCTGGCGCCGGACGAGATCCGGGTGGCGTTGGCGGCGTGCGATCCATCCATCACCGAGGTCCACCATTTGCATGTGTGGCAGCTTGCCTCGGGTTCGCGCATGGCAACGTTGCACGCGCGCCTGTGCGAGGGCGGCGATGCGCAGCAGGCTGCCCGGTCCATCCAGCGCATGCTGCGCGAGCGTTTTGCGATCACGCACGTCACGGTGCAGGTCGAATCCAGCGAGTGCCTCGATACCGAGGCGGGATGTGCGGAACCGGTGCTCTCGCACGATCTTCCCCGCCACGACTGAGTCGCCACCACGCGCAACAGCCGTCGCGGGCGATGTACTGCTACCATGCGCGCAGCCGCGCCGCTGGCGCGCGTCATCCACGAACATCAGGAACCGACATGGGCAAGGGCGACAAGAAGACACGCAAGGGCAAGATCTATCGCGGCAGCCACGGCAACGTGCGCCCGCATTCGCCGACTTCAAAGTCGGCGGTCAAGAAGACGAGCGTAACCAAGGTAGCGAAGCCGGTGACCCGTGCGCCCGCCAAGAAGGCACCTGCGAAGAAGGCGCCGGCCAAAAAGGCGCCCGCGAAGAAGGCCGCGCCGGCCAAGCCGGCGTAACGGACCTTGCGTTGCAACCAGGAAGGCCCCGCTTGCGGGGCCTTTCTTTTGCCGAGTCCGTGGGAAAGCCGTGACTTTGCCCGTCATGCCGGCGCAGGCTGGACCACGTTTGCGGAATTGCAAACCCGAGCGCCACGGGCGGCCCGGAGGCCGCGAGTAATCCAGCAAGCAAAGATCTGCTCGTCATACCGGCGCAGGCCGGTATCCAGTGACGAATGGAATCCCGGCTGTAGCCGGGATACAAATTCAGACTGGGCCCCGGCCCCGGATCAGAAGCACTTCCGGGGCAGGCTCTGCGCCGGGGCGACGGAATCAGGCTTGGCCCGGCCCGTGCCGGGGCGACGATGGCGGACGTTGACCGGAGGATTCCCGGGCCTGGACTTCGGTTCCGCCGGCGAAGATCCGGCTGGCGAGCGTGCCCCCGATCCAGTACGCGAGTTCGGCGGGTTTCTTCATGTCCCAAACCACGAGGTCGGCGCGCATTCCCCGTGCAAGGGCACCACGATCGGTCAGGCCCAGCGCCCGCGCACCGTTCACGGTGGCGCCACGCAGCGCCTCTTCGGGGGTCAGCCGGAACAGGGTGCAGGCCATGTTGATCCCGAGGCGCAGCGAGCGCAGCGGCGAGGTGCCGGGATTGAGGTCGGTCGCGACGGCCATCGGCACCTTGTGTTTGCGCAGTGCATCGATGGGCGGCATCCGCGTTTCACGCAGGGCATAGAAACTTCCGGGCAGCAGGGTGGCGACGGTGCCGGAGCGCGCCATCGCCTCGACCGCCTCGGCGCCTGCACATTCGAGGTGATCCGCCGACAATCCATCGAACGATGCCGCCAACGCGGCACCACCCAGATCGGACAACTGGTCGGCGTGCAGTTTGACTGGCAACCCGAGTTCCCGCGCGCGCTCGAAGCATCGGCGCACTTCGTCGGGCGTGAATGCTATGCCCTCGCAGAACGCATCGACGGCGTCGGCCAGCCCCGCCTCCGCAACCGCCGGCAGCCAGTCATCGCAAACTGCCGAGACGAAATCATCGCGGCGGGTCGCGAATTCCGGCGGCAGCGCATGCAGCCCCAGGAAAGTGGTTCTGACCGTGGTGCCGAGGGCGTCTCCAATCCGGCGCGCCACCCGCAGCATCTTCAATTCGGTGTCGAGGTCGAGCCCGTAACCGGACTTGATTTCGACAGTGGTCACGCCGTCCTGCAGGAGCGCGCCTGCGCGCGGCATGGATTGTTCGAAAAGTTCATCCTCCGACGCCGCGCGTGTCGCGCGAACCGTGGACAGGATTCCGCCGCCGGCGTGCGCGATGTCTTCATAGCTTGCGCCTTCGAGGCGTTGCCCGAATTCGCCCGCGCGATCACCGGCGAATACCAGGTGGGTATGGCAATCGACCAGGCCCGGCGTGACCAGCGCGCCGTGCGCCGATTCGACGCGCCCGGCCAGCGATTCCGGTTTGCCGGGCAGTGTGTCCATCGCGCCGGCGTAAGTGATCGTCCCATCGTGCCAGCCGATTGCGCCATTCCCGATCAGCGCATAACCGGCATCGCCGGTCAACGTCGCGAGGTTGCAGTCGATCAGAAGGTGGTCCCAGCGTGGGTCGATGGCGGTCATGTTGGAGCGGTTTGACGATGTTGCGTGACGACGCAGGGCGCCGTGTCACAATGTCCGCATCCTAACAGTGCCGCGGTGGTCGGCGGAGCGGTTCGGGCGTGGCGACAGTCGACATGCAGGGGCGTTTGTGGACAACGCGTGGTTGGACGGATGCGAAGACATTCGGTGAAGACGTGCGCGCACGGTTCGTGTTGCCGGGCATGCCCAATCTGCATTCGCACGCCTTCCAACGGGCGATGGCGGGGTTGGCGGAGCGGCGCGGCCCGGGCGACGACTCGTTCTGGACATGGCGCGAGGCGATGTACGCGTTCGCGTCGCGCATCGGCCCCGACGACTTGCACGCGATCGCGGCGCAACTCTACGTCGAGATGTTGAAGGCAGGCTATACGCACGTCTGCGAGTTCCATTACCTGCACAACGCGCCGGACGGGGCGCCGTATGCCGATCCGGCCGCGATGTCGCGCGCGGTGATCGCGGCGGCGCGCGAAACGGGTATCGGCTTGACGCTGCTGCCTGTGCTGTACATGACCGGTGGTTTCGACGGGCGGCCGTTGTCCGAGCGCCAGCGGCGTTTCGGGCTTTCCATGGAAGCGTATCTTGGCCTGCTGGAGTCGCTGGCCCCGGATGAATCGTTGATGCTGCGTATTGGCGTGGCGCTGCACTCGCTGCGGGCGGTGCCGGAAGCCGCAATGCGCGAGGTGCTGGGTTCGCAGCAGGCTGAAGGCCGCGTCGTGCACATCCACATCGCCGAACAGATCGGGGAAGTGCAGGATTGCCTCGCGGTACGCGGCGCGCGGCCCGTGCAATGGCTGTTCGACCATGCCGACGTCGGCGCGCGTTGGTGCCTTGTGCACGCCACCCATCTCGACGATGCTGAGCTGCTGGCGCTCGCGAAGTCAGGTGCCGTCGCGGGCTTGTGCCCGACCACCGAAGCCAACCTGGGCGACGGCCTGTTTCCCTTGGTCAGATATCTGGAGGCGGGCGGGGCGCTCGGCATCGGGTCCGATTCGCACATATCCGTTTCGCCGGTCGAGGAGCTGCGCTGGCTGGAATACGGCCAGCGGCTGGTGACGCGCCACCGCAACATCGCGGCGCGCGAGCCCGGCGGCAGCGTCGGCGAAACGCTGTGGAATGCGGCACTGCGCGGCGGGCGGCAGGCCGCAGGGTTGCCGGGTCCCGGCGGTGGTGCGCGCGAGGATTTCGTGGTCCTGGACGATGCCTCGCCGTTGCTTGCCGCCCGCGACGAGCGCAGCGCACTCGATACCTTGCTGTTCGCGGGCAACACGCCGCTGGTCCGCGACGTGATGGTGGACGGAAACTGGGTGGTGCGGGATTTCCGCCACCGCGCCGAGGAATCCATCGCCGCGCGCTACCGCGAAGTCGTGCAGGCGCTGGCGAAGAACTGAGCGATTGCCGACGACAGAAAGAAACGGCCGCCCGGGATGGGGCGGCCGTGGCATGGTGCCTGGAACGGGTTGCCTACTTTTGTGCGCCGGAAGTCGTGGCGGAAGCGGGCATGGCCGCCTTGTCCGCGGCGCGCTTGGCATGCCATTTCTGCATCCGGGCCTGGCGCTCGCTGCGCAGGCTGGCCAGTTGGGTCCGCTGCTCGGGGGTGAGCTCGTTGTAGATTTTCGTGCGCAACGCCGCGTACCGCGTCACGCGTTCCTGGGCCGCCTGTCCTTCGGCCTGGGCAAGCTGCTCGGCGGCGCCTTGATAGTCGGCACTGCCCGGCGTGGCATTCTCGAACGCCATGCGCTTTTGCATCAACGCCTGCATTTGCGGGTGCGCTTCGGTGCGGGACTGCCGCATCATCTGCTGGATGTCGGTGCGCTGGGTCGCGGTGAGGTCGAGTTTGTTCAATTCGCGCATGCCGCCATGGTGATGGCCGCGATGGTGCTTCATGCCGTGTTTCATGCCATGGTGCATGTCGTGATGCATGCCGTGCTTCATCGGGGCGGTGGATGCCGGTGCGACGGAGGTGTCGGCGGTCTGCGCGCCGGTTGCGGCGAATGCGAGCGACGAGAATCCTGTGGCCGCCGCGAGCAGCGTGGAAAGGAACATGGCCCTTTTCATGGTGAGGTCACTCTTGTGTGATGGATGTGGCAAAGCTACCAGCAGGATTGGCGGCCGCGCGCTAAAAATTGGTGAACGTCGCGCAGTGGTATAGCCGCCGCTCAGTTTCGCGGGCTGGACCGGGCGTGTGTTCCGGCTTTCAGTGTGTGAAGCGGAACGATTCAAGGACCGGCTGCATGCGTATGAACGCCTGTTCACGTGAGAACGGGGGCGTGGCGGGCGGGTCGAACACCTGCGGATTGACGCCGTACACCAGCAGGTCGATCGCATAACAGGTGTCGTCGTGGACGACGCGGTAGCTCTGCACGTCGAGGTGGTGGCTCATCGCGGCATCCGAGGCGGCGGAGGTTGTGAATTCGACGCCATCGATCGCTTGGTGGCCAAGGCTGCCCGCACGCACCGCATCCGGTGGCGCCGTGCAGCGGCCCACTTCAGCGGCGGACTTGCTGACGCCGATCCGGATCTCTGCGTCCGTAATCCGGTTGGAACCCGGCACCACCAACGCAACCACCGGCGTGCCTTGCGACTGCGGCCCGGCATACGTTTTCCAGGCACCGTTGGCGAGATAGCTCGATTCGAAACCATGGTGGATCGCCCAGCCCGGGGGAACGTCGATGGTGAACTGCCAGGTTGCATCCCG
>DASTIS010000172.1:0-3350 GCA_035717365.1 Rhodanobacteraceae bacterium
CGAGACGATCGCGACGCCGGTCTTGACCATGGTCTCGCAGGCCACGTGCGCGCGCTTGTCCTGCGCCAGGATTGCGTCCAGCACGGCATCGGAAATACGGTCGGCGACCTTGTCCGGGTGGCCTTCGGAGACCGATTCGGAGGTGAACAGGTAACGGCTCATCGTGGCTTGTATCCTTCGATGCGGATGGAAAGATGAAACAAACTAGGCATCATACAGGGAAGCGTCGCCCGCTGCATCGGGCAGCGCAACGCGTTCAGCGGTGGGCAGGCGCTTTGCGCTGCCGGGCTCAGCGTCGAGCTTGATCGCGCGCAGGCGCGCTCCTACCAAGCTGCTTTTGTAGGAGCGCGCCTGCGCGCGATTCAGCGATCATGGGGCGGGTGACACCCCGCCTTCGGTACGCGTTCGGCGGCGCTTCATGCGGCAGCCGCGAATTCGCCGGGCACGCCGGCTTCCAGCGCATCGAAATAATCGCGGGTCAGTTGCCGTTGCTCGCCGGCACTTTCGGCACGGTTGGCCACGGCGCGGAATGCCGCATTCTCCGGCCGGTCCTTCGCGTACCAGCCGAGATGCTTGCGCGCGATCCGGACGCCCATCGCCTCGCCGTAAAACGCGTGAAGGTCGTCGAGATGACCCAGCAGGATGTCGCGCACTTCGGCGAGGCCGGGCGCAGGCAGCCGCTCGCCGGTGGCGAGGAAATGCGCGAGTTCGCGGAAGATCCACGGACGGCCCTGCGCCGGACGGCCGATCATCAGCGCATCGGCACGGGTGTATTCCAGGACCTCGCGCGCCTTGTCCGGCGAGTCGATGTCGCCATTGGCGAACACCGGGATGCCGACTGAAGCCTTGACCGCGGCGATGGTGTCGTATTCGGCGTGCCCGGCGTATTTCTCGGCGCGGGTGCGGCCGTGCACCGCCAGCGCGGCAATGCCGTTGTCTTCTGCGATGTGCGCGATGGCGAGCGCGTTGCGGTGCCCGGGCGTCTGGCCGGTACGGATTTTCAGGGTGACCGGTGCGTCGACGGCGTCCACCACCGCCTTGCAGATCCGCGCGACCAGCGGCTCGTCGGCAAGCAGCGCCGAGCCCGCCCAGGCATTGCACACCTTCTTGGCAGGGCAGCCCATGTTGATGTCAATCAACTGCGCGCCGTGGTCGACGTTGTAGCGCGCGGCTTCGACCAGCATGACCGGATCGGAGCCGGCGATCTGCACCGCGACCGGGTCGGGTTCGCCCGCGTGGTCCATCCGGTGCAGCGACTTGCGGGTGCGCCACAGGCGTGGATCGGACGTGGTCATCTCGGACACCGCCAAACCTGCGCCCAGCCGCTTGCAGAGCCGGCGGAACGGCTTGTCGGTGATACCGGCCATGGGCGCCAGCGCCACCGGCGGGTCGATGGGGAGGGATCCGATCCTCATCCGGAAATTCTAGCGGCGGCAGGACGCGAAGCGACTGCGGACCGCGCGTCCGCTGCGGTTCTCAGGCAGAGGCCGGGCGGGTGTCGGTTTCGGCGCGCTGGCGCGCACGGATCGGGATGCCGGATTCGCGTCCACGCTGGTGTCCGGACAGGCCCATTCCGACCCGCATGCCGTAGCCGATGCGTTCGGCGTAACCGATCATCAGCGCGGCCGATGGCTCGTCCAGCAGCTCACGCGCGGTTTCGCGCCACAAGGCCAGCCAGCGCCGGAAATGTTCGGTGCCGATCGGCAACGGCTGGTGCTTCGCGAGTGGATTGCCGCGATAGTGGCCGCTGCGCAGTGCGACCGTCGCCCAGAACGAGGTCATCAGCACCTTGTGCGCGTCCCAGTCGTCCACCACGGCGTCGAACACGGGGCCAAGCAACAGGTCGATGCGGACCTTGTCGTAGAAGCGGTCGACCAGTGCGGCGAGTTGCGACTCGTCGAGGGTGGTGGGAATGGCGTTCGGCATGCCGTCAGCCTCGCCTGTTGCCCCCGCCGCAGCCATGACTTGCATCAATGACGCGCATCAATGCCACAACCGGGGAACTGATGCAAAGTGGAGCACGCGCCACCCGCGGAGATATCGCCATGACCCACGTCGTCACCGACAACTGCATCAACTGCAAGTACACGGACTGCGTGGAGGTGTGCCCGGTCGACTGCTTCCACGAGGGACCGAACTTCCTGGTGATCGATCCCGACGAGTGCATCGACTGCACGTTGTGCGTGGCCGAATGTCCGGTCAATGCGATTTTCCCGGAAATGGACGTGCCGGCCGGCCAGGAACATTATCTCGAGGTCAATGCCGAGCTCGCGAAAAACTGGCCCGTCATCGCCAGCAAGATCCCGGCGATGGAGGGCGCGGATCTGTGGGATGGCATTCCCGACAAGCTGTCGTTGCTCGATCGCGGCGAGGGCAAATCCAACGCCGCCTGACCCCATTCACCGGCGTGGGCTAGACTGGGCCGATTGCACGACGTGGTCGCAACGGCCCACGTCATTCACACGCACAAGGAGATTTTCCATGTCCAGCGTCAAGTTCAAGGGCAACCCCGTCCACGTCGATGGAACCTTTCCGAAAGTCGGCGACAAGGCACCGGCGTTCAAGCTGATCGCGAGTGATCTTTCCGAAAAGACGCTCGCCGATTTCGCCGGAAAGCGCAAGGTGCTCAACATCTTCCCGAGCGTCGACACCGGCGTCTGCGCGGCGTCGGTGCGGCACTTCAACAAGGACGCGGCGGCCTTGAACAACGCGGTGGTGCTGTGCATTTCGGCCGATCTGCCGTTCGCGCAGGCGCGCTTCTGCGGTGCCGAGGGCATCGAGAACGTCGTCATGCTGTCGATGATGCGCGGCCGCAAGTTCCTGAACGACTACGGCGTCGCGATGACCGACGGTCCGCTGGCCGGCCTCGCCGCGCGCGCCGTGGTGGTGCTCGACGAACACGACAAGGTCATCTACACGCAGCTGGTCGACGAGATCACCCACGAGCCCGACTACGCGGCGGCGTTGAAGGCGCTCGGCTGACACGATGATGGATTCACCCCATCCGCTCGCGAAGCGGCCGCCGCGCAGAGCGCGGTAGGTTGGGTTGAGCTTGCGAAGCCCAACAAGAACGTTGCCGACGTCGGGCTTCTCCCGGATCGAGTCCGGGGTCAGCCCAACCTACGTGTTTTATTTTGCGTGAGGCCTGGATTGGCGGCGCGCGTCACCCCGCGTTCGCGAACGCCTCGGTGATGTCGAGCATGCGGTTTGAGAAGCCCCACTCGTTGTCGTACCAGCCCAGTACCTTGACCAGGGTGCCGCCCATCACGCGGGTCTGGGTTGCGTCGTAGGTGCACGATGCAGGGTTGTGGTTGAAATCCACCGACACCAGCGGTTGGGTGTTGACCGCC
>DASTIS010000173.1:0-2804 GCA_035717365.1 Rhodanobacteraceae bacterium
CCGGTGCCCGAGATCAAGTCCGAAAGTTCGGCGTTGACCAGGCTGCTGGCCTCCGGCAGCGACGTGGTGACCAACCTCAACGGCATCCTCGACCGGCTCGGCCAGATCGTGTCGCAGCAGAACGTCGAGCGCATCAACAGCACGCTCCAGAACATCAACCAGACCACCAGCACCCTCGCCGCCGAACGCGATGACCTGCGCGTGCTGATCCAGCAGGCCAGCGAAGCATCCGTGCAACTCAACCAGACCCTGGCCGGCGCCAACAAACTGGTCAACGGCCCCGCCCTGGAAACGCTGCAACACGCGCAGGCCGCGATGACTTCGCTGCAACAGACCACCCAGACCCTGAACGAGCTGCTGGCCGAAAACAAGGACTCGCTGCAATCCGGCTTGCGCGGCGTCGACCAGATCGGACCGACCCTGCGCGCGCTGCGCTCCACCCTGCGCGACATCCATCAGGTCACCAGCCAGTTGCAGGCCAATCCCGCCGGCTACCTGCTCGGCCGCGACCACCCCGCCGAATTCACGCCGAAGCAATGAGGGCGCCAACCATGATCGCGTCGAACCGATTCCGCACCCGCCTGCGCACCGTACTCGTGGTGATCTGCGTGACCGCGCTGGCCAGTGCATGCTCGATCCTGCCCAAACGCGAACCCGTGCAGATCTGGCAGCCACCGGAAGGCGCGGCCGTCCCCGCCGCCTCGGCCGCGACATTCAGCCTGCGCGTGGATGCCCCCAACCTCAACGGCATGCTCGACCAGACCGGGATCGTGGTCATGCCGGCACCCGGCGAGGTCAGCGTCTACAAGGGCGCGCGCTGGAGCGCGTCCCCCGCGTTGCTGGTGCGCAATCGCCTGGTCGACGCGTTCATGGCCGCGCAGTTGCCGTTGGTCACCACCGACGACGATCATTTTTCCTCCGACTACACCTTGAGCGGCGACCTGCGCGCATTCCAGTCGGAATACCGGTCCGGCTCGCCGGTGGTGGTGGTCCGCTACGACGCGCAATTGCGCCGGGGCTTCTCGCGCAGGGTCCTCGCCAGTCACAGTTTCGTGGTCACGCAGAACCCCGCCGGCGTCGACGTCTCGCAGATCGTCGCCGCGTTCGGTGCAGCCGACGACGAGCTGGCGCAACAGGTCGTCGCCTGGACGATCGAGGCCGCCAACCGCGACATGCAGGCGCACCCGAACGACGAGCGGCGCACGCGCCGCCGCTGACATCCGCGCAAGGGATTAGCCCGCTTTCCGTGGGCGGCATCACGCGCGTACGCAATCCGGATCGCGCGCAGGCGCGTGACCGAACCGCCAGCGCGTAGGTTGGGTCGACCCCGGGCTTGATCCGGGGGAGCCCAACGGTATCGCGTTGATCCGACATCAAGTTGGGCTTCTCCGGATGAAGCCCGGATCAGCCCAACCTACCCAAGCTCAGCCCAACCTGCCCGATTGTTGACGGATCAGCCCAACCTGCGTGATCTTCGATGGATCAGGACAACGCCGGCTCGACCGGGTACGCCGGCGCTGCGTCCAGTGCCGAAGCGCAGATCTGGGCCAGTTCCAGCAAACGCAAATCCGAACCCGGCCTGCCGACGAACTGCATGCCGACCGGCATCCCGTCCGGCAATGTCCCCATCGGGATGCTGACCGCCGGACACGCCGAGAGGCTGGCGAACGCGGTGAGGTCGGCCTGCGACGCCGGCGCCGGCGCGTCGAGCGGGAACGCGCCCTGCGGCGTGGTCGGCAGCACCAGCACGTCGACCCGCGAGAACACCCGGCGCGCCTTCAGCACCGCGAAATCGAGCATGCGGTCGGCGATGACATAGTCCGCCGCGGATTTGCGCGCGGCGTAATCGAGCATGCGGCGGAACCCGTCGGACACCGGATTCGCGGTGTCGGCGAGGTCCTCCGCAAACGTGTTGCGCATTTCGGCCTCCATCAGCAGCAGGCCCGCGCGGCGCATCTTCTGGAACGGCCAATCGGAAAAATCGAGAGCCTGGCGGTCCTTGAGTTCGCGCTCCATGCGCGCCAGCGCGGCATCGAACACCTCGATCACGTCCGGTTGCACGCCGACCGCGGCCAGATCCGGCAACACCCCGCAGCGCAGGTGCCCGGGATCCCAGTCCGGCGGTTGCAGCGCCACGCGGCGGCGGCGCGAACGCGGATCGTCGGCGTCGTAACCGGCCAGCACCTGCAACATCACGACCAGGTCGCCGACGCTGCGCGCGAGGATGCCGACGGCATCCAGGCGCCGCGCGGCCGGCACCAACCCGCGCGCGGAAATCTCGCCGTGGGTCGGCTTCAGCGCGAACACGCCGCAATAGCTCGCGGGAATGCGCACCGAGCCCAGCGTGTCGGAGCCGATCGCGACCGGCGCCAGCCCGGCCGCCACCGCGGCCGCCGAACCGCCCGACGATCCGCCGGCCACGCGATTCGTGTCGAACGGATTGCGGGTGGTACCGAAATGCGGATTGCGGGTGGCCGCGCCCAGCGCGCCCTCGTCGAGGTTGGTCTTGCCGAGCAGCACCGCGCCGGCCGCGCGCAGCCGGCCGATTGCGTGCGCATCGTTGCGTGCGACGTGGTCCTCGCGCGATGGCAGGCCCGCGCGCGTGGGGTAACCCGCCACATCGAAGTTATCCTTGACCGCGACAGGAATACCGTCGAGCCGTCCGATCGGTCCCTCGCGGCGCCGCCGCTGCGCGCTCGCGGCCTGGTCGCGCACGATGTCGGGACGCGAATCGACGAACGCGTGCAACGCCGGATCGATGTGCTCGATCGCGTCCAGGCAGGCTTCCGCCAGCGCCTCGGCAT
>DASTIS010000174.1:0-11442 GCA_035717365.1 Rhodanobacteraceae bacterium
GGCTTCACGTTCCCTACGACTTGTCCGTCGCCGGCTTCGAGGACAGCCCGTTCTCGCGCCACTCGTGGCCTTCGCTCACGACATCACGCCAACGCACCGAACTGATCGCCGAACGCGCGACACGCCTGCTCATCGCCGAGATCCATGGCGACGCCGTCGAAAACGAAGGCTTCAGCCCCGAACTGGTCGTGCGTGGTTCGACCGCACCCCCCCGACCGCGCCAGTGACCGGGCCCCCAGCCGACATGCCCGAAGTACGGATCTCCACCATCGAGCCGGAATCCACCGCACTGTATCGGGAAGCCGGCGCGGCCGCGGAAACCGTCGCGCGACAGCTCGAATCCAATGACATCGTCGTACGCGGGCTCGCGGACATGTTGCGCGACAACCCGCCGCCGTTCGCCGTCACCTGCGCGCGCGGCAGCTCCGACCACGCCGCGACCTACGCCAGGTACGTCATCGAAACGCAGACCGGTTGCGTGGCCGCGTCGGCGTCGCCATCGGTCGAATCGATCTATGCCGTGCCGCTGCGGCTGCGCGGTGCCCTGTACATCGCCATTTCGCAATCCGGCGCGAGCCCCGACCTGCTGCGCAGCAGTGAAGCCGCGCACAACGCCGGTGCACACGTTGTCGCAGTGGTCAATGCCGAGGACTCGCCACTGGCCGGGCTCGCCGACACCGTGATCCCCCTGCGAGCCGGTCCCGAGCACAGCGTGGCGGCCACAAAGAGTTTCATCGGCTCGATGACCGCCGTCCTGCACCTGGTCGCGCACTGGCGGCGCGACGCGTCGCTGCTGCAGGCACTGCGCCGATTGCCGGAGCAATTGCAGGGAGCTTTCGCCCTCGACTGGTCGCCACTGGTCGACGGCCTCGCGGACATGCAGGACATGTTCGTGCTGGGGCGCGGCTATGGCCTCGCCGCGGCGCAGGAAGCGGCGTTGAAATTGAAGGAAACCTGCGCGTTGCACGCCGAAGCCTTCAGCAGCGCGGAAGTCAGGCACGGTCCGATGGAGCTGGTCGGGCCGCGCCTGCCGGTGCTGTTGTTCGCGCAGGACGACGACGCCCTCGCCGGCGTGCTGGCCACGGCAGGGGAATTCCGGAAGCGCGGCGCGCAGGTGTGGACGGCTGCGCCCGGCACGTCCGGGCCACATGCATTGCCGATCGTGTCGGGTGCGGGACCGATGTGTGCACCGGTTCTTGCGATCCAGAGCTTCTACCGGAGCGTCAACGCACTGGCGCTGCGGCGTGGTCGCGATCCGGATCACCCGCCCCATCTGGCCAAAATCACCGAGACCGTCTGATGCGCCAGGCATTGACGAACGCCCGCGTGCTCACTGCGCAAGGTTGGCGCGAAGACGTCGCGGTGATCGTGGAAGACGCGTGGATCCGGGATCTGATTGCGCCGGACCGCATCCCGGCCGACGCAACGAGCCACGACCTGTCCGGCCGTACCCTGTTGCCGGGGTTCATCGACTGCCAGGTCAACGGTGGTGGCGGCGTGTTGTTCAACGACCGGCCGGATGTCGAGGGCATCCGCGCGATCGGCACGGCGCACCGGCGCTTCGGCACCACCGGCTTCCTGCCCACCCTGATCAGTGACGACATGGAGACCATGCGCGCGGCGATCACCGCGGTCGGGTCGGCGATCGCCGGGGACGTTCCGGGCGTACTCGGCATCCATCTCGAAGGGCCGTTTCTCAGCCGTGAGCGCAAGGGGGTTCACGCCGCCAAATACCTCCACTCCCCGGCCCCGGACGAGTTGCGTCTGTGCGGATCCCTGAAACGCGGCGTGACGCTGATGACGCTCGCACCGGAGTGCGTGCAAACTGCGGCCATCGGCGAACTCGTACGACACGGCGTCGTTGTCGCTGCCGGACACTCGAATGCGACCTGCGCGTGCATGCGCGACGCGCTGGACGCGGGGGTGCGCGGCTTCACCCATCTCTACAACGCGATGTCGCCGTTGACCAGCCGCGAGCCCGGGATGGTCGGTGCTGCGCTCGATGACCGGGACAGTTGGTGCGGGGTGATCGTCGACGGCCATCACGTCGCCCCGACCAGCCTGCGCGTTGCGCTCAAGGCCAAACCACGCGGCAAAATCTTCCTCGTCACCGATGCGATGCCTCCCGTCGGCGCGAGCAACCCGTCGTTCATCCTGAACGGCGAGACGATCACGGCGCGCGACGGAATCTGTCGTACCGCGGCGGGCACCCTCGCCGGTTCGGCGCTCTGCATGATCGGCGCGGTGCGCAACGCGGTCGACATGCTCGGTGTCCCGCTCGACGAAGCGGCGCGCATGGCCGCAACTTACCCGGCGGATTTCCTCGGGCTCGGGGCAACCCACGGACGCATCGCCGCAGGCTGCCGCGCCGATTTCACGGTTCTGGACGATGCCTTGAGCGTGACGGAAACCTGGATCGGCGGGCGGCAACGGTCCCATTGATTCGTCGCCTGAATCATGCACGGGTCGTGCATCCGGCGTGCGCAATGCGAACGGGATCCGCACACAGAAGAAGCCCGGCTCACGCCGGGCTTCTTCAATCCTTCCGGGATGGGCCGGTGGCGATGACGCCACCGGCCTGATCCCACAGCATCACTGCTGCTGCTGCATCTGCTGTTCCTGACCCATGCCCTGGCCTTCCACCTTGAACTCGACGCGACGGTTGCGCTGACGGCCAGCCGAGGTCTTGTTGGTGTCGATCGGGTTGCTCTCGCCGAAGCCCTTGGTCGCCGTGATACGGCTCGAATCGATGCCGTGCGAGGTCAGGTACTGTTCGACGATGTTGGCACGCCGTTCGGACAGGCCCTGGTTGTACTGCTCGGTGCCGATCGAATCGGTGTAACCATCGATTTCGATCTGGACCTGCGGGTACCGGTTCAAGGTGTCGACAGCCTGGTCAAGGATCGCCAGCGAATCGGCGGCCGGCGGCTTCAGCGTCGGACCGACGTCGGTTTCACCCGTCTTCGGGCGGTCGAACTTGAAGTTCACGCCACGCAGATCGATCACCACGTTCTGCGGCGGCGGCGGAGGCGGTGCGGCCGGCGGAGGCGGCGGAGCAGCCGGTGGAGGCGGCGGCGCCGGATGGCTCATGTTGATCACCAGCGCGACGGTGGCCAAGGTATCCAGCCACTGCTTCGGACCGTAGGTGTTCGGCAGGCCCGGGCCCGCCAAGCCAGACAACTGGGCCGAAGAGGTGTCGCGGTAATAGCGCGCCGCAACTTCGCCGCGCACGCCGACACGATCATTGACGTTGTACAGCACGCCTACGCCGAGCGTCGCGCCGGGGCCCCATCCGGAACCGTCCTGCGGAGACAGGCAACCGCACTCGCCACCAGCCTGCGCGAGTTCCTGGGAAACGGCGGCATGACGCCACATCCCGATGCCACCCATGATGTACGGACGCCATTGCGACGCCGGATCCATGAAGTAGTAACGGGCGGCAACGTCGAGGCCGAGCGTTTCCCACTGCCTGTTGGCGCGAATCGAATTGTCCTTCCAGTCGGCATTGTCGATGGTGGCTTCGATGTCCAGTGTGAGGTGGGGGTTCACCCAGAAACCAACGCCGAGACCGCCGACGGGATCCGACTGCACGCGACGAGCGCTGTCGGGAATCACCACGCCGATACGCGGAACGATATACCAGTTGCTGTAGCTGGGGCTGCTGAAGCTGCCCGTTGTTTCCGCCGCTGCGCCCGTGTCCTGTGCGTGCGCGACCGACATCACGCCTACAGTACCCAAGGCCAGCGCGATGACCGCGAACAAGCCGTTACGTTTCATCGGAAAGTCTCCTCGTTGTTGATTCTTCAGCGTCAGCCATCTGGCCGACGCGGTGCTCCCAGACCGCAAGACTACTGCGCGAAAAGCGACCCATCCAGTCCCGGCCCTTTCGCTACGGCTGCGCCAGTTTAGCAAAAAACAAACAATTGCGGTGCTTCGGCGTTCAGCTGTTCATATAGAACTCAGGACCGACGTTCCATGGTGAACAAATCCATGAGCGCCGGAACCGACAACGCCAGCATTTTGTCTGGTTCCCCACAAACATCAATGATTTCATTCGCTTGCGGGCCCGGAAACTGGTCGGTCATGGCCTTGCGAAACTTCTCCAGCAGGACCGGGATACCCTCGGCACGGCGGCGGCGGTGGCCGATCGGATAATCGATCGATCGCTTGTCGGTTTTCGAGCCATCCTTGAAGAACACTTGTACCGAATTGCCGATGTAGCGTTTGTCGGGATCGAAATAATCCTTCGTGAACCGCGGGTTTTCGCGCACCGTCATTTTTTCGCGCAATGCGTCGATGCGCGGATCGACGGCAATTTCATCGGTGTAGTCGCCGGCGGTCAGCCGCCCGAAGATCAGCGGCACCGCGACCATGTACTGGATGCAATGGTCGCGATCGGCATAGTTGGCCAACGGCCCGGTCTTGTCGATGATCCGCGCACCGGCTTCCTGGGTTTCGATTTCGACCCGCTCGATGGCATCGATCCGGTCCTTCACCTCGGGGTGAAGTTGCATCGCGCACTCGACGGCGGTCTGGGCGTGGAACTCGGCGGGGAAGGAAATCTTGAACAGTATGTTCTCCATCACGTAGCTGCCGAACGGACGCTCGAACTCGAACGGCTTGCCGCCGAACGCGACGTCGTAGAAGCCCCATGTCTTCGCACTCAGCGCCGAGGGATAGCCCGGCTCGTCGGTGGTGAGTGCGTTCAGGGCGTGGATCACGGCGCGCCGGCAGGCATCGCCCGCCGCCCAGCTTTTGCGCGGCCCGGTGTTGGGCGCGTGGCGGTAGGTGCGCAGGGCGCCGTTGTCGATCCAGCTGTTGGACACCGCGGTGATCACCTGTTCGCGACTGCCGCCCAGCATCGCGGTCGCCACCGCGGTCGAGGCCAGGCGCACCAGGATCACGTGGTCCATGCCGGCGCGATTGAAGGAATTCTTCAGCGCGTAGCAACCCTGGATTTCGTGCGCCTTGATCGCCCAGCCGAGCACGTCGCGGACCGTCAGCGACGTGCCGCCGCTGCGCACGTTGGTGCGCGACAACCAGTCCGCCACCGCCAGCACCGTGCCGAGATTGTCGGACGGATGACCCCACTCGGCCGCCAGCCAGGTGTCGTTGAAATCCAGCCAGCGGATCTGGGTGCCGATGCAGAACGCGGCCTGCGCGGGATCGAGTTCCAGCGTCGTGCCCGGAACCTTGGCGCCCCCCTCGAGCGTGGCGCCCGGCACGACCGGCGCAAGGTGCTTGACGCACTGCGGGAACTTCATCGCCAGCATCGCGCACGCCAGCGCGTCCATCAGCATGTAGCGCGCGGTGTCCCAAGCTTCCTGCGACTGGATGCGGTAATCGAGTACGTAATCGGCGATGTCGACCAGAGGCTGGTCGGGTGCGGGACGGGCCGCGGAGCGGAGGTCGGCATGACTCATGGATGGCTTCCGATTCATCAAAATGCACATTTTGCCAGAGCACGCGCAGCTTGACCGCGTCCCCGTGCGGGCCCCACAATCGCCGCGCTTGCCGAAAGGGAGTAGCACCGGATCCGTCCCGACGCGGGTCCGCGTGGCGGTCGTCAACACGGGTGCCGGCGTCTCGCACTGCGGGAATTTGCAGAGCGATACGCCCTTGCCCCGGTCGCCACGGCGGATTGCGACCGCGCGCGAGACTTTCGAAATACCCGCGCCACGTGACCGTGCGGGATTCCGATCGTCAACCGCCCGGAGCGCCGCGTGTACGTCATCCACGAGCTTTTCAGTCACCCCCTCGACCCGGCCTTCTGGAGCGCGCTGGCCTCGATCATCGTGATCGACCTGGTGCTGGCGGGCGACAATGCAATCGTGATCGCGTTGGCGGCGCGAAACCTTCCCAAACACCACCAGTTCCGCGCGATTTTCTGGGGCACGGCCGGCGCAATCGCGGTGCGCGTGGCGATGACCGCGGGGGTACTCTGGTTGCTCAGGATCCCGGGGCTGATGCTGGTCGGAGGGGTGGTGCTGATCCCGATCGCAATCAGGCTGCTGCTGCAGGAACCGCACAGGGACGATGCACCACACCCCAGGCGCCGGGCCAATGATTTCTGGAGTGCGATCGGCACGATTGTCGTCGCCGACGCGGTGATGGGACTGGACAACGTGCTGGGAATCGCCGGTGCCTCGGGCGGCCACCTCGGCCTGGTGGTGCTGGGGCTGCTGGTCAGCGTGCCGCTGATGGTGTGGGGCTCCACGCTGCTGTTGAAGCTGATCGAACGCTTCCCGATCATCATCTACGTTGGCGCGGCCGCCATCGCATGGACCGCAGCACGCATGTTTACCCACGGCAAGCTCGCCGAACCATGGTTCGATGCCCACGACGCGTTGCGCTATCTCGTCGATGCGGTCGTGGTGGTCGGCGTGGTGGGGGCCGGCGCTTGGCTGCGGCAACGGCGCTCCCGCAGGAAGGCCGCCCTGGCGCAGGCGTCAGAATGACGAGCCGGGCTGTTGCAGGAACTCGATTTCCTCCGGGGTGGATTCGCGCCCGAGCACCGCGTTGCGATGCGGATAGCGGCCGAAGCGGTCGATGATCGCCTTGTGTTTCAACTCGAAATCGTAGTTGCGTTCGAGGCCCGACTGCCGAAACAGGCGTTCCGCATCCACATGGATCACGCGCGACTCGCTGTGCATGAACGGCATGTACACGAACGCGCGCCGCGCGACCGGCATCTCGTGATCGGAGCCGACATGGATCGCTTCCTGCGCAAGCACCAGTGCCATGCCGTCCGTGGCGAACGCGCGCGCATCGCCGCGGAACAGGTTCCGTGAAAACTGATCCAGCACGATGACCTCGGCGAGGCGGCCGTCCGCCGTACCGCGCCAGGTCGAGAGCTCGCCACGCGCCGCGGCCCGGTGCGCATCCGCGAAACGCTCGCGGATGGCGGCGTCGAACCCGTCGTCTTTCTTGAAGTGTTGCTCCGCCGTCGTTTCCTCGAACCAGAACCGCAACACGTCATGCACCGTCGCCATTTTGCCTCCCGCCAGTCAGCACGCCGTTTGCCCGCACCCGGCAGGGCCGCTCCGGAGCGGTGTTCGCACCCGCCTCACAGCCAGTGTCCGGACTTCTTTTCGCGGAAGGCTTCGGCGATCAGTTGATTGTCGAATCCGGCCGGCGCCTCGCCGCTCGCGGCGTAACAATAGATCGCGGCCTGATAGATCGTCTGCAAGGTCGATTGCACCAGCGACAGCGCGACAAGGTAGATGATCAGGATCGCCCCGACCGTGATCAATACGGCGGGACTGGCATGCAGGACCATGAAGAACACGACCATGGCCGGCACGACGCCGAACAACGCGAACAGAAGCCCGAAGCTCACGTTGCCGATGATCTGTTCGCCCCAGGTGCGCTTGAGCATTTCCACCGAGCGTTTGTACGACTCGATCGGGCCACTGCCCTCGACCACCAGTACCGGGACCACCAGAAACGATGTCACGGCCCAGGCCATGCCGAGCAGGCCCACGATCAGGCGGCCCACGAACGCGACCCGCTCCTCGAGCATCCGCAACAGAAAACCGACGGTGCTGGTGAGGAGCGCCCAGCCGAAAATCTGCGGCAGGCGCTGCCAGGCAAAACCGAGTCCGTAACCGAGCGTCGGCTGCTCGCCGTCGATCTGTTTCATCACGCACGCGATCAATGCCGAATTGAAGAAAATGATCACGAAGTACACGACGAAATAGAACACGAAAAGGGCCCCGTACATCGGTGCGGACAGGTGCACCGGGCCTTTCGGCACGGCATGGGCGCCCAGTGCGGTAAACAACGGTGCCCCGAACAGGACGATGACCACGGCCAAGGCCGCACCGGAAATCAGGGGAAACAAGATGAGGCGCTTGTCCTCCCGGAGCATCCTCCAGGACGCGCCCATCAACTGCCAGGTCCGCGCGAACTTGCCCATTTTCGATCCCCCTCGGGACGACACCGGTCGCATAGTGCCTGAAGCGGCGCGAGTCCGCCACACCACCGGCTTGCCATCACTTCAGGTACTGCTTCATCCAGTCCACCCAGCGCCGATACACGTCGGTCGTCTGCACGATGTCCCGCGGAAAATGCGTATCGGCGGGATACGCCCAGAACTCGACGGTGACGCCGTTGTCCCGCAACGCGTGGTACCACTCGTAGCTGTTGACCAGCGGCACGTTGGAATCGCCGACGTCGCCCATGATCAGGGTTGGCGCCTGGACATTGCGCGCGTAAGTGATCGGCGACTGCTGGCGCCAGATGTCCCAATACTTGTCCGTCCACGGCGAGCCGCCGAAGAAATACAGGTCGCCCATCTGGTAATAGGCAATCGTGTAATCCATCACCCAGTCGGTCAGCGCCGCGCCCGAAACCGCCGCCTTCCAGTTGTCGTAATGACCGGTCAGCCAGGTCGTCATGTAACCGCCGTAGGACCACCCGGACACGCCGATCCGGTCGGTATCGACGATGCCGAGCTTCTCGACCGCGACCAGTCCCGCCATCACGTCCTCGCCAGGGCCCTGCCCGGTGTCGCGATAGATCGCATGCTGGTAGGCGTCGCCAAGGTTGATGCTGCCGCGGTAATTCGGCTCGAATACCAGGAACCCGGCCGCGGCCAGGAGTTGCGGCAACGGCGAAAAGCCGATGGTGGAAGCTCCCTCCGGCCCACCATGGATCACCAGTACCAGCGGATACTTCTTGCCACTGCGGTAGTCGACCGGATACGTCAGCACGCCGTCCGCGTCAAAACCATCGCTGCTCTTCCACTGTACCGATGCGGAGCGGCCAAGGTCGAGCTTGTCGACAAAGGCATTGACGTCGGTGAGCCGGCGCGGTTTTGCCTGTGCCGAGCCCATCACGTACAACTCGTCGGGATGCGACACGGTGCTGCCGACGAATGCGATCTCGCCGCTCTTTGCCACGCTCAGCTCATGGCCGGCCTCGACGTCACCGAGGTCGAGCACCCGCGCGGCGCCCGACAACGGCTGCTCCCACAACACCGAACGCGTGCCGAGTTCGCCCTGCAGCAACAACGCCTTGCCGCCCGGAAACCACGCCCAGGCATTGAAATTGCGCGCCAGCGCCGCGGTGGCATCGCGGATCGCGCCGGATCCGCCCACATACACCGCGTTGCCGTTGTTCTGGTCGCCATTGCGCGCGCGCATGAAGGCGAACGTGTCGCTGTCCGGCGCGTAGGCGAAGTCATTCGCGCCTTGTGCATCCACAAGTGTTGCCGGTTTGCCCTTGCCCGCAGCAGAAACCTCGGCGATCACGGATCGATACGACGGCCCCCAGTACGGGCTCGGGAACTTCGTGAACACGATCGACTTGCCGTCGCGGCTCCAGACCAGCGGCGTCGCGCCTTCCTGGTCCGTCTGCAGCGAGTAGTCGCCCTTGGTCAGCCGCGTCGGCGTACCACCGTCTGCCGAGACGACCCAAAGATGCCAAGGCGCAACGGCCTTGCGCAACAGGAAGTTGCCATCGGTGACCTGGAACACCTTGTTGTGCGCCTTGATCGCCTTCTCGTTGATCGGCGGATCCTGCGTGAGGTACGCGATGCGATCGCTGCCGGGGCTCCAGGTGAATTCGACGACGCCTTCCTTCGCATCGGTGACGCGCCGGGCGTCGCCGCCCGCCAGCGGCATCACGTAAATCTGGGATTTCCTGGTTTTCGCATCCTTGGCCAGGAACGCGAGCCGTGTGCCGTCCCGCGACCAGCGGGGCGACGATACGTCCTCGCGATCGTGCGTCAACGCACGCCGTGCGCCGCTCGCCACGTCGACGATGTCCAATTCGGTGTCGTGCTTGTCGGTCTTCCAGACCGGCGTCGTCACCACCACGGCCACCGACCTGCCGTCCGGCGAGAGTTGGGGATCGGACAGCCGCACCAGTTTCTGCAGATCGTCGAGCTGGAACGGCGTCGCGGCGGACGCCAGCATCGGGGCCCCGACCAGCGCCACCACCACGAGCAACAACCACCGGTGCAAACGAATCACGGCACGTCCCCCTGCAATTCGACGCCACGCGCGGCGCAGTTCCACCAGCATAGCGCAATGCATGATCCACTTGCCGCAACCGGATTGCGACGGCATGCTCGCCGCAATGACACCATCGGGCACCGCCACGACCACGCCCTACCCCCATTTGTTCGCGCCGCTCGACCTCGGCTTCTGCACCCTGCCCAATCGCGTGTTGATGGGCTCGATGCACACCGGTCTCGAAGACCATGCGCGCGACTTCGGCAAACTCGCCGAATATTTCGCCGCGCGTGCACGTGGCGGCGTCGGGCTGATGGTGACCGGCGGTTTCTCGCCAAACATCGAGGGTTGGTTGAAACCGTTTGCCAGCCGGCTCTCGCTGCGCTGGCAGGTCCCGCCGCACCGCCGCATCACCGATGCCGTGCACCAGGCCGGCGGCAGGATCTGCCTGCAAATCCTTCACGCCGGGCGTTATGGCTATCACCCGCTGTCGGTCGCGCCATCTCGGATCAAGTCGCCGATCACGCCGTTCACGCCACGCGCGCTGTCCGATCGCGGCATCGAGCGGACGATTCGCGCGTTCGCGCAGTGCGCCAAACTCGCGCAAGACGCCGGCTATGACGGCGTCGAGATCATGGGTAGCGAGGGCTATCTCATCAATGAATTCCTCGCCGAGCGCAGCAACCGGCGCAGCGATCGTTGGGGCGGAACGCCGGAAAACCGGATGCGCTTTCCCGTCGACATCGTCCGGCGAACGCGCGCGACGGTCGGCAAGGATTTCATCATCATCTATCGCCTGTCGATGCTCGACCTGGTCGATCGCGCGCAAGCCTGGGACGAAATCGTTGCACTGGCAAGGCAGGTCGAGGCGGCCGGCGCGACGCTCATCAACACCGGTATCGGTTGGCACGAGGCGCGCATCCCGACCATCGTGACCAGCGTGCCGCGCGCGGCTTTTACCTGGGTCACGCGGCGCATGCGGGAATCGGTGGGAATTCCGCTGATCACCACCAACCGCATCAACGTGCCGAAGGTCGCCGAGGACGTGCTGGCACGCGGCGACGCCGACATGGTGTCGATGGCGCGTCCGTTCCTTGCCGATCCCGAATGGGTAGCGAAGGCGCGCAGCGGAAGCGCGGCGCTGATCAACCCGTGCATCGCCTGCAACCAGGCGTGCCTCGACCACGTGTTCGAGAACAAACGCGCATCGTGCCTGATGAATCCGCGCGCGTGTTACGAGACCGAACTGGTGGACGCACCACTGGCGCGGCGCAAGCGCTTCGCCGTGGTCGGCGCGGGACCGGCGGGGCTTGCCTGCGCGACCACGCTGGCGCAACGCGGTCACGCGGTCACGCTGTACGAACAATCTGGAGAGATCGGTGGCCAGTTCAACCTCGCCAAGCGGATCCCGGGCAAGGAGGAATACGCCGAGCCGATGCGCTACTGGGGCAACCTGCTGGCGCAGCACGGCGTCGAGGTGCAT
>DASTIS010000175.1:0-9856 GCA_035717365.1 Rhodanobacteraceae bacterium
GGCATGAAATTGAGCAGCGTGGCCAGACCGCCCCACAGCAACGGATTGGGGACATCCAGCGCCCACATGATCGCGGCGGTCACCAGGCCAAGACAACAATTGATGACCGTGACGGTCAGCAGGTAGCGCGAAAACTCGGCCTGGATGCCCCGAATCAGCCGCAGCGCGATCCGCCGGTAACTGAGCCCGGGCATGGCGGTGACCAGATGCGACGCGACTTCGCGTCCGTAGCTCAGGAAGAAAAAGACCAGCAACGCCACCGTGAGCACCGCGACCACGATGCCGGGCGCAGCCTCGGCCAGGTTGCCGAACGCAAGCCCACCCGATGACGAGGGGGCTGCCGCCTTGGGTTTGGGCTGGCCACTGACGCCGGCCAGGGACTCCGACGCCGCGTGACTGACCTTGGTCAGGGGGCGGGTCATCTGCTTCAATTTGTCGCTGGCGTCGTGCAGGATGGTTGGCGCCTCGCGCAGCCATTTCGTGGCCGGCGCACTGACCCCCACCGCGGTACCGGCGAGCGCGGCGGCGAGCAGCACCATCACCAGCAGCGCGCCGACCGGGCGCGGCAGGTACAGCCGGTTCAACCCGGCGACGATCGGGTTCAGTCCCAACGCAATGAACGCCGCCAGCACCAACGGGATGATCAGCGACTTGGCAAGGACGAGCGTCGCCGCAATCGCCAGCAGCATGAGGATCCGAAGCGGCAGGCGCAGCGATCGCAACCTGCGCCCGCGCCGGCGCGTGAGCAGCGTGTTCCGGCGCTTGCGTCGTGCCGCCTGCAATTGCCGCGGTTGGATCGGTGGGCGACCACCGCCTGCCGGATGCTTCCCTGATGAACTCGACGGCGACATACCTGCGGTTTCCCCACCACGCGCAATGGTCGAATCTCATGCGCCGCGAAACGGTCGTTGCCGGCGCCATGCAAGCGGATGGTGTGGCGACCGCCGTGAAATTCGCGTCACGGCAGGTCCGGCCACGACCCTTGCACGTCATGCCGGCGCAGAGCGGCCTGCGGCCGGGGCTCAAACGGGTACCACTGCAACGAGGCGATCAGAAGGGATCGCCCAGATACTGCCGCACCAGGCGCCATGCAGGTCCCGTCGCGATGCTCATGCCGGTCCGGACCAGTCCGGTGCCCACCCGCAGTTGCGCCAGCACGAAGCCGACGCCCGCAGCGCCGACGAGGGCCGGGACCGGGTGCGCCTGGTACACGCCGATCAGGTCGTCTACCGCGCCGTCGAGGTCACCGCGGGCGGCGCGGCATTCGGCAAGGGCCCGTCTGCGCTTCGCGATCGCGCGGGTGTAACTCATGGCGCGGCCTCGTCGTCGGGCGGCGGGGTGGAAGCTTGCCGGAACCTTGCCATATCACGCCGCAGGCTCCGACCCGATGCGGCAAACTCGCCGCGCACCCTCGGAAAACTGGCGTGGTGGATGGCGCGCTTGATCATGAACCAGAGTGCAACCACGAGAATCAAGTGCAGCACAACCAGGATCGCCAGCGCAATGCCGATCGAGCCGGTTGCGAGTGTCAACCCCCACCCAATCAATGCGATCACACAAAACCACAACGACACCGCGAAGGCCACCAGCGCGATGCTGGCGATGAACACCAGCCCGATGCTGGCCTTGAAGACCCGCGCTTCGGCGACGAGCAACGTCGCAAGCGAGATCCCGAGACGCCGCAGCGCGGTCAACAGGCGAACCCCCGCCGCGAGCACGGCGTCGGACTGCGCGTCCGCGGCCCCGCGTGCCGAATCGGCATCCGCCGACCCGGCCCGTTCCCCGCTCTCGACGCTCACGCGGGCGTCGCCCGTTCCATGGCGTGCCGCCGCGTCAGCGGCGCGGACCGAGCAAACGGCCCAGCAGCCAGCCGGCCGCCAGCGCGATCGCCACCGATTGCACGGGCTTCTCGCGGACGAAATCGCGGACGTTGCCGAGCGCCGCATCGGTACGCTCGCGTGCGTCGGAAGCAAGCTCCGAACCACGGTCACGCCATTCCGAAGCCTTGTCGGCGGCGCGATGCGCACCGCGCGCGCTGGCGTCGGCGGCGCGATCCACACCGGACTCGACCCGGTCGGCGGCGCTGCCGAACTTCTCCTTGGCGCCGCCGACCGCACTGCGGGTGCCTTCCTTGACCCGTGCCGCGGTCCGCTCGATGCGCTCGTGCGCGCTGGTGTTGCGTCCTGCCTCGTTGTTGGTGATGTCGTTGTTCATGGTCCTTCTCCTCGGTAACGCGCCGGGATCGACGCGATGAAATCCACGCTGTGGTTCCCCGCCGGGAAGTTGCCGGTACGCAACGATCCGGCGGAGATTGCAACGGAACGGGTGACGGATGCGGAGACGCGTGCATCCGGCCCGTTCCGGTTTTTCAATGACCTGTCGCCTCCGGATTGATGCTGTAGGTGCCGATCATTTCGGCCTCATCCAATGAATGACCGCGCAACGCCGCCTGCAGTTCCGCCCAGCCGAACGCCGGGGGCAAGGCAAGCCGTTCCACATCCAGCGCCACCACGCGGAAACGGTAACGATGCCGCAATGCATCGTTCCACGGCGGGCACGGCCCGTCGTAACCGAAATACTCGCCCGCCATGTCGGGGTCGGAGGCGAACCAGCCGGTGTAATCGTTGCGGCCCTGGCGTGACCCGGCCGGACCCTCGGGATGTTGCTTGCCGTGCGGAGTGATGCCGTCACTGCAGCTGCCGGCCGCGATCGTGGTGCAGGTCGGCGGAATGTCGATCATCAGCCAGTGCGCGAAATCCACCCGTGGCAAATCCGCGGGAACCGTCCGGCCTTCCTGGTTGACGTCGTCGCCCCGGCTCGGCGCGTCGCCGTCGATGCACACCAGCGCGAACGAACGCGTGGCCGCGGGCGCGCTTTCCCAGGCAAAGTGTGGGTTGCGGTTGCCCGCCAGGGCGATTTTCTCGTCACCCGCCCCTGCCTTGCCGAATGCAAGTTCGGGCGGAATGGCGGCTCCGTTCTCGAAACTGTCGCTGTGGATCTGCATGTTGGATTCTTCCGGTGCTTTTTTGTCGGTGTGTGCGCTTGTGCGGGGAATACGGGTGCGAGCTTGCCTCCTTCCCCTTCAAGGGGAAGGCCGGGATGGGGATGGGGTGTCGACATCCATGAAAACCCATCCCCTCCCAAACCCTCCCCTTGAAAGGGAGGGCCAAGTACCCGCAGGGCGGACACCTCCCGCCACCATACCGGCTATCGGCGGGCAGGGCCCGCCCTGCGCTCGCTATTTGCCGTTGTACGAAATCCGATAAATCACGCCGTTGTCGTCATCGGACACCAGCAGGCTGCCGTCGCGCAGCGGTTGCACGTCGGCCGGGCGCCCGAGGGTCTCCTGGCCATCGAGGAACCCCGTGAGGAACGGCTCGGAACCGGTGACCTTGCCATCCTTCCCGACGTGCACCACCACCACCCGGTAGCCGGGCTTCCGCGACCGGTTCCACGAACCGTGTTCGGCGATGAGGATCGCGCCGTGGTACGCCGCGGGGAACATGTGGCCGGCATAAAACCGCATGCCCAGCGCGGCCACGTGCGCGCCGAGCCGGAGCGCCGGTTGCGCAAAATCGCTGCACGAATGGCCCTTGCCGAATTCGGGGTCGGGAACGTTGCCGGCGTGGCAGTATGGATAGCCGAAGTCCTGGCCCGGCTTGTCGACGCGATCCAGGGTGTCGTCGGGGACGTTGTCGCCCATCAGGTCGCGGCCGTTGTTGGTGAACCACAATGCGTGCGTGCCCGGCTGCCAGTCGAAACCCACCGTGTTGCGGATGCCGGTCGCGACGGTCCGCCAGTCGCTGCTGTCCGGATCCATGCGGATGATCTTCGCGAAATCCTTGCCCGGATTGCAGATGTTGCAGGGCGCACCGATCGGCACGTACAGCTTGCCATCGGGACCGAACGCAATGAAGCGCCAGCCGTGGTGGGTCTTCGCGGGCAGCTTGTCGGTGACCACGACCGGCTGCGGCGGATCGGCGAGGTGCGCCTCGATGTCGGGGTACTTCAGGATCCGGCTGACCGCCGACACGTACAGCGCACCGTCGTGGAACGCGACACCGGCCGGCAACTGGAGGTCCTTCGCGATCACGTAGACGTGCCGGGGATGGCCGTTTGCATCCATGCCGGTCAGCGCGTAGACCTTGCCCTCGCGCATCGAACCCACGAACACCGTGTCGCCGGTGCCGAGGGTCATCGCGCGCGCATCGGGCACCTGGTCGCTGAAGATCGAGACGTGGAATCCGGACGGCGCCTTCAGGTTCGCCAGCGGCGGCGAGGCATGGACGCCGAACGAAAACCCCGCCAGCAGGGCGGTCAACATGACTGCGCGGTACGGCGACCCGGACATCGCGATGCCTCCTGCGACATGAGTGTTCAAGCCTAGCCGCCGCCGTGTTATGGCGAAGCGAACGCCGGCAACCCGGTGCCAAGGCAGCCCTGATCCTGCTCGTCATGCCGGCGGAGGCAGGCATCCGGCAGTCAAAGCAATCCCGGCCTGTGGCCGGAACACGAATCCGGACCGGGCCTCGGCCCCGGATCAGAAGCACTTCCGGGGCAGGCTCTGCGCGAAAGCCAACACGGCGCTACGCGCCGGGCGACGATGAAAGATGTTTGACCAGAGGTTGCCTAGTCGTCGAGCACCGCGAAGGCTTCCGAGAACGCCTCGCGGTAATGCGCCGCGTGGCCGGGCGGGAAACTGACCGGCAAGCCGCCGCGACCCTTGCGCGCGCCCCGCGCCATCGGTCCGAATTCGAGGTCGTCGAGGTGCAGGTAGACCCCGAGCCGCAACCGCATGTCCCCGCCGCCCGACGCCAGCAACAGGTCCGGATCGACCCGGAAACTGGGCACGAGCGTGGCCGCGAAGTCGAGATGGGACGCGGCCAGCCGCAGCCAGCGCGCGCCCGCCAACGGATTCGGCACCGCGAAACCGTCCGCCCAGCCGAATGCCAGCCAGTCGAGCAGCATGCTGTGGGGGTCGCGCTGCACGACAACCAGCCGCACGCCCGGCAGGATGCGCTTGATCATCGGCACCACCCGGGCATCCAGCACCGGAATCCAGTCCACGACGCGAGTCGATTCCGCCAAGCCGGCGCGTTGCAGGGGGCGGTGATAGCGCCGCGCCAGCAGGCCCAGCCCGGCCTGGTCGAGCGGCTGCAGCAGGCGCGGGTCGAACGGCGCGTTCACGAAATCCGGGACGGCGCCGAAGCGCTCGCGCCGCACGAACCAGCCGGACTGGTCGGCCAACAGTGCAGCCACCTGGCCAACGCCGGAACCGGGCAATCCACACAGCAACACCGGCGCCTCGCCGCGCGGCTCGGCAAGTTCCGCTTCGGCGGCGACGCGCTGCAGGGTGTCGCGCATGGCGTCGTCCAGCGTGGGCAATTCGGGTGGGTTGCCACGGCTCAGGCGCTGCGCCTCGACGAACGCATTGGCGGCGTCGGGCCATTGTTCGAGCGCGTCGCAAGCCAGTCCCAGCAAGCGTTGCCGGCGACGTGCAAGCTGCGGCGGCTGACCCGCGAGCGATGCGTCGTCGATCCGCTGCAGGCGCTGGATCGCCGCCGCCGGATCGCCGGCCACCAGCGCCGCGCGCGCGCGCAACATCGCCAGCGCAGGCCGGGTCGAGGCCGCCGCGACCTCGGCCATGGCAAGGGCCTCGTCGGTATGCCCCGCCTGGTCGAGCGCCAAGGCATGCTGCGCCTTGAGATCGACATCATCGGGCCAGCGCGCCTCGGTGGCGTGCCATACCGCCAGTGCCTCATCGTGACGACCGACCTGGGTTAGCAGGCCCGCCAGCTTGGCGTGCGCCTTGCCGCTGTCGGGATGGACGGCCAGATGCGCGCGCAGATCGTCGATGGCTTGCGCCGCGCGGCGGGTGCGCGCCAGCAAGTCGGCGCGTCGTATCGCCGCGGGATGCAGGCCCGGCTCGGCGCGCAGCGCTTCGTCATATTGCGCGATCGCATCATCGTAATGTCCTTCGGCGCGCGCAATGTCACCCAGACCGGTACGCGCGACGGCAACCTGCTGCCCGCGCGCCAGCAGCGACTCGTAGATCGGCAGCGCCTTCGCGACGTCGCCCTTGCGCACGTGGACCTCGGCACGCAACGCCCGCGCCTGCGGATACGTGGGCCGAACGGTGAGCGCGTTGTCGAGCGCTTCGGCCGCGAAATCGAGCATGCCCTGGTCCATCATCGCCTGCGCGTAGCTGGTCTGGATCAGCGGATCGTCCGGCGCCAACCCGGCGGCCTGGGTCAGGAGTTGTTGCGCGCGCTGCGAATCGCCGCGCATGTACGCGATGTTGCCGAGACCGGTCAGCGCCTGCACCTCGTTTTCGTCGGCGCGCAACGCCACGTTGAAGTGGCTCGCCGCCGTATCGATGTCGCCGCGCAGCAAAGCGACCTGGCCGAGACCGGCGTGTGCGGCCGCGAGGTTGGGGTTCAGCTGGCGGGCCTGGTCGTAGGCGTCGCGGGCGTCGTCGAGCCTGCCCTCGCTGAGATACATCTCACCCAGGGTATGCCGGCTCGCGGCGTTGTGCGGGTCGAGTTGGCTGGCGCGCTCCACCAGTTCCATCGCGGCGCGCAAGTCGCCGCGCTGGCCGCGCAATATCCCCAGCAGGTGCAACACCTCGGCATTTTCCGGGTTCTCGGCCAGCATCTGCCGATAGCCGTTCTCGGCGTCGTCGAGACGGCCTTTGCGGTGCAATTGGAGCAAATCTTCCAGCATGGAGTACCCCGAACAAACGAGCGTGCATTATGCCTGTTGTGTCTCTTGAATTCGCGGCCCAATCGAAGCCGCTGTTGTGGAAAGTCAGGCCAGGGAAGGCCGTTCTGGTTTCCCCCAGCTTGGGGTGATTTGGCAAATCAGTCAGTCTGGCGATGCGGCGATCACGGACGATCGCACAAACGAGCCGCCACGTAATCCTCGACGAAACTGCCGAGATGCCAGTCGCGGATGAAGCCGCAATGACCGCCACGCTCGGTGACGGTCAATTCGACGCACGCCGGCAGCGTCGCTTCGGCCAGGTCCGAAGCGGGACACACGGGATCGTCGCGCGAGGCCAGGATCGAGGTCGGCACCGCGAGACCCGCGAGGCGGTCGCCGGCCACCGAATAACCGTCCAGGTAATTGTCGAGGCTGCCGAAGTCGGTATGCCTGAGCACCAGCGCTTCGGTGAGCGTGCGCAGGCTGCCGCGCAGATCCTCGCGCGTGAACAGCTCGGCGCCGTTGAAAACCCGCTGCTTGGCCCGGAGCGAGCGTCGCCACTTCCACATGAAGTAATCGTGGTACATGCGCGGCGCGTGTTCGAGCTGGAACAGGCCGGCGTGCGGGTCGATCACCGGGCACACCGCCACGACGTGCGCCAGGTCGACGCCCGCGCCGGGCGCGCGCAGCGCCACCCGCAACGCGAAATTGCCACCCAGCGAAAACCCCGCCAGCGTCAGCGGGCGCGATGGATACAACTGCTCCACGGCGCGCAGTGCACCCACCACTTCGTCGATGCGGCAGGAATGGAAGATCCCGCGGTTCAACGAATGGCTGCCACCGTGGTCGCGGAAGTTGAGCCGGAACACGTCCCAGCCGTCGTCGAGCAGGCGCGCGCCAGTCTGCAGCAGGTAGGTCGAACGCGTGCTGCCCTCCCAGCCGTGGAACAACACTGCCAGCCCGCGCGGCTGCGGCTGGCGGGTCTGCGCCGTGTGGCAGCCGGACAGGCGCACGCCGCCGCCGCAATCGAGCGTCACCCATTGCTCATCGCGTTCGAGCTGTCGCGAAAGCCGTCCGCGCACGGCGCGGCGCAGGGAACTCGACGCCAGGATCGATTGCAGGTGCGGGCTTTGCAACCACCACGCCGGCTGGAAGTCGTCTTGCGCCAATTGTCTCATGCGGCGACGCCCAGCACCTGGGCGATTTCGGCGCGCGCGGCTTGCGCCATCCGGCGGCGGCCGCCGTCCGGTTCGAACACGACGGGTTGCAGGAAATGCACCTCGGCGGTCAGCGAACGCGTCGCGAGCACCCGAAACACGTTGTGCAGGAAGCTCTCGCCCGGCGCGAACAACACTTCGGTCGATGGCTGGTCATCGCGCAAATAGCGCAGCGCCACCGGCTGCACCGGCGCCGCGGCATCCAGCGCGGCCTGCAGGATGCGGGCGTGGAACACCTTGAGCGTCCCCGGCGGCGCGGTGCCGCCTTCGGGAAACGCCGCGATGCTGCAGCCCGCGCGCAGGCGCTCGCTCATCACCGCCATCACCGCTGTCAGCGAATGGTTGTTGCCGCGCTGGTGGAAAATCGTGCCGGCGCGCCGCGCCATCCAGCCCACCAGCGGCCAGTGGCCGATCTCGGCCTTGGCCACGAAACCCGCCGGTCGCACCGCGTGCAGGACGGAGATGTCCATCCACGAACCGTGGTTGGCCACGAACATCACCGGATCGTGCAGCGGTTCACCCATTCGCCGCACGCGCACCCCGGCGACACGCAGGAAAACACGCGACCAGTTGCGCAGCAGCGCGGCGCCGGCGGTGCCGGGCCGTGGCCCGCGCGGCAACAGCGGAATCGCCGCAAGGCAACCCGCGAAGGCCACCAGCAGCAGCAGCGGGAATCGCCACGCGCAGCGCAATGCACCCAATGTCTCGCAGGCTGGCGTTGCCGCCGCGCCCTCCGCATCCCGTTCGAGAACGTTACTTTAACGTGAGACCGGCGGCGCGCGCAGGTTCGGCCGCTTCGGCTTACACTGGGCAGCGAGGAAGCGAGGATCTTGCCATGAACACCACGCCACGCCGCGTCGAGCACCAGCAGACCGACCGCGGCTACATCCCGGTCTACACCACCGACACCATCGCGCAGCCGTGGGCCGACTATTCGAAAACCGACCACGAGGTCTGGGCCACGCTGTTCCGCCGCCAGCGCGAAATCCTGAAGGGCCGCGCCTGCCGGGAAACCCTGGAAGGCCAGGAACGCTTCGAGATGAGCGCCGACACGATCCCGAAATTCGAGGATCTGAACGACGTGTTGAAGCCCGCCACCGGCTGGGAGATCGTCGGCGTCGAAGGCCTGCTGCCCGACCAGGTGTTTTTCGATCATCTCGCCAACCGTCGCTTCCCGGTGACCTGGTGGATCCGCAAGCCCGAACAACTCGACTACCTGTCCGAGCCCGATCTGTTCCACGACCTGTTCGGACACGTGCCGTTGCTGCTGAACCCGGTCTTCGCCGACTACATGCAGGCCTACGGTCGCGGCGGGGTCAAGGCGCACGGCATCGGCCCCGACGCGCTGATGAACCTGACCCGGCTGTACTGGTACACGGTCGAGTTCGGGTTGATCAACACGCCCGAAGGACTGCGCATCTACGGCGCGGGCATCACCAGTTCCAAGGGCGAGTCGGTGTACGCGCTGGATTCGGACGCCCCCAACCGGATCGGTTTCGACCTCGAGCGCATCATGCGCGCGCGCTACAAGATCGACACCTACCAGCAAACCTATTTCGTGATCGACGGCTTCGAGCAACTGTTCGACGCCACCAGGCCCGACTTCGCCCCGATCTACGCGCGCCTCGCCGAAAGCGAGTCCTTTCCCGCGGGTGCAATCCAGCCCGGCGACCGCGTGCTCCATCGCGGCACCGGCGAAGGGTGGGAGAAGTCGGACGACGTGTAGGGCGGAATCCGTAGGTTGGGTTGATCCCGGATGTAATCCGGGAGAAGCCCAACGTCCCGGATTGCGCTTCGCCTCATCCGGGCTACAGCGCGTAGGTTGGGGTAGGCGGCTTCATGCGAACCCCAACGATTCGATTACCGGACGCGATCGGGTGTTGGGCTTCCCCCGGACAGGGTCCGGGGTTCAACCCAACCTACGCAGGCGGGCGCTT
>DASTIS010000176.1:0-7294 GCA_035717365.1 Rhodanobacteraceae bacterium
CGGGTGGCGTGATACCGCCACGCGATGAGCGCGCACCGCCCGAGTTGCTCGACCTGACCGCTCACTACAGCTTCGGTTTCGGTGAAGTCAGCAGCGCGGGGCTGCTCGGCGTCGCTGGCGATTACGGCTGGCTCCCCACCGGCATCCAGCGATTCCTCGGCATCGATTACGACTTGCGGGGTGGCATCCAGATGCAAGCCGAGGCCGGGATGTCCGATGGACCGCGCGGCGACCGGCCGCGCGCAGTCACCATCGCTGTGCCGCGCCCGGACATCGCCGCGGTGGACAGCCTGCTGCTCGCCAATCCGGTGTACACGGGCGGTACCCGCGAACTCCTGGAAGTGACGTTGCGCTACGTGGACGGCGGGGTAGTCGTGCAACGCGTACCGCGGTTCAGTTCGTTGCAGTGGGCGCCGGTGGCCAAGGGCCTGTCGCTGGCTGCATTCGGTTTCGACGCACGCGTGTATCCGGCGCTGCGCCGGGCGGAACACGTTTACGCGGTACGGTTTCCGAATCCCGAACCCGCACGCGCGGTGCGATCGATCACGTTCACGGCCGGCAAGGCCAGCGGCGTTGCCGCGGTGCTTCTGGCGGTCACCGTCGAACCTGCTGGCAGCACCGACGCGGAGCACTGACCGGGGGTGTGCGATGGAGCAGTACAAATGCATCGGGATCCTGCTGGCATTTGCGTTGCTGTGCGGCAGTGCGGACGCAACGGCGCAGGACGCGGTGGCCGACAGCGAATCGAAGCAGCAAAGTGCGCTGCAAGGACAGCCCAAGACGCTCGATACAGTCGTTGTCACCGGCACGCACATCCGCGGCGTCGACCTTGAAACCGAGCACCCGGTGCTGACACTGGACCGGCAGGCGATCCAGCGCACGGGGCTGTCCGGAGTTGCCGAAGTCGTGCAGTCGCTGGTCGTCGCCAACGGCCAAAGCCTGAACCGCAACATCAACAACGGTACCAATGGTGAGTTGCGGGTGAACCTACGCAGCCTCGGGTCGAACCGTACGCTCGTGCTCGTCAACGGCAGGCGCTGGGCCTCCGCCGTGGACGGCGCGGTCGACCTGTCGGCGATCCCGTTGGCGCTGGTCGAGCGCATCGACGTGTTGAAGGACGGCGCTTCTGCGATTTACGGCTCGGATGCGATTGGCGGCGTGGTCAACATCATCACGCGGCAGCGCTTCACGGGTACCGAGCTGGGCCTGTATGCCGGCGAGACCGACCATGGCGACGGTCGCAGCCGCCATGCGGATTTCGGCTTTGGCCGCAGCGGCGACAAGTGGAATGTTGCGTTCGGTCTCGACTGGGGAGATGAGGATCCGGTCATGGCCAGTGCGCGCACGATTTCGTCGGTGCCGCGGGTGGGATTGCCGCTCGGCGCGACCGGTTCGGCGGCGAGCCAGTACGGGGTGTTCGGCGTGCCGGGAATTGGCGGCGCCGTGCTGATCAAGGGCAGGCAGGGCACCTCGCCGGACGATTTCCGGAGCCTGGACCCAGCCACCGATCTCAACTACAACTTCGTTCCGTACAACTACCTGCGGACGCCGCAGCAGCGACGGGCGGGGTTCGGCCAGTTCCGCTGGGAGTTCTCGCCGACGCTGGCGTTCTCGGCCGACGCGTTGTTCAACCAGCGCCGCTCGGCGCAGCAGCTCGCGCCTCCCACGGTGTTCATATCGTCGCGGCTATTGCCCGGCACTACGCAGGCTTTTGACGTTGCGGCCGACAACGTCTACAACCCGTTCGGTGTGCCGGTATTCGCCGTCAACACCCGCTGGCCCGACGACGAACCGCGCCGATTCGAACAATCGGTCGACACCGCGCGGTTCCACCTCGGACTGGATGGACTCGTCGATTTCCTCGGTCGCGACTGGGTCTGGAACCTCGACGCCACCCGCACGCGCGCTGCGAAAAGCGAGTTCGCCGGACCCTACGCCGACAACGAAAAGCTGCAACTGGCAGTCGGGCCGTCGTTCCGCGATGCCGACGGGGTAGCGCGCTGTGGCACGCCGGACGACGTCATCGAAGGCTGCGTGCCGCTCGACGTGTTCACCGGACCGGGCCGATTCACGCAGGCGATGCTCGACTACGTCAACGTCGACATCCAGAACCACACGCGTGCGAGCACGGATGAACTGGATTTCAACGCCACCACCACGTTGGCCGATTTGCCGGCGGGGGCGCTCGCGTTCGCGGCCGGACTCGAACGCCGACTGGAACGCGGCGAAGATGATCCGGATCCGCTGATCGAATCCGGTCGCGCCAATGGCACCGGTGTCACCTATGGCCCGACCGAGGGCGCGTACGCGATCAATGAAGCCTACCTCGAGTTCGACATTCCGCTGTTGTCCGGCAAGCCGTTGGTACACGCGCTGGATGTCAATCTCGCTACACGCTGGTCGGATTATTCGTTGTTCGGCGGCACCAACAATTCGCGCGTCGGCCTGCGCTGGAAGCCGGTGGAGAACCTGTTGTTCCGTTCGACCTGGGCGCAGGGATTCCGTGCACCGAGCATCCTCGACCTGTTCGGCGGCCCGATCGTCGGGCCTGCGGGCCTTTTCGACCCGTGTGTCGAGGAGCAGGGTTACTCGCCCCCGGCTGCCGTGGCGGCCCATTGCCTCGCGGACGGCGTACCCCCCGACGCGCCGCCGCCAACAGCCACTTTCGAGACGTCGGGCAGCAACCGCGATCTGGTGCCGGAAACATCCCGCTCGTTGACCGCGGGGCTGGTGTACAGCCCGGCGTGGTGGCCCGGATTCGATGCAAGCCTGGATTGGTACCGCATCCGGATCCATAACGCGATCGGCAACCCCGGAGGCCAGTATTTCGTCGACGCCTGCTATGTCGACAATGACCCGGCGGCGTGCACGCACATCACCCGCGCATCCGGTGGCGAATCCACTGGCGAGCTTTTGCACGTGGATTCGACGATGCAGAATCTCCCGGGCGGACTCGAAACCGAAGGCTGGGACTTCGGCCTGAGCTGGAAGCGCACCACGCGGTTCGGCAGCCTCGACCTGCGCTGGGACAGTGCCTATGTCAGCTATTGGGGAGCCATCGGTCAACCTGCGCGCGGGACGCCACTGCCGGACGGGTCGCTGGCGTCCGGCAACGTCGCCGGCAAGAGCGATCCGTTGTACGGAGTCATCTGGCGCCTGCGCTCGGTGGCGACGCTGGCATGGCAGCGTGGTGTTTGGGGCGCCTCGATCACCGGGCGGTACTTTTCGCCGATTGTCGAGGATTGCCGTGTCGTCACCCAGGTCGCCGGATTCGTCGGTGATCCGTCGCTGGAGTCGCTGTGTTCGGATCCGAACCACGTGGAGGATGGCATACCCGCTCCGCGCAACCGGGTCGGCGCAGTGACCTACGTCGATCTGGAAACGAGCTGGAATGCACCGTGGCAGGCACGCTTGGCGTTCGGCATCCGCAATGCGTTCGATCGCGATCCACCCGTGGCGTACTCGGTGGTCGCCAATTCGTTCTTCCCCGATTACGACATCCCCGGCCGCTTCTTCTACCTCGCCTACCGGCAGCGATTCTGAACTGCACGACCTGCCTGTAATCGCACACCGCCGTTGCCGAAGTAGACAGTGAGGGCCAATCCCTCATCACCTGCGATGCAGGTTGCCGTCAACGGAGGAAGATCATGAAACGTACCGTTCTTGCCATCGTCGTTTGTGCAGGACTGGGCACGGTCGCCGGAGCCGCGTTTGCCGCCGGCCAACAGAGCCAGCCAGCGCCGACCAGCGAAGAAGTCGAGCAGAAGGCCATGCAGGATGGGCCGGCCACGCCGAGGATCGGCTATCGCACGTACATGGAGCCGGCCGCACCGGCCCGGAAGCAGGCCCCGCCTGATCCGAAGCTGATGGTTCCACTGACCCAGCGCGAAGTCGGGATGCTGTACAACGCATGCGTCGCCTATCCCGAGTGCAAAACCGCCTACGCGAAAGCGTACGAGCACCAACAGGCATTGTTGCGTGCGCAGAAGGAACAAGCGGCCAAGTCCGGCTCCGGCAGCTAGGCCTGTTTTTGCGGTGCGGGTTTTTGCCGATCGTTTCGGTGGTGAGGCCGTGAAACCGAACGCCACGCTGATGGCCACCCTCATCGCGTTGAGTGGCTTTGCCGTCACAGGAAACCGTCCCTGACGGCCCGTCCGCCGGGCAACGCCACGGCTGCTGCCAGGTAGTCCGGGCACCCGTCCGCTCTCCAGCCGGTGTCCGCTTGCACGCCCCGCACGCCGGGGCGTGTTTTTGCCCGTTGTCCGGTGGCATCCGCCCATCCCGGGTTGGTTCAGGTAATCGTTGCGTGCGTTTGCCGTAGTCGTCGGTGGGGGACGAATGACAGACGCCAGCCCGGATGCAGGCGAACCCGCCAACCATGCGTGGCGACGAGCAAGACTGCTGCAAGTTCAGGAGGTAAAAACCATGAAACGGCGTGCGATTTCAATTGCCGTCGTCATGGGCGGATTGGCCGGGGTCGCCACCGCAGGCGAGCCGGGTTCGCTCCTGCACACGGCGATCGTTTCCGGTCCCACGATCATCGAATGCGCACCGCCCGCTACGCCAGCTACCGGCAGGAGTTCTGATGGCGTTTTCCCGTCAGCGCGGTACGCGATATCCGCCCGGCACGCCGTGCGGCGACAGCGTCAATTGCCACAACTGGTCGCGGCGGGTGCGGAAGGTGGCGGCCGAACTGGAGAGATAGAAGCGCCACATGCGACGGAAGCGTTCGTCGTAACGCGGGTTGTTCGCGGACAGTTCGGGCCATGCGGCATCGAAGTTGGCCAGCCACGCCATCAGGGTCCTGTCGTAGTCGGGGCCGAAGTTGTGCCAGTCCTCGACCACGAACAGGTTCTCCAGCGCCGGGGCGACCTGCGAGGCCGCCGGCACCATCGAGTTGGGGAAGATGTACTTCTCGATCCACGGATCGGGCCGCGAAGGCGTCGAGTTCACGCCGATGCAGTGCAATACCGACAAGCCATCGTCCTTGAGGCACCGCTTGCAGACTTCGAAATAGGTGCGGTAGTTCTTCCAGCCGACGTGCTCGAACATGCCGATCGAATACACCGCGTCGAACTGCTCGTCGAGGTCGCGGTAATCCTGCAACCGGATTTCGACCGGCAGGCCCTTGCACAGTTCGCGCGCAAATTGCGCCTGCTGTTCGGACACGGTGACGCCGACCCCCGACACGCCATATTCTTCGGCCGCGTATTTCAGCGCCTCACCCCAGCCACAGCCGATGTCCAGCACCCTCATCCCGGGTTTCAATTGCAACTTGCGGCACACCAGGTCGAGCTTGGCTGCTTCCGCGTCGTCGAGGTTGTCGGCGTCCTTCCAGTAGCCGCAGGAATACACCAGCCGCTTGCCCAGCATCTTCGCGAACAGGTCGTTGCCGATGTCGTAATGTGCCTTGCCGATCTTGAACGCCTTGCGACCGCGCTGCATGTTGATGAAACGCGCCTTCAGGTGCGCGCGCAGGGCGTCGAAATCGCGCAAGTGCTCGTCAAGATGGGCACCGAGCACGTGGAAGAAAAACTGGTCGAGCGAATCGACGTCCCACCAGCCGTCCATGTAGGCCTCGCCGAGGCCCAGCGAACCGTGCGCGAACACCCGCGCGAACACCCGTTCGTCGTGCACCTTGATGTCCCAGGGGCGGTCGCCGTCGATGCGTACGTCGGCGTGGTCGAGCAGCTTCTGCGCCTTTTCGCGCAAAGCGAGGTCGTGGCGCGAAGTCTGCGCGGTGGGTGCGGTGGGCATCGACAGGTCGTTCATCACGCGCTCCTGTGTGGGGTTCGCAGGCTCCAGAGCAGCGGACACGCGGCGAGCTGCAACGCCAGCGCCGCGATCACCGTGTAGAGCGGGTTCCAATCGTACAACACGCCGAGCAGGATGCTGCCCGCGAACCATGCGACACCGTAAATCGCGTTGAATATACCCATCGCGGTGGCGCGTTTGTCGCGCGGGATGCGTTGCGCGACCACCGCGCGGAACAACGAATCGTGCGCGCCGAAGCCGATGCCCCACAGCGCCATGCCGGCGACCGCGGCCCACGGGCCACCCAGGAACACCAGCGGCGCGTACAGCGCCGGCGCCAACGTCGCCCACAGCAGCACCGATGGACCTCGTTTGTCGAAGGCCTTGCCCAGTACCAGCGCAGTGAGGCCGCCGGCGAGGCTGGCGAGCGCGTACAGCGTCGGCACCACGTCGTTCGCCACGATGTGATCCCTGGCGAGGTGGAATGCGATCAACGCGAAGTCGGAATAGCCCGCCGCAATCAACGCGGTGGCGGCGAGGAATACCCTCAGTTCACGCAATGCCCTGGCATCCGAAACTTGCGGTGCGGGCGTCGTGTCGAGTTCACGCGGTTGCGGATAACGCCACCGCGCGATCGCCAGCGTCGCCATGGCTGCCAACGCGGGCAGCAGCAACCATGCGAACGCGTGCCGGTAACCGCCGTGCAGGAACAGTACCAATGCCGCCATCAGCGGGCCGAGCACCCCACCGATCGAATCCAGTGCCTCGTGCAGGCCGAACGCCCAGCCGGCGCCGCCCATGTCCTTGGCCGCGTAGCTCAACATGGCGTCGCGCGCGGGGGTACGCAGCGCCTTGCCACTGCGTTCCAGCACGATGAGGCCGGCGGCGACCGGCCAGTTGCCGGCCAGCGCCAGCGCCGGCACCGCCAACAGGTTGATCGCGTAACCGACGATGGTGATCGTCCAGTAGCGCCCCGTCTTGTCCGCCAGCGCACCGGTGAACAGGCGCAGCACGTAACCCAGCAATTCGCCGCCACCCGCGACCAGTCCCACGATCGCCCCGGTGGCGCCCAGCGTTCCCAGGAACGGCCCCCAGATCGAGCGCGAACCCTCGTACGTCATGTCGGAGAACAGGCTGACGACGCCGATCAGGACGACAAACGCCAACGCGCGTCGCTTCGCGGTGCGCGCCGATGGCGATGACGCGGGGGCCATGGCTATTCGCCGCCGAGCGTGCCGAATTCGGCCGGCAAAAGCGCGTAGAACAATTGGATGTTTTCCATGCGCACCCGTTGCAACATCCGGTCGGCCGCGTCACGGGTCACCACGAAATCGACACGCACGGTTTCCTGTCCGGCCAGTTCCAGGAAATGCGCTTCGTGGGTGACGCCGTGGCGGCCATAGCCCGCGATCGAACGGAACGCGGTGCCGCCGGCGAGGCCGAGCTTCCTGGCCTCGGACAGCAGCCAGTCGTACAACAGCACGCCATGGTGGCGGCGGTTCTCATGCACGAAGAAGCGCAGGTACACACCTTGGGTGGG
>DASTIS010000177.1:0-3146 GCA_035717365.1 Rhodanobacteraceae bacterium
AGAAGAGTTCGCTGCGCGGACGTGGCGGCGCGGGGTTCCCGACCGGCATGAAGTGGTCGTTCATGCCCCGCAACGCGCCGGGCCAGAAATACATTCTTTGCAACTCGGACGAATCCGAACCCGGTACCTGCAAGGATCGTGACATCCTGCGCTTCAATCCCCATGCAGTGCTGGAGGGAATGGCAATTGCCTGCTACGCGACCGGTTCGACCGTTGCCTACAACTATCTGCGCGGCGAGTTCCACCACGAACCGTTCGAGCACATGGAGCAGGCGCTGCACGAGGCCGAAGCCGCCGGTTTGCTGGGCACCAACATCAAGGGCACCGGCATCGACGTCATGATCCACAACGCACTCGGCGCCGGCGCCTACATCTGCGGCGAAGAAACCGCGCTGATGGAATCGCTGGAAGGCAAGAAGGGCTGGCCGCGCTACAAGCCGCCGTTCCCCGCCAATTTCGGCCTGTACGGCCGGCCCAGCACCATCAACAACACCGAAACCTACGCCTCGGTGCCCGCGATCCTGCGCCATGGCGCCGACTGGTTCCTCGACATCGGCAAGCCCAACAATGGCGGGCCCAAGATCTTTTCGGTGTCGGGCCACGTCAACAAGCCGGGCAACTACGAGGTCCCGCTGGGCACGCCGTTCAAGGATCTGCTGGAAATGGCCGGCGGGGTGCGCAACGGACACAAGCTCAAGGCCGTGATTCCCGGTGGCTCGTCGATGAAGGTGCTGACCGCCGACAAGATGATGGAATGCAACATGGACTTCGACTCGCTGCGCAGCGCGGGCTCGGGACTGGGTTCGGGCGCGGTGATCGTGATGGACGAGACCACCTGCATGGTGCGCGCGTGCGAGCGCATTTCGCAGTTTTACCACATGGAGTCGTGCGGACAGTGCACGCCGTGCCGCGAGGGCACCGGCTGGATGCATCGGGTGCTGAGCCGCATCGTGGCGGGTGGCGGAACCCCGGAAGACCTGCACCGCCTCAAGGCCATCGCCGGCCAGATCGAAGGCCATACCATCTGCGCGTTCGGCGAAGCCGCGGCCTGGCCGGTGCAGGCGTTCCTCGCCAATTTCTGGGGCGAGTTCGTGTACTACTGCGAGCACGGGCATTCGATGATTGATGATCAAGTCAAGGTGGCGGCATGAACGGCTCTGCTTTCGCAGGAGCGCGCCTGCGCGCGAACGCCCTTGTTCTTCGGGTGGCCGGTCGCGCGCAGGCGCGCTCCTACGGTGCCTGCCGGACGGAGATGGCGGCATGAGCGCCCAACCCAAAGACACCGCGCCGCCGGTCGAGATGGTCGAGTTCGAGATCGACGGTCATGCCGTCAGTGCGCCCAAGGGTTCGATGATCATCCAGGCGGCCGACCATGCCGGGATTCCGATTCCGCGCTTCTGCTACCACAGGAAGATGCCGATCGCGGCCGTGTGCCGCCAGTGCATGGTCGAAGTGGAAATGGGCGGGCGCACCATGCCCAAGCCGCAGGTTGCCTGTGCCACGCCCGTTGCGGAAGGAATGAAGGTTTTCACCAAGACCCCGCTGGCGATCCATGCGCAGCAGAACGCGCTGGAGTTCGTGCTGATCAACCACCCGCTGGATTGCCCGATCTGCGACCAGGGCGGCGAGTGCGAGCTGCAGGATCTGTCGATGGGCTACGGCCGCTCGATCTCCCGGTTCGCCGAGCGCAAGCGCACGGTCACGGACGAGAACGTGGGGCCGCTGGTCGCGACCGAGATGACCCGTTGCATCCATTGCACGCGCTGCGTGCGGTTCCTGGGCGAGGTCGCGGGAAGTTTCGAGTTCGGCGATTTCGATCGCGGTGATCGCCACGTGGTCGGAACCTGGATCGGCCGCGGGATCGGGTCGGAATTGTCCGGTAACGTGATCGACGTGTGCCCGGTGGGTGCGCTCACCGACAAGGTGTTCCAGTTCAAGGCGCGCGCCTGGGAACTGATCGCGAAACCTTCGATCGGCTACCACGACGCACTGGGTTCCAACCTGTGGCTGCATACCAAGCGGGGGCAGGTGTTGCGCGCGGTACCGCGCGAAAACGAAGCCATCAACGAGTGCTGGCTGGCCGATCGCGATCGCTACAGCCACGAAGGCTTGTACGCGCAGGATCGCGCGCACAAGCCGATGATCCGCAAGGGCGACGAACTGGTCGAAGTGCCTTGGGACGAGGCGATCGCGTTCGTCGCCGATGGCCTGAAGCAGGCCGGCAACGACGTGGGCACGCTCATCGCGCCGATGACCTCGTGCGAGGAGGGCCACTTGCTCGCCGGGCTCGTGCACGGGCTGGGCAGCGAGCGGATCGATCATCGTTTGCGCGTGCAGGATTTCAGCGACGGCGGCCCGTCGGGTTCGACGTTCGAGATGCCGGTGGAGGACGTTGCCGAAATCCGCGCCGGACTGCTGGTCGGCAGTTGCCTGCGCCACGAGATGCCGCTGCTCAACCAGAGAGTGCGCTGTGCCACGCGGCATGATTCCTCGAAACCGCACATCGCGAACATCGCCAACTACGACGTCGCCACGGTGGATGGCGCCGCGATCCATGTGTTGAATCCGGTTGGTTTCGAGTTCAACTACGACCTCGCAGACGAGACCGTGGTGCCGCCGCAGGCGATGGCCGAAGCGCTGGCGGCGATCGCTTCCGCCGCGGGCGTGTCCGGCGGGGATCTTACGAAGGCGGTGGCGGAGCTGGTCGCGGCGGCGCAGCCCGACGAGACCGCGCGCAAGGTGGTGGCCTCGCTGCGCGCGGCCGCGCGTTCGGTGGTGATCCTCGGTGACATTGCGGTGCAGGCGGCCGATGCGGCGTGGCTGCGCACGTTGGCGCGCGCCATCGCGAAGGCCACCGACAGCGCCTTCGACGAGTTGCCGTCCGGCGCCAATGCGATCGGCCTGGCGCGGGTCGGCGCGCAATCGTCCGATCCGCGCAACAGCGCCAGGGCGATGCTGGAACAACCGCCCAAGGCATTGATCACCTGGCAGGCCGGGTCGCAGGACACCTTTGCGCCCGCGGCGTATGACCGTGCCCGTGAAGCCGCCGATTTTCATGTCTACGCCGGTGCGTACGCCTGCGAGGGCGTTCGGCGCACCGCCGATGCGGTGTTGCCGCTGGGCCTGCCGCCCGAAATCGACGGAAC
>DASTIS010000178.1:0-5303 GCA_035717365.1 Rhodanobacteraceae bacterium
GGCCGCGCGCAAGACGTTGAGCGACGCAGAAAAACTCGATCCGCTGAACCCATGGTACCCGCGCTGGGAAGCCTACGCCGCGATCGCGCAGCGCGATGAAACCGGTGCGATGGAACTTGCGCAGCGGGTGGACAAGCTCGACCCGAATTTCGCCTACAACGGTGACGCGGTGGCGATCGTCGATGGCGCGTTCGGCCATTGGCAGGCGTGCGTGGATCGTTACAAGCAGCAACACGCGCTGGTCAGCCTTTCGAGCCCGCAGCTCGCGATCTGCCAGGCGCACACGGGGAACGCGGCGCAGGCGCGCACCGCCGTGGAAACACTGCAGGCGGCCGCGCAGCGCCGTTACGTCGATCGTGCCTACATCGCCGCGATCTACGCCGCACTGGGCGACAAGGATCGTGCGGTGGCCGAACTCGAGCAGGCGTATCGCGATCATTCCGTGCACATGGTCAGCCTGTGGCTGAATCCGTGGTTCCGTTCCTTGCACGGCGATCCACGCTTCGACGCGCTCGTTGCGCGGATCGCGGCGGGCGGCCACGACGATTCATCGGCCGCAGCGGCCGGTGCGCTAAAATAGCGGTTTTACCGGAGGCCGCATGAGCGATTCCTCTTCCGCGGGAGCACGCTTCCGCGCCGCCCTCGCCGCCGAATCGCCGTTGCAGGTGGTCGGCGCCATCACGGCCTACGCCGGCCTGATGGCCCGGCGCGTCGGTTACAAGGCGCTGTATCTCTCGGGTGGCGGTGTCGCGGCCAATTCGTTGGGCGTGCCGGACCTCGGCATTTCGACGATGGAGGACGTGCTGACCGATGCGCGCCGGATTGTCGAAGCCACACAGTTGCCGCTGTTGGTCGACATCGACACCGGCTGGGGTGGTGCCTTCAACATCGCCCGCACGATCCGTTCTTTCGAGCGCGTCGGCGTCGCCGCCGTGCACATGGAGGACCAGGTCGGCCAGAAGCGTTGCGGCCACCGCCCGGGCAAGGAAGTGGTGCCGAAAGAGGAAATGGTGGATCGCGTGAAAGCGGCGGTCGACGCAAAAGCCGACAAGGATTTCGTGTTGATGGCACGCACCGATGCCGCCGCGGTCGAAGGCATCGACAGTGCGATCGAGCGCGCGGTGGCCTACGTCGAAGCCGGCGCCGACATGGTTTTTCCCGAGGCCATGAAGACGCTGGACGATTACCGCAAGTTCAAGGCGGCGGTGAAGGTGCCAATCCTCGCCAACCTCACGGAGTTCGGTTCCACGCCATTCTTCACCGTCGACGAACTGCGCTCCGCGAACGTCGACATCGCGCTGTACTGTTGCGGTGCCTATCGCGCGATGAACAAGGCTGCGCTCGGGTTCTACGAAACCGTGCGACGCGACGGCACGCAGAAGGCGTATGTGCCGCAGATGCAGACGCGCGAAGAGCTGTACGACTTCCTGGGCTACCACGCCTACGAGGACAAGCTCGACGAGTTGTTTGCGGTGAAGAAATAGGCGACGCCCGATGTCCGAACTTCAGCGTGACGAAAATGCATCCGCGCCGACTGTGAAGAGGCTCGGCCGCCAAATCCGCTGGGATGCTGCAGCCGCGATCATCGCCTCGCTTGTTGGGTTGCTGGCACTGGCCGTGGCGGGTTACACCGCGTACATCGAACGTCAGCAGGTGCGCGCCCAGGTGTGGCCGTATGTGGCTATTGGCGAGTCGGACGCGCTTCCTGACGAAATTGGCCATGTTGTCGTGAACAAAAAGGGCGAGATCGAGAGCCACGGCGGTTTTCTTATGGCGCAAAATGCCGGGGTGGGGCCGGCCATCGTGCGCAGCGTCGTGGTCGAAGTGGACGGCAAGCCGCAGCCGGACTGGGATCATGTGATGAAGGCGCTGGGTCTGTCTGATGTTGCCTTCGTCCAGTCCTCGATCAATCATTCCGTGCTGTCAGCGGGCAAACATGTGAATTTCCTGGTCATTCATGGCCTGGCAGCCTGGAAGCACTTTCGTCAAGGTTATTTTCACGATGTATCCATCCGAATCTGTTACGCATCCACATTGGGCGATGACTGGATGACTGTCCATGATCCCCTCAGCCACGACCATCGCGAGGGTCAATCGATGGATTCCTGTCCGTACGTGCCCAAGGGTGATCAATTCCATGGTTGATGCAACAACCGTTTTCCGCAAGAGGTTTGAAACATGAGCGACGATTCCAGCCAGGGTTTACCCAAACCGAAGAAATCCGTGGCGCTGTCCGGCGTCGCCGCCGGCAACACCGCGCTGTGCACGGTCGGCCGCAGCGGCAACGACCTGCATTACCGCGGCTACGACATCAAGGACCTGGCGACCAGGGCGACGTTCGAGGAGGTCGCGTACCTGCTGGTGCACGAATACCTGCCGACCTGGGCGGAACTCAACGCCTACCGCGCGAAACTGCAGCGCCTGCGTGGCTTGCCGCAACCGGTCAAGGTGGCGCTCGAACTGCTGCCGGCTTCGACGCATCCGATGGACGTGATGCGTACCGGCTGCTCGGTGCTGGGAACCGCGTTGCCGGAAGCGCACGATCACAATGCCACCGGCGCACGCGACATCGCCGACCGGATGATGGCGAGTTTCGGTTCGATGCTGCTGTACTGGTACCACTTTTCGCACAATGGCTGCCGCATCGAGGTCGAGACCGATGACGAGACGATCGCCGCGCACTTCCTGCACCTGTTGCACGGCAAGGCGCCGAGCGAGCTGCACGCGAACGCGCTGGACAAATCACTGGTCCTGTACGCCGAGCACGAATTCAACGCCTCGGCATTCACCGCGCGCGTGATCGCGGGTACCGGTTCGGACATGTATTCCGCGATCACCGGCGCGATCGGCGCGCTGCGCGGTCCCAAGCACGGCGGCGCCAACGAAGCGGCGATGGAGATCATCAGCCGCTACCGCACCGCGGACGATGCCGACGCCGACATCCGCAAGCGTGTCGCCAACAAGGAGATCGTGATCGGCTTCGGCCACCCTGTCTACACCATCGGCGATCCGCGCAATCCGATCATCAAGGAGATTTCGCGCAAGCTCTGCACCGACGGCGGCAACCCGCGCCTTTTCGAGGTGTCCGAGCGGATCGAGAACGTGATGATGGAATTGAAGAAGATGTTCCCGAACCTCGACTGGTATTCGGCCAGCGTCTATCACATGCTGGGCGTGCCGACCGCGATGTTCACGCCGTTGTTCGTGATCGCGCGCACCTCGGGTTGGAGCGCGCACGTGGTCGAACAACGCCAGGACGGCAAGATCATCCGGCCCAGCGCCAATTACACAGGGCCGGAGGACCGCGCCTACGTTCCGATCGAAAAGCGGTAACGGGAAAAACACCATGCACCACGTTTGGCGATCCCGCGGGCGTGCCTTCTCGATCCAGATCGGCCTGCTGCTGTGCATGGGCTTGGGGGCGCCTGCGTTCGCTGCCGATCAGGTCGGCACGCTTGCCACCAGGGTCAATGCCGCTTACCACGCCCACCGGTACGCGGCGATGGAGACGGATGTTGGGCAGCTTCTGAAGTTGTTGCCGGAATTTCCGCAGGCCATCTACTTCATGGCCATTGCGCGCGCGGGACAGGGTGACCGCGCCGGGGCTCTGCGCGCGCTCGACCGGCTGGCGGACAAGGGCCTGTACTTCGACATTCGCAAGCAAGCGGTACTGAAGCAACTGCAAGGCGCGACGCGCTTCGCTTCGATCGAGCAACGTTTTGCTGCCAACCTGAAACCGACGGGTCATGCGAAACCCGCGTTCCGCCTGCGCGAAAAGGATTTCATTCCGGAAGGCGTCGCTTACGACCGGCGCGATGGCGATTTCTTCGTGTCGAGCGTGCACTTGCGCGAGATCGTGCGGGTGCATCAGGGGCATGTCATTATTTTTGCCGACCGGAGTTCCGGTCTCGACAGCGTGCTCGGTATCCGCGTCGACACCAAACGCGATGCGCTGTGGGCGACCAGCGCCGCTTTGCCGCAAATGCAAGGTTATGCTCAGGCGCAGCAGGGGCGTACCGCGCTGTTCCGTTTCGATTTGCGTACCGGCGCCCTGATCGCAACCTATCGTCCAACTGATGCTGGGGATCATCAGTTCAACGATCTGGACGTGGCGCCCGACGGAACGGTATTTGTCGCCGATGGCGATGGTGGCGTATACGTGCTCAAGCCGGGTGCCAGGCGGCTCGAACCATTGACGCCCGCCAACACATTGCATTCGGCCCAGGGCCTTGTCTTGTCGGCCGATGGACGCCGCCTGTACGTCGCCGATTACGCAGGCGGACTGTTCGCCTTCGATCTGCAAACACGCCGGTTGATCCGCGTAACGGCGCCGCCCGATGTGTGCGTGTATGGCATCGACGGTCTGCTCGCGAATGGCAATGATCTGGTGGCGACGCAGAACGGCATCCAGCCACAGCGGATTATCCGTTACCGTCTCGGCGATGGTGGCCTTGTCGTCGAATCCGCGCAGGTGCTGAGCGCCAACGATCCATTGGTTCCGGAACCGACGCTGCTGACCATCGTTGACGGCACGCTTTACGTTGTGGCCAACAGCCAGTGGAGTCGTTTCGACGCAAACGGGCATTTGTCGCCGGACGGCTCGCTGCAAGCCCCGTTGATCGCGAAATTGCCGTTGCACTGAACTTGCCGAGTTGCGTGTCGACGCGTTCGAACAGCGCCGGGGCGGCAAGATCATCCGCCCGTCGGCGAATTACACCGGGCCGGAAGATCGCGCCTACGTTCCGATCGAGAAGCGCTGACGGATCAAGGAAGCTGGCGCTTGGGGTTGTGCCAAGCGCTCTCGGACAATTTTCTCTCGCCGGCAGGCCGGCTCCTACGCGAGGCGGTGTGGTTTGCGTGATCATCGTAGGAGCGCGCCTGCGCGCGATCCCGCTCGCGTAACCAGCAGGGTCGGATCACGCCGCCTTTGCCTGGTCCAGCCGTTCGCCTTTCAGCGCGTTCTGCACGCCGGCGTCGGCCCGCATCCGCTGCTCGAACTGCTTGAGGTTTTCGAGGCCGGACAGGTCCACCTTGACGCCCTTGGCCCAGCGCAGCAACACGAACAAATACGGGTCGGCGATCGAACGCGTACCGGCCAGCCACTCGTGTTTGCCGAGTTGCCTGTCCATCTGTTCGAAATACACGCGCAACCGCTTGCGTGCGTTGTCGTGGGTTTTCTTGATCATGTCCTGGTCACCGAGAAAGTCGGTGGTGCCGAACAACGGCTTGAACGCAGGGTGCATGTCGGAGTTGATGATCGCAAGCCAGCGGTTGACTTCGGCGCGTCCGCGCGGCGTACCGTC
>DASTIS010000179.1:0-4325 GCA_035717365.1 Rhodanobacteraceae bacterium
AGCCCGATGGCCGGCAATGCGAGGATTGAAAACAGGATCAAGCCAAAGGGCAACATGCCGAAACCGGAGCCGGCAAATACCAGCACGACGGCTTGCGCAAGCATCACGGCCAAGCCCCATCGCCATGGTTTCTCGGGAGCCAAGTAGCCGAGAACGCCGGCGAGTCCGATGGAAAGCGGATAGGCGGCCGTCCAATACAGGGAAGAGTCCCAGGCCTCCGTCTTGCCGCTGATTCCAGCCGTTGCAATCCACAAGACGGCGCCCCCGACGATCGCGCCAGCGTAAGCCCACATTGCTCTATCGTTCATGGTTGTCGTTCCAGATACGTAAAACCTCGATTGGGTCGAGCCTTATCGAACGCGGAGCAAAGCGGACACGCATAGTGGGCGAAGGGAATTATGCTAACGTAATTACTCTGACTTAATTAACTCCGCCTCTTTTGGCCTCTTTTGTCGCAGAGAACTCGAGGCAATGAATTATCTCGATCCCATTGACCACATGTCTCTTACGGATTGTTAGAGCGCACTTCACGGATACGCAAGTGCTAGCCCTTTCCTGTGCTCGTCTGTCGTCGAGTCAATCAAGGATTGTAGCCAATCCACTAGTTGATCCCAGTTGTTCAACGAGAATACCTTCGTTCCGTAGCGGCCTGAGACATCCAAACGGCCGTCATTGAGGATGGAAGCCATTGGTTGGTCAACAACGATTGCATCAACGTACGGCGCGTAAATTGAAATGTGTTTTACGTCTTGAAAAAAGCCGAACAACCTTCGTACTGCCTCGTCAGGATTTGCGTATGCACCGGATTTTACTTGGCCGCGGAGGATTGCAAAGATGCGTGCCGACATCCACGCGTTAGGAATATTTGAGAAATGCTCCGACGAGAAAAAATGTTTAATGGTAGAAATCTTCGCGTCTGTGTCTAAGTCGCGCGGGAGCATATGCATCATGTCCTGCACGATCATTGAAACAATCGGCGAGTCAAACATGGCGCTGTAATCACCATTGATAATTCTCGCGACATAGTCGAGATAGAATTTTATGTAGAGCTTTGCGGCATCTCGTATTTCGAGTTGCACGTGCTCGTCAAAGCTTGCGCTGGAGCTGCGCCAGCCTGGGAAGGCGTCTCTGACAAGTTCTTCTACGCTGTCGTTTTTTAATTGCCGGATGAGTTCGATATCCCCTCGATAGGCGCCGACTTCAATACGAAAATAGTCTTCCCAGTAATTGATGTCAGAGCGAAGCGCCGTCCTTCTATTAAGCGAAAATTCGCTGGATTTCCCGTCGCAAAAAGACTGAAAGGCATCAAGTACTTGGTCGTGTTCTATACGGTATGCTGGCTCAAAATCGTGTCCGCGAGAAGTTGCCTTAATGAACTCCATCAGGTCATCTTTGGTTTGTCCATTAAAACCGCGCCATTGATGAGTTTCATCTTCGTGGACCGATGAATAGGGTGCTAGTAAAAGTTGATGCGCAGTAGCTCGCTTTATTAGGGTCGCAGCTGCGATGAATCGATCGTCCTTTTCTCGAAAAGCCGCACTAAAGAAAAACTGATCTAGATAGATGATCTTTTTTGAGAGATTGGGCAGCGGGATTCGCTGCGAATACGGACATGCCTTGCAGCCCCTCAGTACATGATCTCGGACAAGCATGACGTTGCCGAATGCGTCAGGCGTGTGGCATGAAGGGCATGCTCCAATAATTCTAGTGACGAGCATAGCGAACCCCGGCAGTGTGCCCTAATGCATGAACTAAGCCGCCGACCGCCCGCGTGGCGGGATGGCGGTCGCCTTGGATGAACTGTTCTGGCACATCGCGTAGAACAAGGCGAACTGGCTCGTGAGCGTGCGCATGCGGCACACCCGGCAGAAGAAACCCGAGAGACCTCCAGAAGTCTCCGGCGATGGTGGGCATAACTACAGGTCGGTTTGAATGTAGAGCATAGCTCCGCGGCGTTGCAAGTCACCAAGCAGAACCCCTCTCACCATCAGCCTGCACAAATCAACAGGCTGCACCGATCGTGCCACTTGGTTCCGCAACTTGATCTTGCGGCGTTTCCCCAAGCCGCCAGTGACCCCCTGCGATCTTCCCACCGCACCCCCGCGTATCGCAAGCGCGACGCGGTGCAGTGGGAATCGGGCCGGGACCGCCCGACTTCACCGTTGGTACCCGCAGTTCCTTGCGTTGCATCGCGCATCCATACTTGCGCGATGACGAAAACAGTCGATCACGATGCTGCTTCCGTGCTGCTCGGCGCGGACGGGCCGTTCGCGTCCGAAGTGCCGAATTTCGCGCCGCGGGAAACTCAGCAGCGAATGGCCGACGCGGTGGACGAGTCCATCGCGGATCACGATGCGCTGGTGGTCGAGGCGGGCACGGGTACCGGCAAGACGTTCGCGTATCTCGTGCCCGCGCTGCTGTCGGGCAAGCGGGTGATCGTGTCGACCGGCACGCGCAACTTGCAGGACCAGCTGTTTCATCGCGACCTGCCGCGGGTGTTGTCGATCCTCGGCGTCAAGGCCGACGTGGCGCTGTTGAAAGGCCGCGCCAATTACCTGTGCAAGTATCGACTGCAGCAAACGGTCGAATCGGGCCAGTTCAAGTCGCGCGCACAGGCCGACGATTTGCAGAAGGTGCGCGCGTGGGGGACGCGCACGCGTGCGGGCGATCGCGCCGAACTCATCGAGGTGCCGGAAGGTTCGCCGTTGTGGCCGCGCGTCACCTCGACCGCGGAAAACTGCCTCGGCACCGAGTGCCCGTTCTACGACGAGTGCTTCGTGTTCAAGGCGCGGCGGCGCGCGCAGGACGCGGATCTGGTGGTGGTGAACCACCACCTGTTGTTGTCGGACCTGGCGCTGAAGCGCGAAGGTTTCGGTGCGATCTTGCCGGAAGTGGACGCGTACATCCTGGACGAGGCGCACCAGTTGCCGGATCTCGCGGGGCAGTATTTTTCGGTCGGTATCAGCGCGCGACAGGCGCGCGAACTGGCGTCCGACACGCTGGCCGAGTGCGCCGGGCAGCCGGGCGCGCTCGCGCTGCTGCAGCCTGCGCTGGACGGCGTGAACGACGGCATCCGCAAGGCGCGTCTTGCGTTCGACACGCTGCCGACGCGCGGCGCGTTCGCGCAACTCGAAGCCGACGCGGGCGCGGCCGAAGCGCTGGAAACGCTGGGCAACGCGCTGGCCGACCTCGCCGGCGTATTGGCCGGGCAGGCCGAGCGTTCCAAGGGTCTCGCCAGCGTGCACGCGCGCTGCGTGGTGCTCGACCAGCGCCTGCAGCGCATCGCCGGCAGCGACGGCGATGAGGAAGTGCGCTGGTACGAATTGTCCGATCGCGGCTTCGAGCTTTCCGCGACGCCGCTCGACCTCGCACCACAATTGCAGAGGCTGCGCGCCGCGGCCGATGCCGCGTGGATCCACACGTCGGCGACGCTGGCGGTGGCGGGGCGGTTCGATCATTTCACGCGGCAGATGGGACTGGTCGATCCGGTGACGCTGGATCTCGGCAGCCCATTCGACTACGCGCACCAGGCGCTTTGTTACCTACCACAGGGCCTGCCGGAACCCGCCGCGCGCGATTACACCGCTCGCGTGATCGAAACCGTGCGCCCGGTGCTGGAAGCATCAAAGGGGCGCGCATTCCTGTTGTTCACTTCGCACCGCGCGCTGCGTCTCGCCGCCGATTTGCTGGCCGATGCGCCGTGGCCGCTGTTCGTGCAGGGCACTGCGCCGCGCCATCAACTGCTTTCCGACTTTCGCGATTCCGGCAACGGCGTGTTGCTGGGTGCGGCAAGTTTCTGGGAAGGCGTCGACGTCGCGGGCGAGGCGTTGAGTTGTGTCGTGATCGACAAGCTGCCGTTTGCGTCGCCCGACGACCCGGTGTTGCAGGCGCGGCTGGATGCGGTGCGCCGCGCGGGCGGCAATCCGTTCCGCGACTGGCAGATTCCGGCTGCGGCGATCGCGCTGAAGCAGGGTGCGGGCCGGTTGATCCGCGACGTGCACGATCGCGGCGTGCTGGTGCTGTGCGACCCGCGCATCGCGACGCGCGGCTACGGCAAGCTGTTCCTCGCCAGCCTGCCGCCGATGCCGCGCACGCGGGAGCTGGCGGACGTGGAGAAGTTTTTTACGCACGAGGCGTAAGGCGAAAAGCACATCCCCCCGCGCCTGCGGCGCGACCCCCTTCCTATGGAAGGGGGTGAACAAAATGCGGAGCTTTGGTTTTATCTTCCCCCCTTGGAACGAAGGGCGAAGCGACTACGTCCGACTGGATCGGCCGTAAACGGCGTCGGCCGACCCAAAGGGCGAGCGCCAAGGATGGCGCGAGTA
>DASTIS010000180.1:0-11004 GCA_035717365.1 Rhodanobacteraceae bacterium
CTACGACCTGGTCGGCAACAACACGCCGGTGTTTTTCGTGCGCGATCCGATGAAGTTCCCGCACTTCATCCGCAGCCAGAAGCGCCTGCCCGATTCGGGCCTGCGCGACAACCACATGCAGTGGGATTTCTGGACCAGCAATCCGGAAACGGCCCACCAGGTCGCGTACCTGATGGGCGTGCGCGGCCTGCCGCGCACCTGGCGGCACATGAACGGCTACGGCTCGCACACTTATCTGTGGATCAACAAGGCGGGCGAAAAGTTCTGGGTGAAGTACCACTTCCATACCCAGCAGGGCATGGAATTCTTCAGCAACGCCGAGGCCGCCGAAATGGCCGGCAAGGACGCCGACTTCCACCGACGCGACCTGTTCAACGCGATCACACGCGGCGAACATCCGAGCTGGAAGCTGTCGGTGCAGGTGATGCCGTACGCCGACGCGAAGAACTATCGCTTCAACCCGTTCGACCTGACCAAGACGTGGCCGCACAAGGACTATCCCTTGATTCCGGTTGGCACGATGACGCTCAACCGCAACCCCGAGAACTTTTTCGCCCAGATCGAACAGGCCGCGTTCTCGCCGGGCAACACGGTATCGGGCATCGGCTTGTCGCCCGACAAGATGCTGCTCGGCCGCGCCTTCGCCTACGCCGACGCGCAGCGCAACCGGATCGGCACCAATTTCCACCAGTTGCCGGTCAACCAGCCGAAGGTGCCGGTGAACACGTACATGTTCGACGGACAGATGGCCTACCATCACAGCGGCAACGCGCCGGTGCACGCGCCCAACAGCGGCGGCCGGCCGTGGGCCGATGAAACCGGGCCAGTCGAAGACGGCTGGGAAGCCGACGGCGAGATGGTGCGCAGTGCCTACGCCTTGCACGCCGAGGACGACGATTTCGGCCAGCCCGGAACGCTGGTCCGCGACGTGTTCGACGATGCCCAGCGCAACGCGCTGGTCGACCAGGTTGCCGGCAGCCTGCTCGGCGGCGTCCGCAGCCCGGTGCTGGAACGCGCATTCGAATACTGGAAAAACATCGACGCCGATGTCGGCCAACGAATCGAACAGAAGGTCCGGAAGGGCAGTGCAGGGGAACCTGCGAAGGGAATGGGCGAGGGCTGACCATCGCACTGGAAACCGCGAGGGCGCACGGTTGGAAGGTCGTTCCGGTTTGCACGTTTGCCGCCAGTTTTTTCGGGAAGCATTCCGGGTACCGCGACCTGCTGGCGTAGCGACGCAGCGCGATCTTCACGGCGACTTTAGATGCCATGTCCTAACGTGACTCGGCAGGGTGCGCCGGGCAGGCTGCCGTCGCACCCCCGGGTTTTCCGCGCGAGGACGACGAGATGCCCATGAACGTGGCGCGCAAGTTGATCGCTTCGCATCTGGTCGACGGCAAGATGACGCCGGGCGAGGAGATCGCGATCCATATCGATCAGACCCTGACCCAGGATGCCACCGGCACGCTGGTGATGCTGGAACTGGAGGCGATGCAACTGGATCGGGTCAAGACCGAACTGTCGGCGCAATACGTCGATCACAACCTGATCCAGGAAGACTACAAGAATCCGGACGACCACCTGTTCCTGCAAAGCGCCTGCCAGCGCTTCGGTCTGTGGTTCTCGCGTGCCGGCAATGGCGTGTCTCACCCGGTGCACATGCAGCACTTCGGCAAACCGGGCAAGACGCTGCTGGGTTCGGACAGCCACACGCCCGCTGGCGGCTCGCTGGGCATGCTGGCGATCGGCGCCGGTGGCCTGGAAGTGGCGATGGCGATGGCCGGCGAGCCGCTGTATACGAAGATGCCGCAGATCTGGGGTGTGAAGCTGACCGGCGAGTTGCCGGATTGGGTATCGGCCAAGGACGTGATCCTTGAAATGCTGCGCCGCCACGATGTCGACGGCGGCATCGGCCGCATCATCGAGTATTACGGCCCGGGCCTTGCGCACCTGTCGGCGATGGATCGCCACGTGATCGCGAACATGGGCGCGGAGCTGGGTGCGACCACGACGGTATTCCCGTCCGACGACGCCGTGCGCCGTTTTCTCGTCGCGCACGGGCGCGGCGATGACTGGGCCGAACTGGTCGCCGACAACGGCGCCGAGTACGACGTGCACGAAACCATCGACCTTTCCAACCTCGAGCCGCTAATCGCCAAGCCGACCAGTCCCGGCAACGTGGTGCGTGTCAGCGAGATCGCCGGCCAGCCGCTGTACCAGGCCTACATCGGTTCCTCGGCCAATCCCGGCTATCGCGATTACGCGATGGCGGCGGCGATGGTCGAAGGCAGAATCGTCAGCGGACAGGTTTCGTTCGACATCAATCCCAGTTCGCGTGGCATCCTCGCCACGTTGATGCGCGACGGCTATCTGATGCACCTCGTCGAATCCGGCGCGCGCCTGCACCAGGCAGGCTGCAACGGCTGCATCGGCATGGGCCAGGCGCCGGCGAGCGGGCGCAACAGCTTGCGCACCACACCGCGCAATTTCCCCGGGCGTTCGGGTACCAGGGAAGACTCCGTGTTTCTGTGCAGCCCGGAAACCGCCACCGCCTCGGCGTTGAAAGGCGAGATCACCGATCCGCGCACGCTGGACATGGATTATCCCGACATCCATGACAGCGACAATCCGATTGTCGATACCCGCAACCTCGCCGCACCACCACCGCTTGCGGAGTCGCGCAACATCGAACTGGTCAAGGGTCCCAACATAGCTTCGCTGCCCGAGTCCGGGCCGTTGCCCGATAGCCTCGAACTGCCGGTACTGCTGAAAGTCGGCGACGATATTTCAACCGACGAGATCATGCCCGCCGGAGCGCGCGTGCTGCCGTTCCGCAGCAACATTCCGAAGATCGCCGACTTCGTTTACGAACAGGTCGATGACACTTATGTCCCACGCGCGAAGAAGCAGGGCGATCATGCGATTGTTGGCGGCGAAAATTACGGCCAGGGTTCCTCGCGCGAACATGCCGCGTTGGCGCCTCGGTATCTCGGCCTGCGCGCTGTCGTCACCAAGGACTACGCGCGCATCCATTGGCAGAACCTGGTCAACTTCGGCGTGTTGCCGTTGACCTTTGCTGATGCCGGAGATTACGAAACACTGGTACAGGGCGACGTGATCGCGCTGGACGGATTGCGCGAAAGCCTGGGCAAGGACAATACGGTCACCGCCTCGGTCAACGGCAAGAGCAAACTGAAACTCAAGCACCAACTCTCGCCGCGTCAGGTCGAAGTGTTGTTGGCGGGCGGCCTGATCAACTGGATGCGCGAACGCAACGCAGCTTGATCGGCAACGGGTTTGGATCACTGCCAGCCGGTCGTCGGCTTGGGCAATCCTGATTGGCCCTCAAACTCGGCTCGACACCTCTCCTCTCGTCATTCCGGGGCGGCCGGCAGCGTCATCGCAGGCCGAACCCGGAATCCAGTTTTTGATGCTTGCCCTGTCACCTGACGATGAAGGCTGATCAGGCGGGCGATTGGCCGCGCAGTCTCCACGCCAATGCGCACAATCCTGTCGCCGCCAGCACGTTCGTGGCGATCTTGAAATAGAGGTCGGCATTCGGCGGGCCCAGGAAGCCCACGAAACTGACCGCCATCAGGCCGAAGATGGTGCCGGCGATCAGCCACAAGGCGTGTCGCCGCGTCCAGCCTCCGGAGGTGATCCATTGCGGAACTGCGTAAAGCATGGCGGCGGCGATCAGAGATCCAGCGGCCATCGGGATCGCGGGCGGCACCGAAGGCGCGATGCCGAACGCGAGCACCAGCAACGCGTACCACAGCAGCGACCAGGCCGCACCCAGCACCGCGAGAAGCCATGTTGGCGGGATGCGGACGCTCGAACGTATCGTGGCGTTGCGCAATGGCCCGAATGAGAGTGCGATCAACGTCGCGATGATCGCCAGCGAAACCACCATTGTCGCCACGGGCGGAACGAACATCGGCTGATGGAACACCTTGACCCGCGCGATATGCGTCCACGCGAACCACGCCAGGACGCTGCCGATGACGAAGAAAAACATCGTTACGGCCACCCCGATCTTGCCCATCCAGACCTGTCCGCGCCGCTCCGGGAAAATCAGCTCCACGAGGCAGACCGGCACGAACACCACGAACACGCATTCGTACACCAGCGCCCACAACAGATACAGGTAATTCACGCCAAACGCACGCGCGTACACCTCGCCCTTGAGCATGATCACCAGCGGCGCCAGCGAGGACTGCTGGATCACGGTTTCCTCGGCCATCGCCAGCGCGAGGGCCAGCGCCAGCATCGCGGCCCAGCCGAGGCCGAAGCGCCGCACCGCGTGGCGGATCAACAATGCGCCGCCGCCCCATACGCACATCTCGATCGGAAACACGAACAGCGCGCGGAAAGGCGTCGAACCGGACAGGATCTCCGCAATCAGAGGCGCGAGGAACAGCAGCGCAAAGGTCGGCGCGAGGCGCTGGCGCAACGATGGCAAGCTGTCCGCAGGCACGCTCCGTCCCCAAGGGAGGCTTGCGATCAATCTTCGCGCAATCCCCGCGCGACATCTACGGCCGGCCGTCACCCGTGTCGGGTGCAGAGTGTCATTCGTCGGGATGGCAGGCGTGCAATGCGGGCCCAAGGCGATCCACGCCGGGCGCTGCAGCCGGGCGGGTTGGGTGACGCGCAGGGCTCCGGCTGCGGTTCGCCGGTCATCAAATCCACCAGCACCTCCCGCAGGGAATGCCGTCCGGGCGGCCGTCGCTGCGCGCAGCCTGGATCGTTCACCGGGCTACTCGTTTGAACAATCGGGGCCGGGCTCCGCGAAGGGCGGTAAGGTATGATTCGGGAACGGGCATTGCTTTGCCCGGTCGAGGGGGCTTTCCCGCATGGCTGATGTTTTCGTTTCCTACGCACGTGCCGACAAGGCCCGCGTCGCGCCACTGGTGGCAGCGATGGAGGCGAGGGGCTGGTCGGTCTGGTGGGATCCCGAGATCGCGCCGGGCCGCGAATTCGACGACGAAATCGATGCCGCATTGCAGGAAGCCAGGGCGGTGCTGGTGGTCTGGACCCCGACTTCGGTTGCCTCGCGCTGGGTTCGCGGCGAAGCGCGTGATGCCGCCGAGCGCGGCATCCTGGTGCCGGTCCGTTTCGAAAGGGCGCGCTTGCCGATCGACGTGCGCGCGATCCACACCACCGACCTCGACGACTGGCACGATGATGCCGCGACGCCGTGTGCACAGGAGTGCCTGGCTGCGCTTGCGGCAATGATCGCGCGTACGCAGTCGGCTCAGGGCGCCGGTGCCGCGTCAACAGCTGGAGCCACGAAAAAGGCGCAGCCGACGTTCTCGGTCTGCGTGTTGCCGTTCACCAACATGAGCGGCGATCCCGAACAGGAATACTTCAGCGACGGTATCACCGAGGACATCACGACCGATCTCAGCAAGATTTCGGCGCTGGCCGTGACCGCAAGCAACACGGCCTTCCGCTACAAGGGCCAGCACGTCGACGTGCCGCAGGTCGCGCAGGAATTGAAAGTCACGCACGTGCTGGAGGGCAGCGTGCGCAAGGCGGGTGACCGCGTTCGCATCAATGCGCAGCTCATCGACGGCACCAGTGGCAATCATGTCTGGGCCGAACGCTACGACCGCGATGCCAGCGACATCTTCGCGCTGCAGGACGAGATCTCCAAGGCAATCGTGAAGGCGCTCAAGCTGCGCCTGCTGCCATCGGAGAAGAAGGCGATCGAGCGGCGCGGCACCGACAGCGTCGAGGCCCACGATTTGTACCTGATGGCGCGGCAGCTTTACGCGACCAATGTGGACACCGACAAGCGCTCGTCGCAGGCGATCATCCGGCTGTGCATCCGCGCTACCGAAATCGATCCCCTGTACGCCGAGGCGTGGGCGATGCTGGCGATGGGTTACCGGTCGCTGCATGCCCTCGACATGCAGTCCGAGGATGGCATGGACGCCGCCGACAAGGCACTGGCGCTGAATCCGGGTCTGGCCGAGGCCCACGCCGTCAAGGCCTATATCCTCACCGAGAATGCGGATACGGACGCGGCGGCGGGAGAAGTGGCGATCGCGTTGAAGCTCGATCCGGAATCGTACGAGGTCAACCGCGCCGCCGGCCGCCTGAATTACCGGCTCGGTCGCCCGCAGGAAGCGATCCCCTACTACGAAAAGGCAGCCGGGCTGATGGACGCCGACGTGAATTCGGTTGCCCTGCTGGTCAGCTGTTACGCGGCAATCGGCGACGCCGCCGGGCTTCGCCGCGCTGCCGAAACGACACTGAAGCGTGCCGAGACGATCCTTGCGCACGACCAGAACAATTCCGGCGTCGTGGCCTGCAGCGCGGATGCATTGGCGGCACTGGGAGAAGGAGAACGCGCCAAGGCCCGGATGAACCGCACGTTGCTGATCGATCCCGACAACTTCGTCATGCGCTACAACTTCGCCTGCACGCTTTGCGTGCACCTCGAGGACAAGGATGCCGCGCTGGGCATGCTCGAGTCGGTCTTTGCGACCGTCACCGCCACATTCCTGCCATATATCGAGGCCGACCCCGACCTGGAGTTGCTGCACGACGACCCGCGTTACCAGGCCATGGTTGCCGCCGCCGAAGCCCGTCTCGCGATGGCGGAGGGCGCGGAAGCCGGGGCGCCGCAGCCCGCCGCGGTGGCAAGCGAATCGACATGATGGTTGAAAAAGGGTCAGGTCCGCCAGTGGGGATATCGGTTTCCCACGACCCGGTCTCCCAGCGGTTCATCGCCGTGATTGACGGTCAGGAGAGTACGCTCGACTACGACCTGGCCAACAGCACGATGACCATTGCGTCCACGCTCGTGCCGCCCAGCCTGCGCAGCCGGGGCATTGCCGGCGCGATGACGCGGGTTGCGCTGGAAACGGCCAGGAGGCACGGCTGGAAAGTGGTTCCGGAATGCCCGTACGCCGCAAACTTTCTGATGAAGCATCCCGAATACCACGACCTGCTGGCCCGACAACTTTGACGTGAGTCGCGCTGCGATCGCCCGTCGCCCAACCCCGCGCGAGGGCTGCGGCAGACTACCGTTGCCGATGGGCTCCGCAGCGGGTGGTAAGACGGTATGATTCGGGGACGAGCGTGGCTTCGCCCGGCTGAGGGGGCTTTCCCGCATGGCTGACGTTTTCGTTTCCTACGCACGCACAGACAAGGCCCGTGTCGCGCCGCTCGTCGCCGCGATCGAAGCCAGGGGCTGGTCGGTGTGGTGGGACCCGGAGATCACGCCCGGCCAGGAATTTGACGACCAGATCGATGCCGAGATCGATGCGGCCAAGGCGGTGCTGGTGGTCTGGACGCCGACATCGGTCGCCTCGCGTTGGGTGCGCGGCGAGGCGCGCGAAGCCGCCGAGCGCGGGATCCTGGTGCCGGTGCGGTTCGAAAAAGCGCGCCTGCCGATGGACGTGCGGGCCATCCACACGACCGATCTCGACGAGTGGGCCGGCAATACCACAAGCCAGCCGGCACAGGACTTCCTGCGCGCGCTGGATGCGATGATCGCGCGCTCCCAGGCAGCGCAGGCCACGAAGCCGGGCAGAGCGTCCGCGGCGGCGCCCGAAGACGACGCACCACGGGTGTCCGTTTGCGTCCTGCCGTTCGCCAACATGAGCGGCGATTCCGAGCAGGAATATTTCAGCGACGGCATGACCGAGGACATCACCACCGACCTCAGCAAGGTGTCGGCGCTGGCGGTCGCGTCCAGCAACAGCGCCTTCATGTACAAGGGGCAGCACGTGGAGATCGCCAAAGTCGCGCGCGAGCTCAACGTGACGCACGTGCTGGAAGGCAGCGTGCGCAAGGCCGGCGGCCGGATCCGGGTCAATGCACAGTTGATAGATGGCGCCACCAACAACCACGTTTGGGCCGAGCGCTACGATCGCGACGCCAGCGACATTTTCGCGATCCAGGACGAGATATCTAAAGCCATCGTCAAGGCATTGCGGTTGCGCCTGCTGCCGGAAGAGAAGAGGGCCATCGAGCGGCGCGGGACCAACAGCGTCGAGGCGCACGACCTTTATCTCATGGCGCGGCAAATCTATATCACCAGCCAGGAAGACGTGCGTGCGGCGGAGGCGATCGTAAGCACCTGCACGCGAGCCACCGAAATCGACCCGGACTATGCCCAGGCATGGGCGCTGCTGGCCATGGGTTATCGCAGCCTTCGTCAATTGCGCGTGGACACGGATGACGGCATGGCTGCAGCAGAAAGAGCGCTTGCCCTCAATCCGAATTTGGCGGAGGCGCACGCGGTAAAGGCGTACATCCTGGTACAGAACGACGCAACGGAGTCGGCCATTGCGGAGGTCGAGATCGCGCTGAGGCAGGATCCCGAATCGTACGAAGCCAATCGAACGGCAGGTCGCATTGCGTACCAAATGCACCGGTTCAAGGATGCTGCACTGTATTATCAAAAGGCTGTCAGCCTCATGGACACCGACGTCAATTCCGCCATGATGCTGGTTGCTTCGTACCACGCCGTGGGCGATACGGTTGCGCAACGGCAGGCCGCCGGTGTTGCATTGAAGCGTGCGGATGCCGTTCTGGCGCGTGACCAGAACAACGGGGGAATCATGGTGTACAGCGCGCTTGCGCTCGCTGCGTTGGGTGAAGCCGAGCGTGCCAAGACGCGCATGAACCGTGCGCTGCTGGTCGACCCGCACAATTGGACGATGCGCTACAACTTCGCTTGCACGCTCAACAATTACCTGAACGACGAGGCGGCTGCGATACAGATGCTTGAGCCGCTGTTCGAAACAATCCCGGACACCTTCCTTGCCTACGCCAAGGCCGATCCGGATCTCGGGTCGCTGCGGGAGGACGTGCGCTTCAAGGCGATGGTCGCCGCTGCCGAAACACGTCTTGCGACAGCGAAGGCGGGGGCGACCACACGGGTGACGGAGGCTGACTCGCATGGCTGACGTCTTCGTCTCCTATGCCCGCGCGGACAAGGCCCGCGTCGCGCCCCTGGTGGCCGCGATTGAGGCCAAGGGCTGGTCGGTGTGGTGGGATCCGGAAATCATCCCCGGCCGCGAATTCGACGACGAGATCGAAGCTGAAATCAACGCGGCCAAGGCAGTGCTGGTGGTATGGACCCCGACCTCGGTCGCATCCCGCTGGGTGCGCGGCGAGGCGCGCGATGCCGCCGACCGCAACGTGCTGGTGCCGGTGCGCTTCGACAAGGCGCACCTGCCGATGGATGTGCGCGCAATCCACACCACCGACCTCGACGACTGGGGTGAGGATGCGTCGGGGGCCAGGGCCCAGGAATTCCTCAACGCGCTGGGCATGTTGATCGCCCGGTCGCAGCTCTCGAAGCCCGCAAAGTCCTGTGTCGCGGCGCCAGAGATCGAGGCCAAGCGGTTTGCGGTCTGCGTGCTGCCGTTTGCCAACATGAGCGGCGATCCCGAGCAAGAGTACTTCAGCGACGGCATCACCGAGGACATCATCACCGACCTGAGCAAGGTGTCATCGCTGGGCGTCGTGTCGCGCAATGATTCGTTTCTCTACAAGGGGAAGCAGATCGAAATGCACAAGCTGGCGCACGAACTCAAGGTCACGCACGTGATGGAAGGCAGCGTGCGCCGGGCCGGCGGTCGCTTGCGGATTACCGCACAGCTCATCGATGGCGCCACCGGCCAGCACGTCTGGGCGGAACGCTACGACCGCGACGCCAGCGACATTTTCGCGATCCAGGACGAAATCTCGAAGGCGATCGTCAAGGCCCTCAGGCTGCGGTTGTTGCCGGAAGAGAAGAAAGCCATCGAACGGCGCGGTACCGACAGCGCCGAGGCCCACGATCTGTACTTGATGGCGCGGCAGCTCTACATCACCAATCAGGAAGCGGATGAGCGCGCGGCCCTTGCGATCGTTCGCATGTGTGCTCAAGCAACCGAGATTGATCCGGGTTACGCCCAAGCTTGGGCCTTGATGGCGATGGGCCAGCGAACGCTTCGTTACCTCAACGTGCAATCGGAAGACGGGATGGCCGCAGCGGAACGGGCTCTGGTTCTCAATCCGGATCTACCCGAGGCCCACGCGGTCAAGGCGAATATCCTGCAGGCCGCCGACGAGCTTGAGGCCGCAAGTGCCGAGGCGGCCGTGGCGCTCGAGCTTGATCCAGAATCTTATGAAGCCAACCGGGCTGCGGCACGCCTGAACTATCAGCGCCAGCGGTATGGGGACGCGATTCGGCTGTATGAAAAGGCGGCAAGCTTGATGGAAGCCGACCTCAATTCGGCTTCGCAGTTGATCAGTTGTTATAGCGCCATCGGCGACGCCGCCGGAACACGCCGCGCGGCCGAAATGGCGCTCAAGCGCGCCGATGCGATCTTGGCGCGCGATCAGAACAATGCCGGCGTCGTTGCCTACAGTGCTTTGGCACTTGCAGCTCTGGGGGAAGGCGAGCGCGCCAAATCGCGCATGAATCGCACGTTGCTGATGGATCCCGACAATTTCAACGCGCGCTACAACTTTGCGTGCGTGCTCAGCCAGCACCTCAAAGACAAGGAAGCAGCACTGGACATGCTCGCCCCCGCTCTCGGTATTATTACGGATGCCTTCCTGGCTTACGCCAAGGCTGATCCTGACCTCGCCATCCTTCACGACGATCCACGATTCAAGGCCATGGTCGCTGCGGCCGAGGCGCGCCTCGCGGCGGCAAGGTCTCCGGCGTCCGCGCCGATACCTGCCGCGGGGAGTTGAACGGCGATGGCTGACGTCTTCATTTCCTACGCACGGGCCGACAAGGCGCGCGTCGCGCCGCTGGTCAAGGCGATCGAGGCGCGCGGCTGGACCGTGTGGTGGGATCCGGAGATCACGCCCGGACAGGAGTTCGACGACCAGATCGATGCCGAGATTGATGCGGCGAAAGCGGTGCTGGTGATCTGGACTCCGACATCGGTCGCGTCGCGCTGGGTACGCGGCGAGGCGCGGGAAGCGGCCGACCGCGGCATCTTGGTGCCTGTGCGGTTCGAGCAGGCGCGCCTGCCGATGGACGTC
>DASTIS010000181.1:0-7482 GCA_035717365.1 Rhodanobacteraceae bacterium
AAGCCAGCGTGCGCGAGCGACCCTCGCGCGAAGGCAATTACGTCTCGGTGAGCGTGATGTTCACCTGCCCATCGCGCGAAAAATACGATGCCGCGCATGCCGCGCTGCGCGCCGATCCGGGTATCCGGTATACGTTGTGAAGCCGGGACTCGGGGCCGGGGACCCCGGACCCGTAAAAGCATTATGCGAACGATCGCTCCCACAGGACCCTCATCGTTTCCCATCAGACGGGAGAGCCTGATGACCTTGGATGTTGTCGGTCAAACATCCGGCCCATTGGCATGATGGCAACGCCCGACATGACAGCCGGCGCCAGCCAAGCCGGGGACCGGGTCCCCGGTCCCCGGTCCCGGCTTCTCGTCCGCCACCTCGGCCGCCAGCCCTACGAACCCGTCTGGCACGCGATGCAGGCCTTCACCGACGCGCGCGACGCGACCACGCCGGACGAACTGTGGCTGGTCGAGCACGACCCGGTTTTCACCCTGGGCCAGGCCGGCAAACCCGAGCACGTGCTGGCGCCCGGCGTGATTCCGGTGGTCCACGTCGACCGCGGTGGCCAAGTCACCTATCACGGGCCCGGCCAGATCGTCGCCTACCCGCTGCTGGACCTGCGACGGTTGCACGTCGGCGTACGCGAATTGGTACGCCGGATCGAACAGGCACTCATCGATACGCTGGCTGAATGGAACATTCAGGCTTCACGCCACGAAGGCGCTCCCGGGGTGTATGTTGCGGATGCCAAGATCGCGGCGCTGGGCCTTCGGATCCGGCACGGCTGCTGCTTTCACGGCCTGGCTTTCAACGTGGCGATGGACCTGGAGCCGTTCCAGCGCATCAACCCCTGTGGCTATGCGGGTCTCAGGGTGACGCAAATGCTAGACTTGGGTGGCCCGTCACGGCTGGCGGACGTCGAGGAAATGCTGATTGCCGAGCTGGGCCGACAATTCGGACTGTCACCGCAGGACGCGGATCCAGCCCCGCCCCGCGCTGCCGCGTGACTTGCGTCCGTATCCGGCCACCGCGTTTTCCGCTACCTTGGCGTCGGGCCGCGCCCGGGCCAGCTTCTCCCACCCGCACCACGCAGCCGAACGCGCCGACGAACGGCGGCGCGCCATTTCACCTCCCGATTGCGCACCGGCGCACGCGGCCGACTGACCCGGCCGTCCAAGGAATGTCCATGTTGCAGCGTGTCCTCGTTGTCCTGATCGCCGTCTTCGCTTCACTCGGCGCACGTGCCGAAACCGTCGCGCCCCCGTCGGCGGCTTGCCCAGCCGGGCCCGCGACTGCATTGACCGCGCCGGTCGCGCAGTACAAGTCGGTACCGGCCAAGGTGGTGAAGCCCACCGCTGCGCAGGGCCAGGCGGCGATCCTCTCCGCGCGTCTGCTGACACGTTTCCAGTACGAAGCGTTGCCGCTCGACGACGCGATGTCGCAGAAGATCTTCAAGGCCTACTTCAAGGCCCTGGACGGCAGCAAGCTGTTCTTCACCCAGGCCGACATCGACAAGTTCGCGCCTTACCGCAACAAGCTCGACGACGCGATCTGGAACGGCGACATGACGATCCCGTTCCAGATCTTCAACCTCTACCAGAAGCGCGCCGGCGAACGCACCGACCATGCGCTGGCGTTGCTGAAGAAGGGCCTCGACCTCGATACCGACACGACCTATGCGATCGACCGCGACAAGGCCACGTGGGCGCCCGACACGGCCGCCCTCGACCATTTGTGGACCGAACGCGTCAAGAACGACTGGATCCGCCTCAAGCTCGCGGGCAAGGACGATGCCGAAATCCGCGAAACGCTGTCGCGACGCTACGAAAACTACCTCGATCGCGTGCACCAGCTCGACAGCGAGGACGTGTTCCAGACCTTCATGAACGGTTACGCAATGGCCATCGACCCGCACACCAACTACTTCGGGCCGCGCGCCAGCCAGAACTTCGACATCACCATGAAGCTGTCGCTGGAAGGCATCGGCGCGGTGCTGCAGGAACACGACGAGTACACCGTGATCCGCGAAGTGGTGCCGGGCGGCCCGGCCGCGAAATCCGGCAAGCTCGAGGTCGGCGACAAGATCGTCGGCGTCGGCCAGGGCGCATGTGGCGCCATCGTCGACGTGGTCGGCTGGCGCATCGACGACGTGGTCGCCAGGATTCGCGGGCACAAGGGCACCACGGTGCGCATCGAAATCCTGCCGGCCGAGGGCGGCCCCGACGCCAAGCCGATGATCGTGACGATGGTGCGCAAGAAAGTCACCATCGCCGAACAGGCCGCCAAGAAGAAGGTGATCGACGTCAAGGAAGGCGGCCGTACCATCAAGGTCGGGATCATCGACCTGCCGAGTTTCTACGAGGACTTCGACGCGCGCCGCCGCGGCGATCCCGACTACAAGAGCGCCTCGCGCGATGTGGCCAGGCTGCTGGCCGAGCTCAAGCAGGACAACGTCTCGGCCGTAATCGTGGACCTGCGCGACAACGGCGGCGGCTCGCTCTCCGAAGCGGTGAACCTGACCGGCCTGTTCATCGGCAAGGGCCCGGTGGTGCAGGTCCGCGACAACCGCGGACAGGTCGAGGAGCAGGATTCGGACGAAACCATGCGCTGGGCGGGCCCGATGGCGGTCCTGGTGAACCGTGGGTCGGCCTCGGCGAGCGAGATCTTCACCGCCGCGATCCAGGACTACGGCCGCGGCCTGGTGATCGGCGAGCAGACCTTCGGCAAGGGGACGGTGCAGAACCTCACCAGCCTCGACCGGCTCGCGATGAACGACAAGCCGGACTTCGGCGAACTCAAGATGACCATCGCCGAATTCTTCCGCGTGAACGGCGATTCGACGCAGCTGCACGGTGTTGCGCCCGACATCGCGTTCCCGCACTCGATCGGCTACAAGGATTATGGCGAATCGAGTTACGACAACGCGCTGAAGTGGACGCAGATTGCGCCGGCCGAATACACCCCGGTCGCCGACCAGAAACCGCTGATCGCCCCGCTGACGGCCGAGCACGATGCACGCGCCAAGACCGATCCCGCCTGGCAGTTGTTGCTGGATGAACTGGCCACCGCGCGCAAGCTGCACGACAAGAAAACGGTTTCACTCAACTACAAGGTCCGCCAAGCCGAGCGCAAGCAGCAGGACGAGCAGGACGCCAAATTCAAGAAGCGCCGCGAGGCGCTGGGCGACGTGTCCGCGATCAACCTCGAACCCGACGACGGCCTGACGCCGGGCGAGCGCAGCGTCAAGAAGTCGGTCGCCCGCGAGAAAGCCGCCAAGCAGGCGAAGGACATCGAACTGGAAGAAGCTGCGCACATCATGGCCGACCAGGTGGTGTTGCTCGCCACGCAAACCACCCTCGCGCACGAGGTCTTGCCGAAACAGGCATTCACCCGCTCGCTGTCGCTGACCCAGGCGAACCACCCGTCGGAGACGCCTCCGCCTGCGGATTCCCCGGCACCGGCACCGGCTCCCGCGACCGCGCCGCCCGCCAACACGCCTGCCGCAGTGCCCGCCAGCGCCGGCAGTTCGCAGTAGTCGGCGAAGCGTCCCGACCAGTTTGCCGCTCGTCGCGAGCGGCAGGATCGGCCACGCAACATCTCGAGCAGACAACGCCGGGATCGATCCACTGTCGCCGCAGGCTCGATGGCTTCGACATCACGAGCACCGATTACGCAGGCGGCTCACACCTGCCCCGGCACGAACACACCACCGCGTACCTGTGCCTGGTGGCACGCGGCGGCTATGTGCAGATCGCCAACGGCGAGACCAGCGAATGCGCACAAGGCTTGCTGCTGGTCCACCCACAAGGTCATCGCCACGCCAACGATCCACTGACGGCCGTGGCAGGGTCCGGACACCTCTGCCAGCCTGCCGAAGCGTGGCAACGGTCAGGTTGAGCGCCCTGTTGGGCGCAACCTCATGCCTCGGACTCTGTAGGCAACTTCGCACCGACCCAGCCATTGATACCCGCCGACATGACATGCGTGTTGCCGTAACCCATCTTCCTGGCCCGGCGAGCCGCATTGGGCGCCTTTCTGCACATCGGGTTCGAGCAGTAGAAAACCAGCATTGTCGCTTTGTCCGCCGGCAGATCACTTTCACGGTAGTTGACTGGATCCAGGTTGCGTGCGCCGGGCACGTGGGCCCTTGACCAGCTTTGGGCGGAGTTGACGTCCACGACAGTCATCGATTGATCCCTCATCATTCGATGCAGCTCCCTGGGCGAGATCGTCTTGAGGCCCATGAGTTTGGCAAACATGGTCATTCCTCCCGGTTCTTCGCCTCAGATATACCTGCACGACCTTCGGTCCTCGTCTGAGCGCGACAGTACCGCGACCCAACACGTTGTGCCGACCACCGGAATGAGCAGCTTGACCAGGCCGGGATCGCGTAGCGTCACGACAACCCCCATTGCCACGAACGTACCTGCTAGAACCAATGCCCCAAACGATGGCATCGAACGTTCACGCCTCAGCCGGGCTTCAAACAGGTCAGCACATACGACGGAAAGTGCCAGCAGTGCCGGTCCTGCCATGACCCACCATCCGGAGTCGGCCGCAAGCTTTGCTGCGAGGGTCGCAACGATAATGCCGAGGCCAACGAGCAGGTTCGGGCCAAGTTTGAGCCAATATTTTCGTGTCATGCCATTGTCTCCATGGGTTGATCGCACCCAACGGACCTACGCCGAAATCGCGAGGCGCTCCGACCGATAGACCATCGCCGTGATCACGCCCAGGACCAGCGCCACCGCAAAGCCGCAGACCAGGGCGAGCCCGATGTCGCCGGGGTGCACCGGCGTGCCGCGCAGCAGATCGCTTACGCCGATCTGCTGGCCGAGCAGGGGCACCGCGTACATCCAGTGCGCGGGTTTCACCGGCATGAAGGTCATCAACAACGACGGCAGGATCGGCAGGATCATCAGCAGGCCGAGGTAGGTTTGGGCTTCGCGATAGCTCTTGGCGAACGCGGCGACCAGCGTTTCCAGTACGGCGAACAACGCGATCAACGGCAGCTCCAGCAGGATCGCTCCGGCAATGAAGGCGGGACCGAGGTCGAACACCATGCCTAGCTTTTCCGCGGGCATGAACTTGCCGGCAATCGAAAAAGCCACCGCCGTCAACACCAGGCTGGCCAATGAGAACGCGCCGATCGCACCCAGCTTGCCGACCAGGATCCGCCAGCGCGCCACCGGATTGGCAAACAGCGGTTCCAGCGATTGCCGTTCGCGTTCGCCCGCGGTCAGGTCGATGGCCAGGTACATGCCGCCGATGTAGATCGCGATCACGAAAAAGTACGGAAGGATCCCGAGCGCGAGACCCGCGCGCGACTGTGGCGTGGACTGATCGCGCTTGCTGACCGTGACCGGCGCCGCAATACCCGGCGAAAGGCCGCGCGCCAGCAAGCGCAACGCCCCCTGCTGACGACTGTATTGCTTCAACATGCCTTCGAGTCGTTCACGCGGCGTGCTGCTGCCCATCTGCGAGGCATCGTAGATCAACTCGACCTGCGCCGGTTCGCCCTTGGTCCACGCCTCGCCGAAGCTGGCGGGAATGCGCAACACGACGTCCGTGTCGCGCTCGCGCACCGCCTTGTCCGGATTGGCGATCGGCGGCTGCGGCACGAGCCCCTGCTGCTTCAAGGCACCGATCAGGTTGGGCGCGTACTCGGCCCCGATCACCGGCACCTTCAGCGGACCCTCGGCCTTTTTCATTTCGCGGCCGACCATGGTGTTCATCAGCACCACGAACAGGACCGGCCCGATCAGCGGCCCGTAAACCAGCGCACTGAACACCGTGCGCTTGTCGCGCAGGTTTTCCCGGACTTCCTTCCACAGGACCGTCAGCATCGCCTTCATGCGGCGCCCTCCGATTGTCGCGACATGTCGTCGGTCTTCGTTTTCATGCCGCAAGACCTTCTTCGCTGCCGATCAGTTTCACGAAGGCGTCCTCCAGGTTGGCCTCGCCGGTTTGCGCGCGCAGTGCGTCGGGCGACTCGTCGGCGACCACGCGGCCGGCGGCGATCACCACGATACGGTCGCACAGCATCGCGACCTCCTGCATGATGTGGCTGGAAAACAGCACACAGCGCCCCTCGGCCTTCAGGTTGCGCATGAACGCGCGCAGCCCGCGCGTCGCCATCACGTCGAGGCCATTGGTTGGCTCGTCGAGGATCACGTTCTTCGGATCGTGCACCAGCGCGCGCGCGATGGCGGTCTTGACCCGCTGGCCCTGCGAGAACCCCTCGGTGCGGCGATCGAGGATGTCGTGCATTTCCAGCGCGTCGGCCAGTGCCTCGCGGCGCTGGTGCATCAGCGCCGTATCGATGCCGTGCAGGCGCGCGAAGTAGTCGATGTTCTCGCGCGCGGTCAGGCGCTTGTAGAGGCCACGCGCATCCGGCAACACGCCCAGCTGTCGCCGCACCGCGAGCGGGTCGGCTGCGGCGTCGATGCCATCGACCAGCACCCGTCCTGCGTCGGGCTTCATCAAGGTGTAGAGCATGCGCAGCGTGGTGGTCTTGCCGGCACCGTTGGGACCAAGCAGCCCGGTGATCTCGCCATCGCGGGCGGTGAAGGTGACGCCGTCGACGGCCTTGACCTTGCCGAAGGCCTTGTGCAGGTCTTTTACTTCGATCATTGCGTTCCCCTTTTCGTGCAGGAGCCTGCCTGCGGGTAACCCGATCGCGCGCGAGGCGCGCTCCTACAAAATGGCATGCGGTGCCCTTCGCAGGAGCCTGCCTGCAGGTGACCACCGCGCGGTGATTGGGTCATGGCGTGGCTCCATTGAAATTCACGAATGCCGGAATCGGCCCCAGCCGGTCGAGGCATTTCGCATCGAGCTGTTTCGGTTGGCGCTTGTCGATGAACTGCTCGACCAGATTCGGCATGCAGCCGGCGTTGATGGCTTCGGCGTGGCCCATGCCCTTGACCACCAGCGAGCGGCCGTTCGACAAACCCTTCAGCACCTCGGCGGCATCGCTCGGCGGGGTGACCGGGTCGCGTTCGCCCGAAATCAGCAGGGTCGGGATCGACGACTTGAATGGCGCATGGAAGTCCTTTGGCATCGGTCCGTGCGGCCAGACCTTGCACGCGGCCAGGGACGCGTCGATCAACTGTTCGCCGAGCAGGGTGTCGGCGTCCTGCGGGCGCGGTTTCAGGAGCGGGGCATCTTCGGTGCAGATCACCGACAACTGCATGCCGCCCTTCATCGATTCGGACAGGTCGCCGGTCAGCAACTGCTGCTGGCCCATCAGTGGCGCGTAGTTGCCCTGCGCCGCCTCGTGCACCGCCAGCGGCAACAGCGCCGCGGTCACGGACGAATACGCGAAGAAGCGCGACACGCTGGCCAGCGTGCCGGCGGTGATCGTTCGCGTGACCGGCTTGTAGGTGTAGGGATCCGGGAAGGTCACCTGCTGCGGCGGGCCGTTCTCCAGCTTGTCATGCAGTTGGTGCAACGTCGCATACCAGTCGCCGAACGCCTGCTTGCAGGCCGGCG
>DASTIS010000182.1:0-4036 GCA_035717365.1 Rhodanobacteraceae bacterium
CGCCCACACGATGAACGACAGGAACGCGATGCAGGCGATCGCGTACACCATCGCCTTGTAGCCGAACAGCGGCTTGCGTGCGAAGGTCGGCACGATCTCCGAAATGATCCCGAACGCCGGCAGGATCATGATGTAGACCTCGGGGTGGCCGAAGAACCAGAACACGTGCTGATACATCACCGGGTCGCCGCCGGCCGCGGCGTTGAAGAAGTTGGTGCCGAAGAAGCGGTCGAACAGCATCATCGTCACCGCGCCCGCGAGCACCGGCATCACCGCGATCACCAGGAACGAGGTGATCAGCCACGACCAGCAGAACATCGGCATCTTCAGCAGATCCACTCCCGGCGCGCGCAGGTTGAGAATGGTCGCGATGATGTTGATCGACCCCAGGATCGACGAGATGCCCATCAGGTGGATCGCGAAGATCATGAACGCGATCGACTCGCCGCCCTGCAGCACCAACGGCGGATACATCGTCCAGCCGGCGGCCGGCGCGCCACCCGGCATGAAGAACGTCGAGAGCAGCAGGATGAAGGCGAACGGCAGGATCCAGAACGACAGGTTGTTGAGCCGCGGCAGCGCCATGTCGGGCGCGCCGATCTGCATCGGGATCATCCAGTTCGCGAGGCCGACGAACGAAGGCATGATCACGCCGAAGATCATCACCAGCCCGTGCATCGAGGTCAGTTCGTTGAAGAAGTACGGCTGCATCAACTGCATGCCGGGCTCGAACAGCTCGGCGCGGATCAGCATCGCGAAACCGCCGCCCACGAACAGCATCAGGAACGAGAACGACAGATACAGGGTCCCGATGTCCTTGTGGTTGGTGGACATGACCCAGCGCTCGAAGAAGCCCTGGTGGTGTTCGTCGTAATGGACGGCTTGCGCGGTGGTGGACATGGTGCGGATCCTCTGAATGCCTTGTGCTACACGAACGTCTGGTGCGGGATCAACCCTTGGGGGGCACCGGTCCCGGTGGCGGTGCCTGGGCGGTCCGCGCGGCCTTGTCGAGGGTCGCGGCATCCTCCTGCGCGGCCAGCCAGGCGTTGAACTGGTCCCTCGGCAACACCTCGACGACGACCGGCATCGCGCTGTGGTCCTGCCCGCACAGCACGTAACACTGGCCACGATAAACGCCGGGCTTGTCGACCTTGGCCCACGTGTCGTTCATGATGCCGGGGATCGCGTCGCGCTTGGCCGCGAAGTCGGGCACCCACCAGCCATGGATCACGTCACCGCCGGTGATGAGAAAACGCACCTTGACGCCGGCCGGGATCACCAGCGGATGGGTGACGTTGAGCAGGTAGTCATGGAAACCATCCTTCGCCACGAGGCTGTTGGGGTCGATATCCGAGCCGAGCTGGCGCGCGGCATTGCTGTCCCAGGCGAGCCGCGACCAGATCGTCGGCACCTTGGTGATCGGCTGGCCGTCGTAGCTGATGTAGTCGTAGCGCCACAGCCACTGGTAGCCCGTGACCTTGACCGTCATCTGCGAATCGGTGGCGTTGTACATGTTGCGGGTGATGATCGTGGCGGGGGCGGCCAGGCCGATCAGGATCAGCACCGGTATCACGGTCCACGCAAATTCCACCTTGCCGTTGTGGGTCCACGTCTCGGGGACCGCACCCCTGGATTTCCGGAACCGGAACATCGCGACGAACATCACGCCGAACACGATGATGCCGAGCGCCACGCAGACCCACAACGCGGCCATGTGCAGATCCCAGATCTGATGCGAGACCGGCGTGACGCCCTTGGGCATGTTCAGCTGCCAACGTTGCGGGTCGGCGGCGGCGGCCATCGAGACCAGCAGGCCGCCGAGGGCGGCGCCCGCACCCACGACCCGCCGCTTGCAGTTAGTGGAACTCATTGTCATCGCACCCCATGCGTCTCTAGTTTTCGCGCCAGCCGCTGCGGCCGGACAGCAAGGTTCTCAACCACCGCGACAACTGCATCCGTTCGTCGTCGCCGAGGCACCGTCCCACTTCCTGCGTGCGGCCGTGTGCAGTCAACACCACGTGCTGGTGCCCGTCGCGGCGCTCCAACACGCTCACCCTGACCCACGCTGCCGGAAACGTGCTCGCTGCACGCCCCTTGGGCGGAAGTTGCTCGATCCGGACCTGGTCCGTGTCGAGCGTAATACGCTCTCCTCGATCCCCGCTACGCCACACCAGCCAGAACGCGATCGCCACCACCGGGATTTCGATCAACGTGAACAACGGCGCGAACACGTCTCCGCCCCACGCCGCGAGTGCCGCCACGAGCAACGCCGCAATGCACACCTCCCACACCAGCCGGCGCACCTGACTGCGGCTGAGCGCCCGGTTGGGCGCCAGCAGCAACGTCACCTGCCCGGTTTCTGCCACCACCGGAAGACGTGTGATCATGGCATTCACGGTACAACAATCCGGGAATCATAAGGTCGCCAAGCCATCGCGGCAAGATTACCGTGTCGGGACGCGCCGCGACTGCCGCACGTCATTGGCGTCGCCGCGCGCAAGCCGTACAATGGGCGGTCGCGTCGCAACTCATCCCGATGGCAGAAATCCTTACCCCCGAACTGCCCGCGCCGGCGGGTCCGGCACGTGCGCGCATCACCGCCGCATGGCTGCGCGACGAATCGGACGCCGTCCACGAATTGCTGGCGCGCGCGGAACTGTTGCCCGCGGAACGCGGGCAGATCGAGGCGCACGCCGCCGACCTGGTGCGGCGCGTGCGCGCCAAGCAGGACCAGCGCAGCGCCATCGCCGCCTTCATGCAGCAATACGACCTGTCCAGCACCGAGGGCATGTTGTTGATGTGCATTGCCGAAGCGCTGTTGCGCATTCCCGACAGCGACACCGCCGACAAGTTGATCCGCGACAAGCTGAGCGAGGCAGACTGGAAAAAACACCTCGGCACCAGCAAGTCGGTGCTGGTCAACGCCTCGACCTGGGGGCTGCTGCTGACCGGGCACCTGGTCACGCTGCCCGAAGTCACGCGGCGCGACTACCAGGCGGCGTTGCGCCGGCTGGTCAACCGCGCCGGCGAACCGGTGATCCGGATGGCCGTGCGCCAGGCCATGCGCATCATGGGCCAGCAATTCATCATGGGCCGCAGCATCGGCGCCGCGCTGCAGCGCGCCACGCGCGGCGACAATGCCGCCTACCGGTATTCGTTCGACATGCTGGGCGAGGCCGCGCTGACGGCGCCGGACGCCGAACGCTACATGCAGGCTTACCGCGACGCCATCGAGGCGTTGGGCAAGCATCCCAAGGCCGGCGACGTGCTGGAAGCGCCTTCGATATCGGTCAAGCTGTCGGCACTGCACCCGCGTTACGAAGTCGCCGAGCGCGCCCGGATCCACGCGGAGCTGACCCCACGCGTGCTCGAGCTCTCGCAACAGGCGATGGCCCGCGGCATCGCCGTGACCATCGACGCCGAGGAAGCCGCGCGGCTGGAACTGTCGCTGGACGTGATGCACGCGGTGTTCACCGACCCCTCGCTCGAAGGCTGGAACGGCTTCGGCCTCGCCGTGCAGGCCTACCAGAAGCGCGCGCCGTTCGTGATCGACTGGCTGGCCGAGACCGCGCACGCCGCCGGCCGCCGCTGGTGCGTACGCCTGGTCAAGGGCGCCTACTGGGACGCCGAAATCAAGCTGGCGCAGGAACAGGGGCTTTCCGGTTACCCGGTGTACACGCGCAAGCCCAACACCGACGTGTCCTACCTCGCTTGCGCGGAGCGCATGCTCGATGCCGGCGGCGACGCGATCTACCCGCAATTCGCGACCCACAACGCGCATACCATCGCCGCCCTCCACCACATCGCGCGCGGTCGCCCGTTCGAGTACCAGCGCCTGCACGGCATGGGCGCCGAGTTGTACGCCGAAGTGATCGGCAAGGACAACCTGAATGTTCCCTGCCGCGTGTACGCGCCGGTGGGCAGCCACAAGGATCTGCTTCCCTACCTGGTGCGCCGGCTGCTCGAAAACGGCGCCAACACCAGTTTCATCAACCACGTGGTGGACGAGTTCCTGCCCATGGAGCAGTTGGTGGGC
>DASTIS010000183.1:0-7677 GCA_035717365.1 Rhodanobacteraceae bacterium
GCCGATGGCTCCCACGGGATCCACCAGCGCAGAAAATCCATGACTGCGTTCAAGACATCACCTGACACACGCGAAACCACACCGCGCGAAAACGGCAGCGCGGCAACCCGTCATCTCACCACAACCCGGGCTCAGCCGCCAGTCCGGGTGTCGATCCCGTCCTGCGCCAGCGCCTCGATGAACGCCGGCACCTTCTCCGCGATCAGCGGTCGCGCGAACCGATAGCCCTGCAACAGGTCACAGCCGAATTCCCGCAGCATCTGCTGCTGTTCGGCGGTTTCCACGCCCTCGGCCACCACTTGCAGGCCGAGGCTCCGGCCCAGCGCGACGATCGACTTCACGATCGCGCGATCGCCGACTTCGGTGACCAGGTTGCGAACGAAGGTGCGGTCGATCTTGATCTGGCTGACGGTGAGGTTCTTGAGCGTTTCGAGGTTGGAGTAACCGGTCCCGAAATCGTCGACCGACACGCGGATGCCGCTGGCGACGAGGCTTTCCAGCACCGGCAAGCCACCCTTGACGTCCTGCACCAGGTGGCGCTCGGTGATCTCCAGCAGCAAATCGTGGTTGGTCACGCCGTGCTCGCGCATCGCGACGGCGAGGTGTTGCTGGAATCTGCCCGCCTCGCGCAACTGCATGCCGGAGACATTGAGCGAGACATAGAACCCGGGCAGGCCGGCGCGCTTCCATGCCGCGACCTGGCGGCAGGCCTCGCCCACCACCCACGCCCCGATCGGGTCGATCAGGCGCGACTCCTCGGCGAGGCCGATGAAGGTGGCCGGACCCACCACCCCCATGCCGGGCCGGTTCCAGTAAAGCAGGGCCTCCACACCCGCGACGCGGTGGCTTCGCACATCGACGATCGGCTGGTAGTGCAGCACGAACTGCGAGCGCACGATCGCCACCCGCAGTGCCGCCTGCATGTCGTGGCGCCAACTCACCGCTTCGCCCATCCACGCCTGGAATCGTTGCACGTTGTTGCCACCTTCCTCCTTGGCGCGGAACAGTGCGGTGTCGGCTTCGCGCACGAGGTTCTCCGCGTCCAGTGCATCGTCGGGAAACATGCTGAACCCGGCGCTGGCCGCGATGTCCATCACCCTGCCCTCGACCTCGACCGGCATGCAGATTTCAGCCATCAGGCGCCCCGCCACGGCCTCAGCGGTTTCGGCGTCGGTATTGGGCAGCAACAGCAGGAACTCGTCGCCGCCGAAGCGGCACAGGATGTCCTCTTCGCGCAGGCTCTTGCCGAGGCGTTGCGCGACCGCGCAGATGACGTCGTCGCCGACGCTGTGTCCGGCGGTGTCGTTGATTTCCTTGAAGTTGTCGAGATCGAAGAACACCACGGCCAGCGGTTGCCCGGAATAGCGCGCCGTGGCCAGCGCCTGCTCGAACTGGGCGCGCAGGTGGGTGCGGTTGGGCAGTCCCGTCAACGCATCGAAATACGCGAGGTGGCTGATGCGGGCCTGGGCGTAGCGCAGTTCGGCGGTGTCGATGCACACATGCACGCGGAAGGTGATCTCGCCGGCGGCATCGCGGACCGCCACCACAGAGGTGTCCAGCGTCTTGCCCTCGCCGTTGTGCCGTCGCCACACCAGCGCGCCGCTCCACGCCCCCGAATCCCGCAGTGCGGCCTCCAGCCCGGCCGATCCTTCGGTCGGCGCCTGCACGTCGCGCAGGAATCGGCCGATCAGTTCTTCGCGGTTGTACCCGCTCATGGCGAGGAACGCGTTGTTGACCGACACGATCCGGTCGTGCGCGTCGCTGATCACGATGCTGTCGCTGCCTGCCTCGAACACGCTGGCCGCGACCTGCAGCTGCCGTTCGTTGCTGAGCTGTTCGGTGATGTCGGTGTACGAGCCCGCGACCCGGATCGGCGTGCCGTCCGCGCCGTACTGGGTGACACTGCGGGCCAGGATCGTCAGGACCCGGCCATCGCGCGTGCGCATCCGCATCACGCGGCGCAACTCGCCGGTGCGTCCCGACTCGATGTGGCCGAACAGCGCGCTGCGCGCCGCTTCGAGGTCTTCCGGCAGGATGATGCGCCTGAGGTCGGCGGGGCCCGACAGCTCGCTCTCGTCGTAACCCAGCATCTGGCGGACACGCGGCGAGAAGAAGATGTGCTTGGTGGCGAGGTCGAAATCCCAGATGCCGTCGTTGGCGCCCTCCGCCACCAGCATGTAGCGCTCGCGGCTGACCCGCAATTCGCGCGTGATGCGCTTTTGTTTGCGCAGCGCCCATGCCGCCAACGCAATGCTGGTCAATGCGGCGACGATCGCGACGACGAGAAGGACCCGATCCACGCGTTGTCACTGCCTCCTGGGATCACCGGCCGAAGCCGCCCTGACTCACCCACCCGGCGCCGGCCCCGCGCGCGCAGTCCAGCTTATCCGATCCTCTGCAGGACGTAGCCTCCGATGTGCACCACCGGCGAGGTCAACCAGTGGTCGGCCAGCAGGAACGCGAACAGCGCGATCAGGTAAACGATGGAATAGCCGAAGGCGCTCATCGCGAAGCGTTCGTCGGGCGGACGCATCAGGCGAATCGCGTAATACAGGTAGGCGATGCCAAGCACCGCGGCGCCGCCGAGATAGAGCATGCCGCTCATGCCGGTGAGGTAGGGCAGCAGGCTCACCAGCACCAGCAGGATGGTGTAGAAGAGCACTTGCCAACGGGTGTACTCGACCCCGTACACCACCGGCAGCATCGGGATGCAGGCGCGCCGGTAATCCTCGCGGCGGAAGATCGCCAGCGCCCAGAAGTGCGGCGGCGTCCACGCGAACACGATCAGCACCAGCAGCAGCCCGTAGGCCCAGTCGGTCGGCGTCTGCATGCCGGTGACCGCGGCCCACCCGAGCAGCGGCGGGATGGCGCCAGCCAGTCCGCCGATCACGATGTTCTGCGGCGTGGCGCGTTTCAGGAACGCGGTGTAGACCACCGCGTAGCCGATCAGGCCGATGAAGGTCAGCAAGGCGGTCAGCACGTTCACCAGCAGCGCCAGCACCAGCATCGATGCCACCCCCAGGCCCACTGCGAAGACGAGCACCTGGCGCGTGGTGAGCGTACCGGTTACCAACGGGCGATGGGCGGTGCGCGCCATCACGCGATCGATGCGCTGGTCGATCAACTGGTTCAGCGCCGCGGCCGAGGACGAGGCCATCCAGATGCCGAGGGTGCCAAACACCAGCGCCTGCCACGGCGGAATGCCCGGCGTCGCGAGGAACATCCCGATCAGCGCGGTGAACACCAGCAACGCGACGATGCGCGGCTTGGTGGCGGCGAGGTATTGTCCGGCGAGCGAGGGTTCCCGCGGCACCGTGGCACCGGAGGACCTGGTACGGATGGCGGCCGTCCGCCCCCCCGGCTCGATACTGGTATTCATCGTGGCATTGTAAGCGTTCCGCTCGAAGCGGCTTGGGTGAAAAATCAGGCCATGGAGTTCCTGGCCATGGATGGCGGCTTTGATGGCCGTTCTGGTGCCTCATGCCTGCAAGCGGCACCGGCAACCGCGCGTCAGGCGATGCAGCGATCACGAATGATCGCACGCTTTTGGAAAAGTCAGGGCAGGAAACCCGCTCCCGTGTTCACGACTTCATGATGTTCCCGCCGCCGGCAGTCCCGGTCGTGCAGCGGCCAGGGGCGACCGCACGAACTGCGATCGCACCAACAAACCAACCATGGCAAACAACAGCAACGCGGCGCCGCCGGTGTGCGCGACCGCGATCGACAGCGGCAGGCCCAGCGTCACATTGGCGATCCCGAGCGCGACCTGCGCGAGCAACAGCACCGCCAGCGCGAGCGCGTGGCTGCGCATGCCGGCGCGACCCGCCCGGTAGGCCAGCCACAATCCATACACGAACACCACCACCGCACCGACGCGGTGCACCATCTGGATCGCCGCGCGCGCCGTGGCGTCGAGGATGCCACCCTGGAAATCCACGCCGATCCCGCGCCACAGGACAAAGCCCTGGTGGAAATCCATCGCCGGCCACCACTGCCCCAGGCAGGTCGGGAACGCCGAACCGCCGATCCCGCAGGCCAGCGCCGCGTAGTTGGACGACGTCCAGCCGCCGAGGAAAATCTGGCAGGACAACAGGACCAAACCGAGAATCACGAAGCCGCGCAAGCGAAGAACGGGGTCAGGTTCACTTTTCATGACCGACTGGGAGTCCCGACGTGGTCTCGCCGAAAAGTGAACCTGACCCCGTTCTTGGGGAAGCCGCAAGGCGATCCACGCGAGCAATGCGAAGGTCGCCATGCCGCCCAGCAGGTGCCCCGACACCACGATCGGTTTCAGCAGCCACGTGACCGTCCACATCCCGAGCAACGCCTGGAAACACACCACGGCCAGCGCCAGTACCGCGATCCGTCGCCAGCCGCCGCCGCGCCAGAAAATCGCAACACCCAGCAAGAGCGCCTCCCCGATCGCGGCCGCGACGCTCGAGGCCACGTAATCCCTGGCCATGTACAGCGGAATGCCGATGCCGACCAGGACCACCGCCGCGATCACCAGCCCCAATCGACGCCTGCGGTCGAACGTCGCGACCAGCGCCTCGGCGAGGACGAGGATACCCAACGCTCCGGCCAGATAGCGATGACTCTGCTCGCGCCATGCCTTGTGGACTTCGACCGGCCGGTGCGGAAACGCCTGGTCGGCCCTGGCCACCGCGGCCGGCTTGACCGGCCACGTGATGCGCCCGTAACAGGTCGGCCAGTCCGGGCACGACAGCCCGGCGTTCGACAGCCGCACGAACGAACCGAACACGATCACGCAAAATGCCAGCGCGCACGCGATCCACGCCAGCGTGCGCAGCGGCCGGCCCACCAAATCCATCAGTGCACCACCTTCTTGAGGTCCTGGCGCAGGCCTTCCGGATCGAAGTTGGCGGCATAGCGCGTCAGCGCCTCGCCATCGGGCGTCACCAGCACCGCGCTGACCGAATCGCGCGCCGTGGCGCGCAGGTCATCGAGCACGTGCGAGCTCGTGGTCGCAAGCGTCCAGATTTCACCGAAACCCTGTGCCACCGCGCCAGCCGGCGGCGTGCCGAGGTACAGCAGGCGCAGCTTGCCGGCGTGCTGACCCAGGGTGATCTTCGCCCGATGCGCCAGGTCGAGCTGGCGCAGGCAACGTTCGGCGCAATCGGGACCCGGCAGCGCGACCAGCGTCCAGACCGCGTCCGGGTTGCTCCAGGAGAAAGCCTCGCCGTTCGCAAGCTGCACGGGCACGGATGCGAGATCACGCTCGGGCTGGATCGGCTGGCCGTAACTGCGGGCGTGCGGAATCCATCCGCCCGTCGTCAGCACCAAGGCCGCGATCACGGGCACCACGAAAACCGCTGCAATCAGTCCCGCCTGCAGGCGTCGTCGGTTGCGCACATCCATCGGTCTCTATTCCTTCTCGTCGGTAGCGGCGTCATCGTGCTTGACACGATGCAACACGAAAAACATCACGATCGCGGCGATCGCGAAACTGAACCACTGCAGCGCGTACGCGCGGTGCCGCGCGGGCAGCATCACGTTGGCGGTCCAGTGGCGCAGATAGGCGCTGTGCGGATCGGGATCCAGCAGCAACACGTGCGGGTAGACCTTGCGCTGCAGGTCGGCCGCGATCTCCTGCGGGTCGATCCAGGTCACCAGCTTGGGCCAGGTCTTCTGGCGGGGCAGCGGGTTGCCGCCCAGTTTCAGGCCCGGCAATGGCGGCGGCGCGTAGATGCCGGTCAGGGTGACATCGTGCTCCGGGATCGGTGGCAGGTCCGGCAGGGTCGTCGAGTCGGCTCCCATCTTCTGCAGGAACCCGAGGTTCACCAGCAGCGTGCGTGTCGAGTCCTGCGGGATGAACGGCACGAACACCATCACGCCGAGCCGTCCCGCGCGCATCTGATCGTCCAGGAAGTACACCCGGTTGCCCTCCAGCCGGCCGCCCACCTTCACGTGCGGATAGTCGTTCGGCCGCGGGTCGGAAGCCGCCTGCGCCAACGACTCAAACGGCGCGATCGAGGCATGGTGGAACCGGGCCAGCACGTTCTCCTTGTACGTCGCGCGATCCAGTTGCCAGACTCCGAGTACGCAGAACACCGCGATCCCCGCCAGCGTCAGCAACACGGCGAAGATGCCGGGGCGACGCATCCGCATCATGCCCCGCACCGTGCCGTCGCGGGGCGCCGCGACGTTATACTCGCGGTTTCCGGCTGCGCTTTGCCCATGTCATTCGCCACCGTATACAAGATCGTCCTGGTCATCGTGTTTCTGGTGGTGATCTTCGAACTGGGACAGGCGCTGTACTTCATGATGACCGACCGCACCGGCAGCAGCCGCACGGTGTGGGCGCTGACGCGACGCGTCGCATTCTCCATCCTGCTGATCGTCCTGATCGTGATCGGGATCTACACCGGTATCCTGCATCCGCACGGGATTTACGTGCGCTAGAAGCTCGGGACCCGGGACTCGGGGACGACAGGATTCTGCGTTAGTGGTGCCGTTCAACCACGCCGAACAAGGGACCTTGGCATCCGGAAATCGCGGATGATGGACGCGGATGATGCTTGGCCTCGCGCAAAGTATTTGTTCGGATGTACCCAAGGGCTGCTCTTGTAGGAGCGGCCCTTGGCCGCGACAAACCCGGTCCGCAAACCGGTCGCGGGCGTGGCCCGCTCCTACAGGATATACACGAACAGGAACAGGCACAGCCAGATCACGTCCACGAAGTGCCAGTACCACGACACCGCCTCGAACGCGAAATGGTTGTCGGGCGTGAAGTGGCCGCGCAGGCAGCGCGCCCACATCACGCACAGCATGATCGTGCCAAGGGTGACGTGCAGGCCGTGGAATCCGGTGAGGATGTAGAACGTGGCGCCGTAGATGCCGCTGTGCAGCGTCATGTTGAAGTGGACGTAGGATTCCCAGTATTCGTGCGCCTGCAACCCGAGGAAGATTATGCCCAGCAGGATCGTGAGTCCGAGGAAGCCGATCAGGCGCTTGCGGTTGCCGGCACGCAGCGCATGGTGCGCGATCGTCACGGTGACGCTCGAGGACAGCAGCAACAGGGTGTTGATCAGCGGGATGCCCCAAGGCCCCGTGGCGACGAAAGCGCCGCCCAACGCTTCCGGACCATTGGTGGGCCAGGCCCCCGAGAAGCCCTGCCAGATGTAGGTATTGGTGAGGACGCCTTTGGTGCCGGCACCCCCCAGCCACGGCACCACAAACGTGCGAATGTAGAACAGGCCACCGAAGAATGCGGCGAAGAAGAACACCTCGGAGAAGATGAACCAGGTCATCCCCATCCGGAACGAGGTGTCCACCTGCGAGTTGAAGGTCCCCTTCAGCGACTCGCGGATGACGTTGCCGAACCAGCCGAACATCATGCCGATGATGGTCAGCGCACCGATCGTCAGGACGACCTTGCCGGGGGTGTCGTAGCCGTTGAGCCAGACCGCCGCACCGACCATGAACAGGAACATGCCGAGTGTCGCGACGATCGGCCAGCGGCTGCTGTGCGGGACGTAATAGACGTTGGCATCGGGTTGGTTCATGGGAATGTTCCGGTCGGTGACTGGCGTGATGATTGTCGTGTTCCGCTACGGGCATCCTGCCCGCAGTCTGGTGTGGTGGCGCCCCGAGGCGCGCCGCGGTGCATCAATCTTCCTGCGGTACTTGTCAATGCGGGATATGCACGAGGTGCCC
>DASTIS010000184.1:0-22022 GCA_035717365.1 Rhodanobacteraceae bacterium
GCCAGCAGCAACCTGCACATCGAGCTTTACAACCCGACGTTCGACCGCGCCCGCGCCGGATACGTCGAGTATGCCGCGAGCGTGCTGTGTTGCTTCCGCAAGTTCAACCAGCGCATGCACAACAAGCTGTTCCTGGTCGACGGCAAGGTCGGCATCGTCGGCGGCCGCAATTACCAGAACAGCTATTACGACTGGGACTCGCAGATGGATTTCCTGGACCGCGACGTGGTCGTCGCGGGCGTCGCCGGACGGCAGATGCAAAAGAGCTTCGGGATCTTCTGGCACAACGACCGCTCGGTCCCGCTGACGCATCTGAAAGACGTCAACGCCGAGATCCTCGCGCATCCGTTCGATGCCGAACCGTGGACCGAACCCCGCTTCGCCGACCCGCAACGGGTCGCCAAGGTCCGCGCGCAGGCCGGGGATCCCGACTTCCTGCAATCGAGGTTGCTCGCCCACAGCCTGAAGGTCGGGCTGGTCGACTACTTCTACGACCTCCCCTCCAAGGGCGAAGCCGTGCATGGCCCGGATTCGCGCGAGCTGACGCAGGATCTGATGGCGATGATTTCGGGCGCGCAACACCAGATCGTGCTGCAGACCCCGTATCTGGTGCTGACACGCCGGGCCGGCAAGATCTTTCGCGCGCTGCAGAAGCAGGATCCGCGCGTGGAGGTGATCGTGTCGACAAACTCGCTGGCTTCGACCGACGCCGTGGCGGTGTACGCGCTGTCCTACAAACACCACAAGAAGTTTCTCGTGGACTTCGGTTTCCGCATCCACGAACTGATGCCGCATCCGGCCGACGCGCCGACGATGCTGGCCGACTACAACCGCCTGTCCGGTATCGGCTCGGAGAAGTCCTCGCAGCACCGCGGCGGACGAGCCCCGATCGAGGCCGGCCACGCCGGACCGCGCATCAGCCTCCACGCAAAATCGCTGGTGGTCGATGGCGAGATCGCCATGGTCGGCTCGCACAATTTCGACCCGCGCTCGGACAACTACAACACCGAGTCCGGCGTGATCATCCGCGACAAGGCATTCGCCCGGCAGCTTCGCGCCTCGATCCTGCGCGACACCGCACCGCAGAATGCGTGGCTGGTCGCGCCCCGCGATCCGACCCCCATCATCGGCGACGTCAGCCGTGTGCTCGGCGATGTCTCGCGCAGCCTTCCGGTCTTCGATATCTGGCCCTGGGCCTACACCACCGATTACGAGTTGAAGCCCGGTGGCACGCCCGTCCCGGCCACCCACCCCGACTTCCTGGAAAACTGGAAGCCGGTCGGTGATTTTCCCGAGGTCAACCTGTCGCTGACCGCGATCATCGCGCGTTTCATCGTGGCGTTTGGCGCCGGCATGCAGGGGATACTTTAGTTTTGCGTTCGTCCATGAATGCTGCGTCGCAAGCCACCATGGATCATGAAGACCTGCAGCCCCTTGGGGATCGGAATGGCCATCCGTGGCCTGATTCTCCGGACAGTCTGCGTTCGTCCGTGAACGCTGCGTCGCAAGCCATGATGGATCGTGAAGACCTGCAGCCCTTTTGGGGATCGGAACGGCCAGAGCCGCCGTCCATCGCCGAGAGTTCCGTGGGCTGACGTTCCGGAAGAGCGGCTGCGAAACGGAGTCCTGGCGCCGATTGACGTGGTCGAGGCCAGTCGCTACGCTGGCGCATTCATCCGCCCAATCGAGGACACCCGCCATGCCCATGGATATCAGCATCCAGCTGAGCGACGACGATCTCCAGTACTTCGTCAAGGGCATGCAGGATGTCGAAGCCAGCGTCAAGGACAGTCCCGACAGCGAGATCATCGCGGCGGCGCAAGGTTTGCTCGACAGGACCCGCGGCGCGAGCGTGCCGCCCTTCATCGCTGCGCGGCTCGGCAGCGTCGAATCCTTGATTTCCATGGCGAAGGACGTCGGCTTCGGCTTGCCCGACGGTGATCGTCAGCGGGTGCTGGCGGCGCTCGCGTACCTGGCCGATCCGCACGACGCGATCCCCGACGCCGTACCGGTGCTGGGTTTCCTCGACGACGCCATCATGATCGAACTGTGCTGCCAGGACCTGCGCTTCGAAATCGAGGCCTACGACGACTTTTGCGAATGGCGTACCGAAGAGGCCCGGGCCCGCGGCGAGGACCCGGCCAAGCTGATGGTGGAACGTGCGGATTGGGCCGATGCGCGCGCGGCCGAAGCCATCGCGCGGATGCACCGCCGCCGGCGCGACTCCTACGCCAGCGGCGCGTGGAAACCGACGCTGTTCAAGGTCGGATAAACGGCGGCGTCACCGGTTGCGCCGTAGGTTGGGCTGACGTCGGCTTCATCGGCGGAAGCCCAACACTTTCGAGATGACAGTTGGGCTTCGCAAAGAGCGCTCAGCCCAACCTACGCAGGCTCGACGGTAATGCAGGCGCCCAGCGGACCGGCTTCGCCCGGAACGCGAACCATGTGGAGTAGGTTGGGTTGACGCCGGCTTCATCGGCGGAAGCCCAACGCAATCTGGGATGTTGGGCTTCCCCGGATGGAGCTCGGGTCAACCCAACCTGCGCGTTCGGCCCGGGCTACCGCTCGAGGATCGCGACCACGCCCATGCCGCCGGCGGTGCAGATCGAGATCAGGCCACGACCGGAACCCTTCTGCGCCAGCAGTTTCGCCAGGGTCGCCACGATCCGTGCGCCGGTCGCGGCGAACGGGTGGCCGGTTGCCAGACTGGAACCGTGGACATTGATCTTCGCGGGGTCGATCGAACCTAGCGGCGCATCCAGTCCCAGCCGGTTCCTGCAATAGTCCGCTGATTCCCACGCGCGCAACTGGCACAGCACCTGCGCCGCGAACGCCTCGTGGATTTCGTAGAAATCGAAATCCTGCAGCTTCAACCCGGCGCGTTGCAGCATGCGCGGCACCGCGATGGTCGGCGCCATCAGCAGGCCCTCGCCGTGGACGTAGTCGACGCCCGCGACCTCGGCCTCGGTGAGGTACGCCAGCACCGGCAATTTGCGTTGTGCCGCCCAATCCTCGCTGGCCAGCAAGGCCGCCGCCGCGCCGTCCGAAAGCGCGGACGAGTTGCCGGCGGTCAGCGTGCCCTTGCCCGAAGTCCTGTCGAAAGCGGGCTTCAATGCGGCGAGCTTTTCCAGCGTGGTGTCGGCACGCAACAAGTTGTCACGCCGCACATCGCGGAACGGAATCACGAGATCGTCGAAGAACCTCGCATCGTAGGCGGCGGCGAGCTTGCGGTGGCTTTCGAGCGCCCACTGGTCCTGCTCGGCACGACCGACCTTCCACTCGCGCGCCATCTTTTCGCAATGCTCGCCCATCGACAATCCGGTCCGGGGCTCGACCACGCCCGGTACCTGCGGCTTCAGTTCGCGCAGCCGGAATCCGTGTGTCGCCGCCCCCAGTTTTGCGCCGAGGGATTTCGCGCGGTTCAAATCGAGCAGACGTTGCTGCAGGCCGTTGGAATAGGTCAGCGGAACCTGGCTGGTGGTGTCGGAGCCGCCGCCGATGCCGGCCTCGATCTGGCCGGTCGCGATCTTCTGCCCGATCAGGATCGCATTGTCCAGCGAGGTGCCGCAGGCCCGTGCCGTGGTGATGCCGGGCGTGGTCATCGCCAGGCCCGAGGATTGCAGCGCCTCGCGCGCGAGATTCCAGTCGGCCGGGTGTTTCATCACCGCGCCGAACGCGACCTCGCCCAGTTCGAGGCCCTGCAGGCCGAACTTTTCGACCAACGCACCCAGCACCTTCACCGACATCCCGAAATTGCCGAGGTCGGCGTACGCGGTATCGCGCTTGCAGAACGGGATGCGCACGCCGCCCAGCACGGCGACGCGGCGGGTTTGGGGGATCATGTTGCGGACTCCTGAAGGTTCAGGACTTTCATTGTAGGAGCGCGCCAGCGCGCGAGCTGTGTCATCGGCCAGTAACCATCCGTTGTGCGAGGCGCCGGCCCGTCCGTCCCTGGCCGGGGGTTCGGCCGGGCACCCGATGCCCCCGGCATCGCGTAAACGCCCGCCCTCACCCTGCAGGCAGGCTGCTACACGAACGTGGTGAATCCGCGACGCAGCATCTTGTAGGGCTCTTCTTCCATTCCAAGCGACGCATAGGTTTGCTGCGCGCGCGCGTTGTCCCGCTCGACATACAAGCGCAACCCGACCGCGCCCTCCGCGCGCGCGCGACGCTCCACTTCCGTGTACAGCGCGCGGAACACGCCGCGACGACGATGCGTGGAAGCGACGAACACGCTCTGGATCCACCACCAGTCGCCGTCGCGCCAGTCGCTCCACTCGTACGTGACCAGCAGGCAGCCGGCTGGCTCGGCCCCGCGCTCGGCAATCAAATAGAGCCCGCGACGTGGATCGTCGAACACCGCCCGCGTGCCGCGCGTCAACACGGTCCGGTCGAGCGTCTTGTGCTCGGTCTCCAATGCCATCGCGGCGTTGCAATGGACCAGGAACGGGATGTCGGCGACAGTGGCGGCGCGAATGGTGATGGGCATGTTTCGGATTCGGGATTCGGGATTCGGGATTCGGGGAGCGTAACAAGCTCCTTCGTCCAAAATCATGTGAGGCCTGATGGAATTCGCAAATCGTCGTGAAAAGCAACACTGCAAATCCAGCACCCATGTACAGGAGCGATGAGACTAGTCTTTTGAGTCCCGGGTCCGGGGTCCGGGGTCCCGGCCTTTTCGCGAGCTTCCCAATTTACGGGTCAACGTGTTGCGTCCGAGCCCCAGCGCCTTGGCCGCATTCTGGCGATGGCCGCCGTGCGCGGCCAGTGCGGCGTCCAGCAATACACGGTCGAAGCGCTCGCGCGCAGCGGCGTGCAGGTCGGCCGCGCCATCGGCGAGTTGCGCATCGATCCACGTGCGCAACGCGGATTCCCATTGCGGTGCGCTTTCGGAACCGGCTCCGCTGGCGGCCGCACGCTCGTCCAGGTCTTCGCGCCGGATGCTCGTGCCCGGGGCGATCACCGCGAGCCGCCGACACAGGTTCTCGAGTTGCCGCACGTTGCCTGGAAAATCCATCTTCGCCAGCGCCTGCAGTGCGGGCTGGGTGAAATGCTTCTCCGGCAGGTCCAGGTCGGCCGCCGCGGCCGCGAGGAACTGCTTGGCGAGCAACGGGATGTCCGCGCGGCGTTCGCGCAACGCCGGCAGGTGGATGCGCACCACGTCGAGCCGGTGCTTGAGGTCGGCGCGGAACTCGCCGCGCGCGACCTTCGCATCGAGATCCTGATGGGTCGCCGCCAGGACGCGAACGTCGCTGCGGATCAGTTCGCGCCCGCCTATGCGGTAGAACTCGCCGCCCGCCAATACGCGCAGCAACCGCGTTTGAAGGGGCAGGGGCATGTCGCCAATCTCGTCCAGGAACAGCGTGCCGCCCTCGGCCTGCTCGAAGCGCCCGGTGGTGCGCCGCTGCGCGCCGGTGAAGGCGCCGGCTTCGTGGCCGAACAGTTCCGACTCCAGCAGTTCCGCCGGAATTGCGGCGGTATTGAGCGCCACGAACGGTCGCGCCCGGCGCGCGCTTTCCTCGTGCAGCGCCCGCGCCACCAGTTCCTTGCCGGTACCGGTTTCGCCGGTGATTACCACGTTGAGGTTGCTGGCGGCGACCCGCCCGATCAGGCGGAATACCTCGCGCATGGGCGCGCTTTCGCCGAGCAAGGCATCGCGAGGCGCCGTGGGCCGTGCCTCGGCGTCCGGCCCCGCCGACTCGTTCAACGCGCGCTGCACCGCGGCCTGCGCCTGCACGATGTCGAACGGCTTGGGCAGATAGTCCGTGGCACCCTCGCGGTAGGCGGCCGCGGTGGTCGCGACGTCGGTGAAGGCGCTCATCACGATCACCGGCAGCGCCGGATGCGCGGCCCTGATTTCGTGCAGCAGTGCCAGACCATTCGCACCGGGCAACCGTACGTCGCAGACCAGGAGGTCCGGCGGCGCGTTCAGCAGGGCGCGCCGCGCGGCTTCGGCATCGGCGAATTCCGTGACCGCGTGGCCGGCGTCGCGAAGCGCGGTCGCCAGCACGAAGCGCACGGCGCGGTCGTCATCGACGATATGGATTGCGCTCATCGTGGTTCTCCCGCGCGCGGACGCCGCGGCAACAGCAGCACGAAGCAGGATCCGCTTTCACTTCCCCGCAAGGTCAATTCGCCTCCGTGTTCGCGCGCAATTTCGCGCGCCAGCGCCAGGCCGAGGCCGGTCCCGTCCGGGCGGCCCGATACCATCGGCTCGAACAAGGTCGCGGCGATCGCATCGGGCACGCCATCGCCGTCGTCGTCGACCTCGATCCTGAGGGCAGGCACGCGTTGGCCATGCGCGTCGCGCCAGCCGGCCTCCGCGCGGCTGCGCAACACGATCCGCCGCGCGTTGGCCTCGATCGCGTTGCGGGCCAGGTTCAACAGCGCCTGCAACAGCCGATCGGGATCGCCGTTCCACGCGGGCAGGCTGGGATCGTAATCGCGCACCATGGCGACGTCCGGACGTTCGGCACGCACCAGTTCCGCGGCGCGCTCGAGCACGGCATGCACATTGATGGCGCGCGTCGCCATCTCGTTGCGTGCGCCCAACAGGCGCTCGGCCAAGGTCGCCAGCCGGGCCGCTTCACCGCGGATCAACTGCGCGAGTTCGCGTTGTCGGGAATCACCGGCGCGCTGCTCCAGCAATTGTGCGGCACCGGAAATCGCCGCCAGCGGGTTGCGGATTTCATGCGCGAAGCCGCGCAGGGATTCCGAGACCCGGCTCGCTCCCGTGGCGGGCAACGCCGGATGCACCTCGACCATCACGCCATCGGCGATGGGCGTGAAGCTGAAGTTCAACCGCGCCTCGGACCCGGGCGCCGCGCACACGGTCGCGCCCGAAAGCGTGTACGTGCCGGCTTCCTGTCTTGCCCGCCGCGCCAAGGCATGCAGGGCCTCGCCGTCCGGCTTCATGAAACCGAGCGTGTGCCCCTGGAGGCGCGCAGCCCCGAATCCCGTGTGCTCGGCGAACGCGGGGTTGGCCGCGGTAACTTGCAGGGACGCATCCAACCGGGCCACTCCGGTCGCCAAGGGCCCGAAGGGATCGCTGTCTGATTTGGTGCGTCGCATTGCACCAATCTAGTGCACGGCGGCTGACACGGCAAGCTCAACGTGCAACCCGAAAGGTCAGGTTGTAGCGACGCGCGCCGGTGAGCGGGTGCTCGCCGGCCTTGATCGGCGGCACCCCGTGGTAGCGCATCCGCGCGGGGCCGCCCCACGCCACGACGTCGCCGTGCGCCAGCGGCACGCGTCGTTGTGGATCCTTGCGCGCGAGGCCGCCGAACAGGAACGTGGCCGGCAAACCCAGCGACACCGACACGATCGGCGCGCGTCGGTCGCGTTCGTCGTGGTCGCGGTGCAGCGTCAAGCGCGTGCCGACCTCGTAGCGGTTGATCAAGCACACGTCGGGCGCGTAATCCTCGAAACCCGCTGCGTGCGCCGCCTCGCGTGCGAGCTCGGTGAATACCCGCGGCATCGCGGGCCACGGCTGGCCGGTCCCCGGATCGGTTTCGGTGTAGCGATACCCGCGCCGATCGCTGAACCAGCCCACCGTGCCGCAGTTGGTCATCGCCACCGACATCTTCTGTCCGCCGGGCGTGACGAGGTGGCGAAACGGCGATGCCGCGGCGACGCGCTCGACCTCGCCGAACAACGCTCCCGCGCGCTCAAGCACGAAGCCGCGCAGCACCCAGGCGCCCGGCGCGAGTTCTCCGCGGGTACCGACTGGCGTCGCGTCATTGAAGAGTGGCAGCGTGGCAGTCATGGTGCTTCCACATGACAGCGTAGACTTGTTCCGTGCCTGCCACAATGGTCGTCGCGACTCCATCGATGATCGAGATCGCTGCGCGTCAGGCGCGACACGCGTACATTCACCGTGGTCATGCAGGGGGTTTCATGCGGAAATCTTCATTCGCGATGCTCGCAATTGCCGCGTTGATGTTGTGCGGCTGCGCCGGTATGGGGGCAAAATCCGGACGCGATGGTCTCGCGTCATTGCAATTGTTCGACGCACAGTCACGCCCGAACTTTGTCGCCTACCTTGCATGTTTCACCCGAACGGTGGATGAAGACCCACAGTGCACAACCGTAACCAACGCCTTCTATGCCTGGAGCAATGACCGACACGTTGAAATGCACGTAATCGATCCCGACGATTCCTTGTTCCACACTGGGCGCCCATCCACCAACGCGGCATCGGCGTCGACACCGTCGGAAAAAGCGTATCGCCTGGCCATCCATTTCGAGCCTGTGGTCGTCCCCGCTTTTAAAACCTGGGGCGGCACCGGAGGCACGCAGACGTCGGGATTCGTGCCCGGCAAGGCGGGTTATGAAGTCACCTTGTACGTTTTTTCCACGGCGTCGGGTGCGCTCGTGCGCAAGCTGACGCTGCACAACCGGATGGAAATGCCCCAACACTCAAACGTGACGCCGGCGATCAAGGCCGGCGCCTACGAAGTGATCAAGCAGATCGACCCTGCCTTTTCGGGCCCTTGATACCCGGTGCCCATCCTGCCATCACCGGGCTGGCCCGACTCGGACATTCAAACCCTGTGGCGCGACGGGATCGCCATCGCACGACGCAGAAGCGCTTTTGTCGCGTCAGTTTCCGCCGACGCGATCGCGCTCAAAGCAGCAATTGCCAATAACCGACATCGACCCAACGCCCGAGCTTGTGGCCGACCTGTTCGAAGTGGGCGACCTTCCGGAAGCCGAAGCGTTCGTGCAATGCCACGCTGGCCCGGTTCGGCAATGCCACGCCGCCGATGACGGCGTGCATGCCTTGCTCGCGCACGCTGTCGAGCAATGTGCCGTACAGACGGGTGCCGATGCCGCGCCCGACATCGCGTCGATCCAGGTACACGCTGAGCTCGACGCTGCGACGATAGGCGCTTCGCGCCCTCCACGGCACCGCATACGCATAGCCCGCGATCCTGCCTTGCTCCACTGCGATCAGCCACGGCAGCGAAGCATGGACCGCCCGCTCGATGCGCGCCGCCATGTCGTCGGTCGAAACGGGTTCGGTTTCGAAAGTCGTACAGGTTTTGGCGACGTAGTGGTTGTAGATCGCGCAGATGGCGAGCGTGTCTTGCCCGGTCGCCAATTTGATGTCGGTGGACATGCCGGTGTGGGTCAACACCCAGCCCTTCCCTTGAAGGGGAGGGCTGAAAGTGCGTCAGATGCTGTAGTACATCTGGTATTCCAGCGGATGCGTGGAGGCGCGGTAAGCCGTTACTTCCTTCATCTTCAGCGCGATGTAGGCGTCGATGAAGTCGTCGCTCATCACGCCGCCGGCCTTGAGGAACTCGCGGTCGCGATCCAGCGCTTCCAGCGCGCCGTCGAGGCTGGAGCACACCTGCGGGATGTTGCGTTCCTCTTCCGGCGGCAGATCGTAGAGATCCTTGTCCATCGGTGCGCCGGGGTCGATCTTGTTCAGTATTCCGTCGACGCCGGCCATCATCAACGCGGTGAAGGTGAGGTAGCCCGAGTTCATCGGGTCGGGGAAGCGCACCTCGATGCGGCGGCCCTTCGGATTCGACACGTAGGGAATCCGGCACGATGCCGAACGGTTGCGCGCGGAGTACGCCAGCATCACCGGTGCCTCGAAACCCGGCACCAGGCGCTTGTAGGAATTCGTCGTCGAGTTGGCGAAGGCATTGACCGCGCGTGCGTGCTTGAAGATGCCGCCGATGTACCACAACGCCGTTTGCGACAGGCCGCCGTAGAGCTCCCCCGCAAACAGGTTCTTGCCGTCTTTCGCCAGCGACTGGTGCACGTGCATGCCGGAACCGTTGTCGCCGACCACCGGCTTGGGCATGAAGGTTGCGGTTTTGCCGTTGGCATGGGCGACATTGCGGATCACGTACTTCATGGTCTGCAGGTCATCGGACTTGTGCAGCAGCGTGTTGAAGCGCACGCCGATCTCGCACTGGCCGGCATTGCCGACTTCGTGGTGGTGCACCTCGACCACCTGGCCCAGCGACTCCAGCACGGTGCACATCTCCGCGCGCAGGTCGGCCAGCGAATCGACCGGCGGCAACGGGAAGTAACCGCCCTTCACGCCGGGTCGATGGCCGTGGTTGCCTTCCTCGTACTTGTAGCGCGAACTCCATGACGCCTCTTCCGAGCCGATTTCGTAGAACACGCGACCCATGTCGTTCTGCCAGCGCACCGAATCGAAGATGAAGAACTCGGGTTCCGGCCCGAACAGCGCGGTGTCGGCGATACCGGTGGATTTCAGGAAGGCTTCGGCGCGCCGGGCAATCGAACGCGGATCGCGCGCGTAGGCCTGCATGGTCGACGGTTCCAGGACATCGCACATGATGTTCAACTGCTTGTGCGCGGCGAACGGATCGACGAACGCGGTCGCGGAATCCGGCATCAGCACCATGTCCGATTCATTGATGCCCTTCCAGCCGGCAATCGACGAACCATCGAACATCTTGCCGTCCTCGAGGGTGTCGGCATCGATCGCGTGCGCGGGGAAGCTGATGTGGTGCTCGACGCCGCGCATGTCGGCGAAGCGCAGATCGACGAATTCGATGCCTTCGGACTGGATGGTTTCAAGGATCTTGGCGGGGGTCATCGAGGGTTCCGGGCGGCGGGAGATCGCTTGGAGATTGCACGTCGCATGCCAGTCAAACGCCCATTGTAATTCAACATGTTGGCCGCGACCAACGGAAGGGTTGCACCATTGTAGTGCAGTCGATGCATCGATGCAGGGAATCGCCTACGCCAACCGGGCGCCCAGTGGCACCGGCTTGTCGGGCACGCACAGCGCGACGTTGCCGTCGGTATCGTGAAACCCCGTGACCAGGCACTCCGACATCAGCGGTCCGATCTGCTTCTTCGGAAAGTTCACCACCGCGACCACCAGCCTGCCGACCAGCTCCCCGGGCTGGTACAACCCGGTAATTTGTGCACTGGACTTCCTGATGCCGAGTTCGGCGCCGAAATCGACGCGCAGCACGTAGGCGGGCTTGCGCGCTTCGGCGAAGACCCGCGCCTCGACGATGCGGCCCACCCGCAATTCGACTTTGGCGAAGTCGCCCCAGTTGATCGTTTCCATGCGAAACCTCCGTGCGGGCATACTATCCACCCACGAGAGGGAGCGACATGCTGACACTGTGGCTGAAAGCCTTCCACGTGATCGGCGCGGTCACCTGGTTCGCGGGTCTGTTCTACCTGCCGCGACTGTTCGTGTACCACGCCGAGGCAACCGTGACGCCGCTCCGCGACCACTTCAAGGTCATGGAGCGGCGGCTCATGGTCATGACCCACATCGGCGGCGCCATCGCCATCGCGTTCGGCATCGCCACGCTCGTGACCGAGCCGTTCTACCTGCACGCCGGCTGGCTGCATGCAAAGCTCGCGCTGGTCGCGCTGCTGGTGGTTTACCACGGCATGCTGGTGAAGCTGGTCCGCGATTTCGCGCACGACCGCTGTCACTGGCGCTCGCGCGCGCTGCGGTGGTTCAACGAGATTCCCGGCCTGCTGCTGGTCGCGATCGTGATCCTGGCGGTGGTCAAGCCGTTCTGACGGAGCCGGGCAGGCACCGGTCGGCGCGTGCGCAAGGATGCCGGTGCTCCCGGCGCCAGATCTCTCCACCCCCCGGGACAGCCACCCAGGCGGTGAAAGCTTGATGGACTCCTCGGTTCCGGAACGCATGGGGGACTGCCATCGCGCCGCGGTGGCCCGGCTTGCTATAGTTCGCTGAAGCGGGGAGTCCCAGATGGCATTGTCGTTGTCCCACCAGCAGAACCCCGATGCGGAGCTGCAGGCGGCATTCCGCCAGCACCTGCCGCAACGGTTGCGAACGCTGCTCCGGCGCGCCCGCGCGCAGTGCCGCGCCGGGTGGGATTGCAACGTGCTGCGTTCGTTGCACGATGAAATCGCGCAACTGGCGGGTGCGTGCGGCCGCTACGGCATGCTGGAAACCGGCGAACGACTGTTGGCGCTCGAGTCGGCGTTGGCACCGGCGGTCACCGCGCACGACGTTCCGGACGCCGCCACCAACCTGCGGATCGACTCGCTGCTCGACAGCCTGCGCCCCCATTTGCAGCAGGTCGCCGCCGGCCCCGGCCTTCCACCGTGGGTGCGGGACATCACGCCAGCCGCCGCCAAGGCTCCGTTTCCCCGTTGCGATGTGCCCCCGGCGAACTACTGGCTGAAACTGGGCGTCGCCGCCGGTGACGACGAAAGCGTCGTGCCCGTCGCCGCGAATGAAGCCAGCATCGCCCCGTTGGAACCCGTGCCGCTGCCCGAGCAGCCGCGCGGCGCGCGCGTCCGCATCGTCGATGACGACGAACCGCTCGTGAACGAGCTGATGGTGAGGCTCGACCAGCAGGGCTGCGACGTGGCCATGGTCGAAGGCATGCAGGGCCTGCTCGAAGTCTTGCGCGGAGCGCCGCCCGATCTGGCGGTCATCGTCGCCGACGCGCGCACGCCCCTGGAACAACTCTCTCCGGCCCTGCGCGAAGCGCGCCGTGATCCGGCCCACCGCGTGCGCCTGCTGGTGTTGCTGCGCGAAGCCGATGTGGAACTGCGGTTGCGCGCGCTGCGCGTGGGGGCCGATCGCTGCGTCGATCTCCCCGCCGCGCCGGGTGACGCCGTTGCGGCGGCCCTCGAGCTCGCGATCCAGGACCAGGAAAGCCCGTATCGCATTCTGCTGGTCGACGACGACGCGCCGCAGGCGTTGTTCGCGCAAGCCATCCTGCGCCGCGCCGGCATGGAAACGAGGGTGCTGGGCGAATCGCTGGCGGTGCTGGAGGAACTGGACCGCTTCCAGCCCGACCTGCTGCTGCTCGATCTCAACATGCCCGATTGCGACGGTTTCGAGCTGACCGCGCTGATCCGCGAACGCGATGGCTACGTCAATACCCCGATCGTGTTCCTGTCCGGCGACCAGGACGAGGACCGCCAGTTCGCCGCGCTGGACGCCGGCGGTGACGACTTCCTGATGAAACCCATTCGGCCGACGCACCTGGTCGCCGCGGTGACCAACCGGGTGCGGCGTGCGCGCGCCGCTGCCTCGCGCACGCGCCGCAAGCGTCGGAAGGATGCAACCACCGGCCTGCACGAGCGCGCACAATTGCTGGACGCGTTGTCCGAACACCTCGCCACGAGCGGCGGCTATGCCGCCAACGGGGGCTTGATGGCGATCGAGATCCAGGATGCAGCCGCGCTGCGCGATCGCATCGGCATCGCCGCGTTCGACCACCTGCTTGCGCAGGTCGGCGATTTCATCGTGTCTCACGCGCGCACCGGCATCATGACCGCACGCCACGGCGAGTTCGCATTCCTGATCTTCGCCCCGCTCCGCCACGAACAGCAGTTGCTCGCTCTCGCCGGCGAACTGGCCACCGCGATCGAGGACCAACGCTTCGGCGTGCAGGCATCGTCCATACGGCTGGCGTTCGCGGTGTGCGGCTTCGACGCCACCCTCAGCGAATCCGCGGCGGCCCTCGCGGCGGTGCAACAGACGCTCGTCGCGGCACACGCAAAACCGGACCGGATCGCGGTCCACTCGCGGGTCGGGTCCACTTCGAACGCGAACGCGCAGCGGATTGCCTCGGCGCTCGCAAACGGATCGTTCGAGCTTGCCTTCCAGCCGGTGATCCCCATCCGGGGCACCGCGGGGCCGCACTACCAGGCCCTGCTGCGCTTGCCCTTCGGCGAAGGCGAGCTCCGGGCGGCGGAATTGATCCCCGCCGCCATCCGGACCGGATCGATCGGCGCCGTCGATGCCTGGGTGATCGGGCGCTGCATCGCGATCCTGTTGCAACGCCAGCACGACGACGAAAGGGTTTGCCTGTTCGCCAGCCAGTCACTGCAGGGTTGGGACGATACCGGGCGCCGCGGCCAACTGGCGGCGCGGCTGAGCGCAGCGGGCATCGTCGCCGATTCGCTGGTGCTCGAGTTCCGCCAGGAAGATGCGCGCGCGGACCTGCGCGCGTTGGTCGGGGTGGCATCCGACTTGAAGGACGCGGGCGTGCGACTGTCGCTGGCCAACGTCGATGGCGGGGCGGTCGACAACGGGTTGATCGGAAACCTGCCGCTCGATTTCGTCAAGCTCGCGCCCGACCTCGACGATGCCTCCCTCGAGGAAGTTGTACGCGCCGCCCACTCGAGCGAGCTGCGCGTCATCGCGCCGTGCGTGGAAACCGTGGCGCACGCCGAGCGACTGCGTGCTGCAAGCGTCGACCTGCTGCAGGGCAATTATTTCCGGTCGCCGGCAGCCGGCATGGACCACGCATTTCCCGACGGAGACGCATGAACGTGGCGATCTACCACGCTCGCGCGTCGATCTCCGGCTCACGGCTGGCGCTCAGCGCGGCGCTGGTCGCGGCCGGCGTGCTGGCCGCCGTCTGGGTCGCATTCCCGCAGGTCACCGCCGTCTGGGGGCTGCTGCTGATCGCACTGGCGCTGACGTGGCGCGACAACTCCTCGCCGTCCGCTCCGCCGCAGGCCGCCTCCGCGCCGCCGGTGCAGGATCCGATCGACGTGGCGATGCGCACCCGCCTGGCCTCGGCGCAGGCGGAGCTGACCTCGCTGCGCGGCGTCCAGCGGGAACTGCTCGCCGCCAAGGTGTCCGCGGAATCCGCGATGCTCGCCAAGAGCGAGTTCCTGGCCAGCATGAGCCACGAAATCCGCACGCCGCTCAACGGCATCCTGCCGCTGCTGGACATCGTGCTCGGCACCGACCTCTCGCCCGCCCAGCGCGAATACCTGGTGACCGCAAACGCCTCGGCCAAGGAATTGCTGCGCATCGTCGACGACATCCTCGATTATTCCAAGGCGGAAGCCGGCAAACTCACCCTGGAATCGGTCAGCATCAACATCCGCGACCTGGTGGACAGCGTCAAGCGGCTGCTGGACAAGCCCGCCGAAGCCAAGGGCCTGGCGATGCGCGCGGTGGTCGACCCGGATGTGCGGCCAGTGGTGCGCGGCGACCCCATGCGCATCCGCCAGATCCTGACCAACCTGATGAGCAACGCGATCAAGTTCACCCAGCGCGGGGGTGTGTCGGTCCGGGTCAGCCGGCGCAACGAAACCGGAACCCAGCACGAACTGCTGTTCGCGGTGCGCGACACCGGCATCGGCCTCGCCGCCGACGCGGCGGCGCGCCTGTTCCAGCCGTTCACCCAGGCCGACGCCTCGGTGACGCGCCGTTACGGCGGCACCGGCCTTGGCCTCACGATCTGCAAAAAGCTGGTCGACCTGATGGGGGGCCGCATCGGCGTGCGCTCGGAGCCCGGACGCGGTTCGGTTTTCTGGTTCACGATTCCCTTCGAAAAGGCGCCCGGCGACATCGTCGGCCCGCAAAAGCACCTCGCCGGCTCCCGCGCGCTGCTCGCCGCCAGCCCGCAGCGCGCGCAGGGCATCGTGCCCGTGCTTGCGACGCTGGAACTCGACACCACCCAGGTTTCCGGTGCCGTCGATGCCTTGAGCCGGGTGCGCCAGGCCGCACCGCTCGGGAAAACCTTCAGCTTCGATCTGCTCGTCGTCGATGCCGCCAGCGTCACCGGAGACGCGGCCAAACTCCTGCGCAACATCCTCGCCGACCCGCAGCTGGGTTCGCTGCGACTGCTGGCGTTGGGCCTGGACGGCGCGCCCGACCCGAGGGTCATCGTGGTGCCCACGCGCGCCGACGATTCCGCATTGCGGCAAGGCGTGCGCAGCGCGTTCGGCATGGCGCCGCAACCGCGCGCGCAGCCGGTGCTGAGCGTGCCGGCGATGCCCATGGCCTCCAGCGCGGACAGTGTGCCACTCACCGGCAAGGTGCTGTTGGTCGAGGATCATCCCGTCAACCAGAAGGTCGCCCAGAAACTGCTGGAGCGGCTCGGCCTGAGCGTGGACGTCGCCGAAAACGGCGAGGTGGCGCTCGACAAGCTGCGCGAACGACCCTATGCGATGATCCTGATGGACTGCCAGATGCCGGTGCTCGACGGCTACAGCGCGACCCGTCGTCTGCGCGAGATCGAGAGCGAACAGGACAAGCCGCGCACGCCGGTCATCGCGATGACCGCGCACGCGATGTCCGGTGACCGCGAGCGCTGCCTGCAGGCCGGCATGGACGACTACCTGTCCAAGCCCCTGGACCGCCAGTTGCTGGAACAGACGTTGACGCGCTGGATCCAGCATTCTCCCTCGGCTGCTGCGGCTGCCGCGGCCGCAACCCCCGGCGAGCCCCTGCTTGCCGTGACACCTGCCACCAAACCGGAGTCCTCCGCATCCGCCATGGCCACGCTACCCCCGGACACCTTGAATACCGCAACGCTGATCGATCTCGAAGACATCATGGGCGACGAACTGGTCACGCTGGTGGACGCCTATCTTCGTGACGGCGATGTACGCCTGCGCAACCTGCGCGAGGCGGCAGCCCGGGGAGACACCGCGGAAGTGGGCAAACTCTCGCACTCGTTGAAGTCGTCCAGTGCCAACCTCGGCGCGCTGCCGCTGGCCCACCGCGCGCGCCAGGTGGAAGAGGCCGCGCGCAACGGCACGCTCGCCAACCCGGTCGACAGCGTCGCGGCGCTGGAAAACCTGTATGCCAACGCATCGGCGGCGTTGAAGCAGCGCTACAAACGGCCATGATGCACCCCTCCTTGCGCAATCGAAGGACGGAGCGACGCGCGTTGCCCGGCTGACGCGGTTGCGGGGGTTTATCCCCTTCGTCGATGAAGGGGATCGCCGCGCCAGCGGCGAGGGGATGCCGTTCTTGCCTCGATTACGCTGCGTAGCACCCACGGCGGGATTCGCTGCGCTGCTCCCGCCCTACGCGCGTTGTCACCGGCATCCACGCCTGCTTTCGCAGGGCGGGTGATAACCCGCCAGTGATGGTGCATCAGTCGGGTGGTACGACGCGCTATTCCTGCCCTGCGGTCTCTGCGACTTGCGGGCGCATCATGCAATTTGGCGCTGCAAAAAGACAACCACGCCGGTATTCGACCCGCCGAGGGTCATGGGCTGAATGCTCAAAATGCCCCATCCATCTTTGCCAAGGTCGTTCAGCTGGCTTTCCAGCTTCTGCCACTTGACCTTTGCACTGACAAATTCCCTGTCAGAAAACGTGATGATCTTGTACTCATGTCGCATATTCCACCTAGCTGCGGATATGCGTCTGCAGGTAGCGCTCTAGGCCCACCTGCTTGATGAGTCCGAGTTGCGTTTCCAGCCAGTCGATGTGTTCTTCTTCCGAGTGCATGATGTCGGCGAACAGCTCGCGGCTGACGAAATCACCGACCTTCTCGCAATGCACGATCGCGGCCTGCAGGTCGGGGAGCGCCTGGCGTTCCAGCTTCAGGTCGCACTCGATGCATTCCTTGGGCGCCTGCCCGATCAGCAGTTTGCCGAGCTTCTGCAGGTTCGGCAGTCCTTCCAGGAACAGGATGCGCTCGATCAACCGGTCCGCATGCTTCATCTCGTCGATCGACTCGGCGCGCTCGTGTTCGGCCAGTTCCTTGTAACCCCAGTTGTCGTACATCCGGTAATGCAGGAAATACTGGTTGATCGCGACCAGCTCGTTGCCCAGCGCCTTGTTGAGGTGCTCGATGACCTTGGCGTCGCCTTTCATGGTGAACTCCCTTGGACGAGAAGGCGCGCAAACGCACGCGACGCGCACCACTATACCGCCAACAGCCAAGGTCAAAACGGTTGCTGTGGGAAGTCAGCCCATGGAAGGGCGTTCTGATGCCGTCAGCCGAAAGGTCGACAGGAAGTGGAGAAGTCCGGCGGAGCCGCGATCAGGGATGATCGCAGAAATATTTCTCAGGCCGCGGCGACGAGGGTCGCGGCGCGTTGCGCAGGTTCGAGATTGGCCTCGAGCAATTCACGGGCTTCGGCTTCGCAACAGCCGCAGCAGGTCGTGCAGCCGGTGCGCGCCTGCAAGTCCTCCAGGCAGCGCGCACCTTCGGCCACCGCGCGGCGGATATCCTGGTCGGAGACGGCTTTGCAGACGCAGACGTACATGGCGGATCCTCTCTGGACGCCATTGAAATACGAATGCGAATGATTGTCAAGTAGCTTTGGGGTGGCCCGACGATCGCAAAGCTAGGCCGCGGCGGGCCGTCCGCCGTCGGGGGTCCGCGTTCCCCCGATTTCGACATCGCAGGCCGCCTCGACCAGCGGCGCGAAGTAGCGCAGGGCACGCCGGTACACCTCGCGCTTGAAATCGACCACATGTTCGGCGGGGTACCAGAAATCCACCCAGCGCCACACGTCGAACTCGGGCGTGGCATGGGCATCCAGCCGGAACGCCGAATCCCGATCGAGCATTCGGAGCAGGAACCACACCTGCTTCTGGCCGATGCACGCGGGCCGCTGCCCGCGCCGCACGTAGCGGTGCGGCAGGCGGTAACGCAGCCAACCATGGGTGGCCCCCAGCACCTCGACCTGTTCAGCGCGCAAACCGGTCTCTTCGGCCAGCTCGCGGTACATCGCCTCGTCGGGCGTCTCGTCGGTGTTCATGCCGCCCTGCGGGAACTGCCAGCCGTCGCGCTGCACCCGCCGCGCCCAGAACACCTGGCCTTGCGCATTCAGCAATACGATGCCCACGTTCAGGCGATAGCCGTCCACATCGATCATGCCCGGATTCAAGCACAGCCCGCGAACGTTCGGCAAGTCTTGCGGTCCATGTGCAAAGGCGCGGGTGTCGGCGCAGCGCCGGCCGCCACGTGCCGATCGGGTTGCGCGCGGCACCGGGGATCGTTATAAGCGACGGATTCATTTCCCACGTTTCCCATGGCTTCGACCATCTTTCACCATTGGCTGGATCGGTTCCACGGCTGGCCCAAGGCGCGCCAACGGTGGCTCCGCGGCATCCTGTGGGTCATCAGTATCGCGGTGGTCTTCCTCGCCGGCATCGCCGTCGGACGCGGGCTGGGATTCCCAGACGGACCCACGGTTCGCGCGCACAAACTGGCGGCGCGCAATGTCGCCTTGCAAGGGCAGGTGCAGGACCTGCAACAGCAGCAGCAAACAAACTCGACGGCGCTCGCGGCGCTGCGGATCTCGCTCGCAAGCCGTGACGACGAACTGCAAAAACTCAAGCAGGAACAGGCGTTCTACGCCAAGCTGATCGGCATCGACGGCAAGCGTTCCGGCGTCGGCGTGCACGGCATCGCGTTGACGCCGGTCACCGGCACCCGTGCCTGGAATTTCGTCGTCACCGTGGTCAACACCGCCGAGCACGCCGACCCGTCCCGCGGCAAGTTGACCCTGGCCGTCGAAGGCGTACGCGCCGGCAAACTCACGACCGTGGGCTGGTCGAGCCTGGCGGGACCGGACGCCAAAGACGGGGTTCCGTTCGCCTTCAAGTTTTTCCAGCAACTGCGCGGCTCGTTCATGCTGCCCGGGGATTTCGTGCCCAACCGGGTGGCGATCACCCTGCATCCGCGGGACGGTTCCCCGATCACCCGCAAACTCGACTGGAACGAGGCGCTGGCCGGCAAGCGCGGCATCAGCATGACGACGCCTTGATCGTTTCATGTTGCGGCTCCATCATGGGAGCGAGGTGACACCCATGCCCGTTCCACGCGCCAGTACTCCCGAACCTGCCCTGAAAATTTCCCCCGCCGCGCTGGTGCGCGTGCGCGACCTGATCCGCGAAGAAGGCAATCCCGCGCTCAAGCTGCGGGTGTCCGTCGAGGGCGGCGGTTGCTCGGGATTCCAGTACGACTTCAGCTTCGATGCGGATGCCGCGGAAGACGATTTCGTGCTCGACCACGACGGCATCGGGATCCTCGTCGATCCGTTGAGCATGCAGTATCTCGAAGGCGCGGAAGTCGACTACGTCGAGGAACTCGCGGGCGCCCAATTCGTGATCCACAACCCCAATGCCAGGACCACCTGCGGGTGCGGCAGTTCGTTCACGGCATAATTGTGCGTTCGTCCATGAACGCCGCTTCGTTGAGCCCCCATCCACCTGCAGCGCTTCAGGTTCGAAAACACCAGAACGGCCATCAAAGCCGCCGTCCATGGCAAAGAGCTCCCTGGCCTGACTTTCCTCCATTGGTTTTGCGTTCGTCCATGAACGCTGCTTCGTTGAGTCCCCGTGCGCCGGTAGCGCTTTCAACCCGGAAACATCAGAACGGCCATCCGTGGCCTGACTTTTCACAACAGCCGCTTCGAACGAAACAGTTCGATTTTCGGCTTCTTGGCGGGCTTTCAACGTGAGTTCGTCCGAACGCACGCGTCTCAACACCTTCGCCAACATGCCGCTCGATCGCTGCGGCGAGTTCCGCGGCGACCCCGACTGGCTCGCGGCACAAGGCGCCTTGTCGTCCGCGCGCTGGCTGGGTCGTGACGCCGAAGGCCGCGCGCCCGTGCACGAGGGCCGGTTGTGCTGGTTGGACGCCACGACCGTTCCGCCCGAAGCCCCCGCGAATTTCCTGGGCCGGCTCGCCGAAACACCGATCTTCGCCCTGCGCGAGCCCGTCGCCCACGCGTTGTTGCCGGATGCCACGTGGCTCGACCTGCGCACCGCGGCCGACAGCCTAGCCGCCGACGAGGCCGGACTGTTCGCCTACGCGCGCGGCCTCGGCAACTGGCAGGATGCAACCCGGCATTGCGCGTATTGCGGGGCGGGGTTGCGCCTGGTCGAAGGCGGCCACCGCGCGCTCTGCGCATCGTGCGAACGCCTGCATTTCCCGCGTACCGACCCGGCCGTGATCGTGATCGTCGAACACGGCGACGCCTGCCTGCTGGGGCGGCAGGCTACGTGGCGTCCACACCAGTTCTCGACCCTGGCGGGCTTCGTCGAACCCGGCGAATCGCTGGCCGACGCCGTCCGCCGTGAAGTGCGCGAGGAAACCGGCATCGAGGTGATCGATTGCGACTTCCACTCCTCGCAACCGTGGCCGTTTCCGGCATCGCTGATGCTGGGGTTTACCGCCGTCGCGTCCGGCCGCGACATCGAGCTTGCCGATGGCGAACTCGAGGACGCACGCTGGTTCACGGCGCGCGACATCGCTTCGGGTTTGCGCGATGGATCGTTCCGCGCATCCATATCACACTCGATTTCCTACCGCCTGATCGAACACTGGTTGCGCGCGCGTGCGGGGATCGAGCTTTCGGAGTTGCCGCGCGCGGAATGATCCTCGCCATTACACTCGACCACATACCCGCTGACCCAGCACCCAACCCCGCATGGCCGTCGAACTCGTCGCCGCACTGATCGTGTTGCTGGTGCTGCTGTTGTGGCCCGGCAACGTCGCCGGGTTGCGCCAGTTCGGCTGGTATCGCGGATGGTTGGCCGCGCTCGATTTCGTCGAGGGCGGGGGCAGGGTGGCGCTGGCCCTGGTCCTGCCGGTGGTGATCTGCGCACTGATTGCGCATTTCATCCAGTACCAGGTGTACGCGTTGGGCGCGCTCGTCTTCGCGATCCTGATCCTGTTCTACACCTTCGGCCCGCGCGAGCTCGAGAGCGACTTCGAAGCGGTGCTGAAGGAAGACGATGCCGTCGCACGCGTCGCGGCCGCGCAGAACCTGCGCAGCATCCCGGACGGCGCGCCGCGCGCGTTCACCTCCGCGGAACTGGTCGAGGCCGCGGTGATGGCGTCACTGCGGCGCCGCTTCGGGATCCTGTTCTGGTTCTTCCTGCTCGGCCCCGCCGGCGCCCTCGGGTACCGGCTCGCGTGGGTCACGGCCGATACCGACGACGCGCGGATCGACCCGCGCACCCGGCATGCCGCGAGACGGTTTGCGTTGGCCCTGGACTGGATACCGGCGCACCTGATGGTGTTGGCGATGGCGCTGGTTTCAAATTTCGACGCGGTCATCGGGACGTGGCGGAGGTGGCATGGACAACCGGGGCGCGCGTCGTGGGACCTCGACCCCGGCTTCCTCGCGGCCGTTGCGCGCTCCGGCGTCGACGCCGACATCGCCGCCGGTGATGGTGCGACCACCGACATTCGCGATCCGATCGTCGAACTCGCCGATGCGCGGCGACTGATGCTGCGGGTCTTGTTCGTCTGGTTGGCCGTCGTGGCGCTGATCGTGCTGGCCGGCTGGGTCGCCTGACC
>DASTIS010000185.1:0-5161 GCA_035717365.1 Rhodanobacteraceae bacterium
CCCACCAGCGGCAGCGGCAACTGCAAGTTCCAGTATTACCCCGTCCACTATTATTTCCAGTATTCGACATCTCCGAAGAGCCCCACGTTCCCCAACGGCGACCCTTCTGGTCCGTACACGGTTCATTACGTGGCGCAAGCCAGCAATGGGGGCTGCGATTCGCAGCCGAATTGCGTGCTGGACACGGACGTCGGCAACGGTACCAACGGCGCGCCGGTCGGCGTCACCGTGGGCGAGAACATCGCCAACTGGTTCGCGTACTACCACACCCGCCTGCTGATGGCGAAGAGCGGGTTGATGACGGCTTTTTCCGGCCTCGATCCGACCTTCCGCGTGGGCTTCGGATCCATCAATGGCCGGAACGCCGTGAAGATCAGCGGTTTCCCGGATCCCTACAAGTTTTCCACGTCCACGCAATCCAACAACTATCTTGCCGGGGTGGCGCCGTTCGGAAAGGCCAGTGATGCGTCCACGACCGCTGGGATCTCGCGCTTCAACTTCTGGGACTGGGTTAAAACCACCAGTGCCGACAAAACGACGCCGCTGCGTGAGGCGCTCGATGCCGTGGGGCAGTACTACCAGGACGAAACGACAGCGAGCAAAGCCTGGAACATGATGCCCAGCGACCCGGGCTACGTGGCAGGGGTCTCCGATGGCACCAAGATCGCCTGCCGGCAGGCCTACACCATCCTGACCACCGATGGTTTCTGGAACGGTAGCTACACTTCGACAACCACCAAAGACGCCAGTGATACCGCGGGGGATGCCACGGGGTCGGCAGTGACGGGACCGAATGGCCAAAGCTACACCTACAACGCGGCTGCGCCCTATTCCGGCGGCAATACAAACGATGGCAGCCCGTCCCTGGCGGACGTGGCCATGTACTACTGGAAAAACGACCTGCAATCCGGTCTCGTGAATGAAGTGCCGTTGCCCAGCAAGGACAAGAAGGGCATGGATCCCGCGTTCTGGCAGCACATGGTCACCTTCACCCTGGGAATGGGCTTCACGCCGCAATATGCTGACGAAACCCAGATTCCGATGGACCAGGTGTTCGCGTGGGCACGAGGCGGTGCACCCATTGTGGACTGGCCGGGCTGGCCGACGCCGTCCGCCAGTGACAATGGCTCCATCAACAACGTCGCCGACCTCGCGCATGCGGGTGTCAACGGCCATGGCGGCTTCTTTTCGGCCAATAATCCGCAGAGCTTCGTGACCGCCCTCAAAGGCGCGCTGAAACGCGTCACCGAACAGACGCGCACGGGCGCCAGCCTGGCCGCCAATTCCACCCAGTTGACCACCAAGACGGTGATCTACCAGTCCACCTACCAGCCCTCAGCGTGGACGGGCGATCTCAGTGCGTTTGCCGTGAACGCGGCGACCGGCGAGATCGCCCCGAATTCGACTTGGCAGGCTTCGAGTGCAATTCCGGCGGCGGCCAGCCGCACCATCGAGACCTACAACCCGGATACTGCGAAGTTCCAGTCTTTTACAGCGGCCAATCTGACCGGTTTGTCGAGCGCCCAGCAGTCGGCGCTTGGCAGCGACGCCACAACCCAGGAAAACGTCATCAATTACCTGCGCGGCGATTCCACCAACGAAGACAACGACAGCGGCTTCCGCGAGCGTGACACGGTGCTGGGCGACATCGTCGATTCGCAGCCCGTGTTCTCCGGCCCGCCGGACCCGAACGAATTCATCAACCAGACCTTCTTCGGCACCACGGTCGACTCAGGCACCAAGCGCGTGCCATTCTATGACTGGGCGGTCGGCATCACCGATACTACTTCGGGAACGTTCACCGCGAGCGCCGCGTCCAAGCGCGCCAACATGATTTATGTGGCCGCCAATGACGGCATGCTGCACGCGTTCGACGCCACCACCGGCGTGGAGGCGTTCGCCTACCTGCCGGGTGCGGTGATCACGGCGGGCTTGGCCGATCTTGCCGATCCGGCCTACGGCAGCGACGCCAGCCCGCACCAGTTCTACAACGACGGTCAGTTGACGATCGCTGATGCCTATGTGAAGTTGCCCAGCGACACCAGCCCGCAGTGGCACACCATCCTGGTCGGTACCACGGGGCGCGGCACGGCGAAAGCGGTGTATGCGCTGGACGTGACCGATCCCGCCAACATCACGCCGCTGTGGGAGCGCTCGGCCGGAGATGGCCTTCCGGGTGCCGATTACATCGGCCAGATGGTCGGCAAGCCGATCATCGCGCAGACCAACTACACGCCGGCTTCCGGCGGTACGCCCGCCAGTTCCACCTGGTCGGTGCTGATGGGCAATGGTTACAACAGCGCGCAGGACAAGGCGGCGTTGCTGCAGTTCAACCTCGCCACGGGCACGCTGGACGTGCATACCACGGACGGCAGCACCGGTAATGGCCTCGCCGCGCCGGTGGTGTGGATGGACAACCCGGGCGACGGCGTCGGCACCGTGGCCTATGCTGGCGACCTGCTCGGACAGGTCTGGCAGTTCCCGTTGAACGACGCGAGCGGCGCGAATCCCACCCCGGACAGCATTGGAACGAAGTTGTTCACCGCGACGGACGCGAGTGGAAATGCACAACCCATCACCAGCGGGATGCTGGCAGGCAAGGATTCGCGTACCAGCGACGTGTGGCTGTTCTTCGGCACCGGCAAGTACCTGAGCAGCGCGGACATTGCCGACACCACGGCACAAACCTGGTACGGCATCATCGTGCAGTCGGGAACCAGCAAAATCGTCAGCAACCTGCAAAACGGCCGCAGCGCGCTGGTGCAACGCACGATCACGGCGCAGACGACGGGCAGCGGCGCCTTGCCGGCCCGCACGGTGTCCACCCAGGTGACGAATACCGACGGCAGCACCGACATGAAGGGCAAGTCGGGCTGGTACCTCGATCTGCTGGCGCCAATCGGCACCGCCGGCGCGCCCGTCGCGCAGGGCGAGCGGATGGTCGATCCCAACCAGTTCCAGGGCTCGCTGCTGATCGGCGTGACCCGCATCCCGCAGGCCGCGGACGTCTGCAACCCCTCCGGTAGCGGCTGGATCATGGCGATCAATCCATTCACCGGCGCCGCGCCGTCTGACGACTTCTTCGACGTCAACAACGACAGCTACATCAATGTCGGCGACCAGGTGAACGGAAGTCACGCCGCGGGCGTGGGCTTCAGTTCGCTGCCCAACGCGCCGATCTTTGTCGGCGGCGTCATGGAAACCAGCTTCGACAACGGCTCGGTCGGCAGCCTCAAGACGGCCGGCACGGTCGGCGTGTTTCAGCGCGTGTCCTGGCGTGAGCTGGTGCACCCGTGAGCGGCTCGATCAACAGGGGAAAGGTCATGGCAGCAGCGAACGCGTGGCAAACAAGGCGTCAGACCGTCGGGAGGATCACCCGAAGCCGTGGGTTTACCCTGATCGAACTGATGATCGTGGTCGCGATCATCGCGGTGCTGGCCGCGATCGCGTATCCGTCCTACACCAACTACATCACCAAGACGCGCCGCAATGCCGCCTCGGCGTGCCTGTCCGAGTACGCCAATTACATGGAGCGCTACTACACCACCAATCTGCGCTACGACCAGGACAGCGCGGGCACCACGAACGCGTTGCCCGTGCTGGATTGCGCGTCGACCTCGCAGACGGGCGATTCATACGGCTACAAGATTGCCGCGGCGCCCAAGATTTCGCAGACCACGTACAAGATCCTGGCCACGCCCAAGACGGGCAGCGCGCAGGCCGCACGCGACACCAAGTGCGGCGTGCTGGGCATCGATCAGTCCGGCCAGCGTTACTACCTGTCCACCAAGTTCGACGCGGCCGGCGTGACCGCGTGCTGGAAGTAGGGCCCGTCTTCCCCCTTTCGCAGGAGACGACCCCTTCCTTTGGATGGGGGTGGATGCAACGTGAAGCTCCCCGCTTGTCTTCCCCCTTCGCTTGCGAAGAGCGGAGCGCAGCGAACGCGCGCGCAGCGCGATGAGGGGGATGGCTCTTGCTCTTGCTTCGATGCGTCGTGATTTGGCGCGGCTCGCCGTGCGTGGCACGATGATGTTTTGTGCTGCGCAAGGAGCCCGCCATGCAATACCGCCGCCTCGGTTCATCCGGCCTGCAACTGTCCGCGCTGTCGTTCGGCGCGTGGGTGACGTTCGGTCGCCAGGTCGACCGCGACAAGGCGCGCGACTTGCTGGCCTGTGCGTTCGACCACGGCATCAACTATTTCGACAACGCCGAAACGTATTCGAACGGTGTCGCCGAAACCATCATGGGCGACGTGCTCGCCGACCTGCGTTTTCCGCGCGATGCCTTCTGCGTGTCGAGCAAGGTGTTCTTCGGCGCGATGGACGATCCGAAACCGACCCAGCGTGGCCTCTCGCGCAAGCACGTGGTCGATGCCTGTCATCAGGCGCTGAAGCGGCTGCGCGTCGATTATCTCGACTGCTATTTCTGCCATCGCGCCGATCCCGACACGCCAGTTGCCGAAACCGTGTGGGCGATGGACACGCTGGTCCGGCAGGGCAAGGTGCTGTACTGGGGCACCAGCGAGTGGCCGGCCGAGGCGATCCGCGAGGCCCATGAAGTCGCCGCGACCCACGACCTGCACGCGCCGACGATGGAACAGCCGCAGTACAACCTGCTGCATCGCGAACGCGTGGAAGTGGAGTACGCGCCATTGTTCGACGAGTTTGGAATGGGGACGACGATCTGGTCGCCGCTGGCCTCCGGTGTGCTCACCGGCAAGTACGTCGACGGCATTCCCGGGGACTCGCGGCTTGCACTGCCGGGCTACGAGTGGTTGCGGCAGAGGATCGAATCGCCCGAAGGCCGCGCCGACATGGCACGGGTCGCGAAGCTGCTGCCGATTGCGAAGGATCTGGGTGTCTCGCCCGCACAATTCGCGATCGCCTGGTGCCTGAAGAACCCGCGCGTGTCCACCGTCATGCTCGGCGCAACCCGGCGCGAACAACTCGAGGAAAACCTCGGCGCCCTGGATGCACTCGACAAACTCGACGACGGCGTGATGAAACGCATCGACGCGGCGCTGGCGTAACAGTAATGAACAGCAAACCCATCCCCACCCCAGCCCTCCCCTTGAAGGGGAGGGAGCCAGATTCAGGCCCTCCCCTTGAAGGGGAGGGAGCCAGATTCAGGCCCTCCCCTTGAAGGGGAGGGAGCCAGATTC
>DASTIS010000186.1:0-6575 GCA_035717365.1 Rhodanobacteraceae bacterium
CGCGTGTACGCGCCGGTGGGCAGCCACAAGGATCTGCTTCCCTACCTGGTGCGCCGGCTGCTCGAAAACGGCGCCAACACCAGTTTCATCAACCACGTGGTGGACGAGTTCCTGCCCATGGAGCAGTTGGTGGGCGATCCCAGTGAAGTCGTCCGCGGCTTCGCGTCCATTCCGCATCCACGCATTCCCCTGCCGGTCGATCTGTACGGCGACCTCCGGAAAAATTCCATGGGCGTCAACCTTGCCAGCGACGACGAACTGCGGGCCCTCGCCGAGGCGGTCGGCCGGACAGCCGGCCCGTGGAGCGCGGCGCCGCTGGTGCCCGGCGCGCAATCCGGCGAAGCGCCACGCGATGTCACCAACCCGGCCGACCGCCGCGTCGTGGTGGGCCATTCCCGCAACGCCGATGCGGCGACGATCGCGCACGCGCTCGACAACGCGGTCGCGGCGCAGCCTGCGTGGGACGAGACGCCCGCCGACCAGCGCGCCACGATCCTAGAGCGCGCCGCCGACCTGCTGGAAGAGCACCGCGGCGAACTGATCGCGCTGTGCGTGCGCGAAGCCGGCAAAACCATCCCGGCCGCGATTTCCGAAGTCCGCGAGGCCGCCGACATGTGCCGCTATTACGCGGCCATGGCGCGCAAGCTGTTCGGCGCCCCCCGGGACCTGCCCGGACCGACTGGAGAAACCAATCAACTGTACCTGCACGGCCGCGGGGTGTTCGTGTGCATCAGCCCGTGGAACTTCCCGCTGGCGATCTTCACCGGCCAGGTGGCCGCCGGACTGGCCGCGGGCAACAGCGTGATCGCCAAGCCCGCCGACCAGACGACGCTCATCGGCCACGCCGCGGTCAAGCTGCTGCACCAGGCCGGGATCCCCGAGAAGGTGCTGCAGTTCGTGCCGTGCAAGGGCTCGGTGCTCGGCAAGACCCTCCTGACGCGACCCGGGATCGCCGGCGTGTGTTTCACCGGTTCCACCGAAACCGCATGGACGATCAACCGCACGCTGGCCGCGCGCGACGCCCCGATCGCCGCACTGATCGCCGAGACCGGCGGCCAGAATGCGCTGATCGCCGATTCCTCGGCGTTGCCGGAACAACTGGTCAAGGACGTGATGGCCTCGGCGTTCGATTCCGCGGGCCAGCGTTGCTCGGCCGCGCGCGTGCTGTTCGTGCAGGAAGACATCGCCGACCGGGTGATCACCATGTTGAAGGGCGCGATGGATGAATTGAAGGTCGGCGATCCGGCGCTGCTGTCCACCGACGTCGGCCCCGTGATCGACGTGCCCTCTTGTGCGATCCTGGAGGAACACGCCGAGCGCATGCACGGCGAGGCGAAGCTGATCAACACGGCCAGGCTTCCGGAAGGCGCCGAACACGGCACCTTCTTCGCGCCGCGCGCCTACGAGATTCCGTCGATCAAGCTGCTGACCCGCGAAGTCTTCGGTCCGGCGTTGCACGTGGTCCGCTGGAAGGGCAGCGAACTCGACCAGGTGATCGAACAGATCAATTCCACCGGTTATGGCCTGACCCTCGGCATCCACAGCCGCATCGACGACACCGTCGAGTACATCCGCCAGCGCGCGCGGGTCGGCAACACCTACGTCAACCGCAACCAGATCGGCGCCGTGGTCGGCGTGCAGCCGTTCGGCGGCGAAAACCTGTCGGGCACCGGCCCCAAGGCCGGTGGTCCGCACTACCTGTTGCGCTTCGCGGTCGAGCGCACCATGACGATCAACACCACCGCGGCCGGCGGCAACGCCAGCCTGCTGACCTTGCAGGACCACTGACGGCGCGCTGCACGGGGCGGCGCGAATTGAGGGCCTCTGCCGTCATCCCGGCGCACGGCGCGACCCAGCGACCGGCGCGTTATTCATTGTCGTCGCTGTCTCGCCGTTCATTCACGGTCCGTTCGATTTTCGCGGCGAAACCGACCCGCGTCTGAACCGCGATGCGGCACCCGGTTGCGCCAGCGTCGCGTGCGTCGCTACGGTGAAATCGCGGCGCCTGTCAGCGCCGTGAATTTTTCCCCGATGAGGACAAGGCAATGACTGGACGATTCAAACGCCCGGGAGCCGCAGCAGTCGTGACGCTGGGGATCGCCATGCTGGCCCCCGCGGCACTCGCGCAAACCCAACCCGCCACCCCGCAGCAGGCCCCGGCACAGGACAGCGCCGCGGCATCGCAAACCGGGCCCGCCCCGAGCGACTCGGAACTGAAGCAGTTCGCGGGCGCCGCGATGGACGTGCAAGGCATCCGGCAATCGCTGCAACCGCAGATCCAGGCCGCGCAGACCGAAGACGCCCGGACCAAACTGAAAGCGACCGCCGAAAAGAAAATGGAAGCCGCCGTTCGCAGCCACCAGTTGTCGCTCCAGCGCTACGTGCAGATCGCCAACCTGGTGCAAACGGACAGCACCATCCGGGCCAAGGTCCAGAAGCTGATGCCCCCGCAGCAACCGTCGAAGTCGTAAGCGACGGGGTACCGTTCGGCGCTTTTTGCCACGGCACAAGGATCCGGCTTCCATGAAGTGGAAGCCGGATTCACCATGAGGCCGACGAGCGCAACCCGCGTTCGCGGCAGGGACTGAGCAGAATCGCTACACCGGTCGCGTTGCCGCCACCGGCGGCACGGCAACAACAACCGGCCACGCAACCCGCGCGCCATCGGTCGGGGCTGCGCGTGGATCGAGGACGCGACGCCCGATCCCCGACCCTGGCGCCAACAAAAACCCCGCCGGATGGCGGGGTTTTGTTCCAGGGTGGACGGCATCCGGTCAGAACTTGTACTGCATCGAAATCCCGAACAGGTCGGCGGAGCTGTCGAAGGTGCCGACCAGGCGGTCGCCGGTGGCAGACACATTGTTGATGTCGCCGTCGCCGACGAACAGGTGCGCGTACCCGATGTTGAGCTCGGTACTCGGACTCGGAGACCAGGTGGCGCCCAGTGCGAGCCAGCGGCGCGAGCCGTCGGGGAGGCGGGGCGAACGGGTGGAGTCGCGGGTCGGGTTCTGGTCGTACGCGACGCCCGCGCGCCAGGTCCACTGGTCGCTCACCTTGTAGTCCATGCCGAGCGACGCGAACCAGGTATCGCGCCAGTCCTCGGGTTCGATCGTCGGCGGCTGCACCGGATTGTCGTAATCCACGCGCAGTTGGTCGAACGAACTCCAGCCGGTGCGGCTCACTTCGATCCCCCATCCGATCGGGCCCTGGGTCTGGTGCCAGTAGCTCGCCGAAATCGTCGCCGGCGTATCCAGGTCCGCGCGCGCGCCGGTGTTCTGGAACAGCGGCGGAACCCCCGGTTGCGAGAGCACGAATTGCACGCTTTGCGGCATCGAGAAGTACGCGTTGCCGGAGAGGGTGTGGCTGATCTCGGCGCGATAATCGATCGCGATGCGATCCTGCGCGGTCGGCTTGAATTCCGCGCCGACCTGCCAGCCCCACGCCCAGTCGTCGCCGCGCACACGCGCGGTGCCATCGGCCGACTGCGGCAGGAACGTCGGCGCCAGATTGAAGGGCGGCGCGGCGAAGATCGCGCCGTAATTGACCGCGTTGCTGAGGTCGGCGGTGGCCTTCTGCGCGATCACCGACAAACCCAGCGCGAACCCGGGGTTGACCGCCCACGACACCGAACCGGTGAAATCGATGATCTTCAGCGACGACTTGATCGCGCTGTAACGCCCCATCCAGTTGCTGTCGTACTCGGTCTTGAGGCCGAACGGTGCGGTCACGCCGAGGCCGACCCGCCACGCATCGCCCATCGGCGCGACGAAGAAGATCGCCGGCACCGCCGCGACTCCGCCGCCGTTGCCGCCGTCGCCGCCGGACAGGGGCTGGCCGATCGCGTCATTGCCGATGCCCGAGTATTCGAAATGGGTGCTGATGGCCGTGGCGTCCACCTGCAGCATGTAGCCATCCAGGTCGGCCATCGCCGCCGGGTTGTTGAAGACCACCGAGGCGTCGCCGCCTGCAGTCGAGCGACCGGCATAGGCGCGGCCCATGGCCTTGGCGCTGTTCTCATTGAGTTGGAAACCGGACGCGGACGCGACCGGGCTGACCAGCGCGCCGGCCACGGCGACCGTCAGCGCGGCAAGCGCCAGGCCCGCCAGTCCCGGCACGGTTACAGGATGCTTGTTCATCGACGTATCTCCAAGCGTAGGTGTCGGTACGAGGATCGTTGCGGGCGGTACGCTGCCCGGTCCGGGATCTTGCGTATCTTTCATACGTTTGTATGAATTTTGTTATGGCGACTATCGCATCCCGGCGCGGTCCGCGCAAGTAGGGTTCCATGGATGACCTTTTTGGCCACTTGCATGCATGGGTCACGCGCAAGACGCGCTCCTGCAAAACCACCCGAACGAGCGTGCGCGCGGCCGGGCGCCCATAATCTGGACGGTCATCCGCAGGTTCCTGCAACAACTCCTGGCAGGAGCGCGCCGTGCGCGCGATGTGGTTGCACGAACTTGCGTGCCGCAACCTGAACTCGCGTTGGAGCAGGTACACGCCGCTTCCCTATACTGGGCCGTCCGCCGCACGAGCCCGTTCATGCCAACCGCCAAACATCGCCGCCGGCCGCCGCTTTCACGGTCGCTGCCCTGGTTCCTGCCCTCGCTGATCGTGGTACTGCTCGCGATCTGGATTCCACCCGCGTGGGAACGCTATTCGCTGTTGTTGCTGCTGGTCGGCGCGTCGTTGTCGATGGCGGCGGTCTGCCATGCGATCGGCTTCGGTTGCGAGGCCACTTTCACGCGCACCGCGCTGCGACGCGGCCCGGCACACCTGATCGCACTCGCAATCCACACCGCGATCGTGTTCGTGCTGGTCGCCTGGCCGCTGCTGGTTCTGTCGCAGGCGCCCTCGCTCACGGCGACGCTCGGTTTGTGCGTGGCGTTGGTGATCGCACTGGTCGTGTTGTGGAGGTTGTGGCCGGTGTTCGCCCTGGTGTTCGAATGGGACGACGCCTTTCCGGCCGGCAGCGAGCACTCGTGGATCACCGCCGCGCTGGCGCGCAGCATCAGTTTCGCGCAACACCTGACGCGCGGACGCGACCTGTTCCTGACGCACTTCCTGCCGGCTTCGCTGGCGCAACTCGCGATCGCATTCGGCGCCCTCACATTGGCCGGCCTGGGCGCCAACCTGCCGGATGAAATCCGTACCGCCGCGCTGTTCCTGTTCGCCGTGGTGGTCGTGCCGGGGTGTTCGCTGATCGTCGCCAATCGCACCCTGCGCCTTCTGTTCGACAATCGCGGCAGCCGCATCGGACCCCCGCCCGACGCACCGTCGCCCTCGCGCACGGCTGCCGAAACCGATTCCACCACCGGTGACAATGTCGGCAACGACGTTCCCGACGACCAGGCTGCATCCAGCGCCGAGGCGGCAGCGCCGGCCGCGCCCACACTGCCGCAATCGGCGCTCGACGAAGGCCTGCTCGCAGCCATCCGCACGGGCGATCCCGACGCCGCGGAGACCTGGCTGGCCCGCGGCGCCGACCCGAACGCGGTACCCCCCGCCGGCGCACGCGACCAGCGCCCCGCGCTGGTGCTGGCGGCCGAGTTGCCGGACACGCGCCTGCTGCGCGCACTGATCGGCAGCGGCGCGGAGGTCAACCGCCACCATGCGGGTCTCACGCCGCTGCTGGCCGCGACCCGCTCCTGCAGCCACGGGCGGCCGGGAACGGTCACGAGCCTGATTGCCAACGGCGCGGATCCCGCGATGGCCGACGTCGACGGCAACACGCCATTGCACCACGCCGCGTTGTGCGCGGAACCCGCGATCGCGGCGATCCTGATCGACGCGCAGGCACCGCTGGAAGCGCGCAACCGCAACCAGGCCACGCCGCTGGCCGTCGCGGCCGGGGCCGCGAACTGGCCGATGCTCGGATTCCTGGTCGAACACGGCGCACGCACCGACCCGGCGCTGCCGGTCGCGGCCGGCATCGCCGACGACGACCCCGAAGGCGTCAGGATCCTGCTCCGGAACAAGGCGGACGTGAACGCCGTCGACGCGCTCGGCCGCAGCGCGCTGATGCACGCGGCGCGCGAGAACCACGTCGAGATCGCGCGCGCGCTGCTGGACGCCGGCGCCGATGTCGCCATCGCCGATCGTTACGGCACCACCCCGCTGATGGAAGCCGCGCGCGCCGGCGCCACCGCGATAGTTGCGCTGCTCGCGGAAGGCCATCCCGACGTGCACGCGAGCGACCAGCACGGTCGCAGCGCGCTGATCCTCGCCTGCCAATCGCCGCGCGCCAACGGCGACTGCATCCGCGCGCTGCTGGAAATGCACGCCGATCCGCAGCGCAAGGGCGGCGATGGCCGCAGCGCCATCGACCAGGCCTGCGCGACGGGACGTTGGGATCTTGTCGCGCTGCTGGATCCGCAAACGCCGCTACCCGCAAGCCACAGCCATGACGACCAGCCGGAAGCGGGTGCGGACACGCCATCGCACCTGCTCGACGCGCTGCGCTTCGGGCACTGGAAGGTGGCCGCGCGTTTTGCCGAACGCGTGCACGGTTGGCCGATGGGCGAACGGGCGGCGTTGTACCTCGACCTCGCCGACCATGCCGACGACGGTCCCCG
>DASTIS010000187.1:0-2707 GCA_035717365.1 Rhodanobacteraceae bacterium
GCGCCGGTGACACGCACGAACTGCGGCTTGGTGCGCATCTCCTCGATACTCGCGCAACCGCAGTAACCCATGGACGCGCGCAGGCCGCCGACCAGTTGGTGGATGATCGCGCGCAACGGTCCGCGGTACGGCACCCTGCCCTCGATGCCTTCGGGCACCAGCTTGTCGGCCGCCGCCTCTTCCTGGAAATAGCGGTCCGACGAGCCGCTCTGCATCGCACCCAGCGAACCCATCCCGCGGTAGCTCTTGTACGAGCGCCCCTGGTACAGCTCGATCTCGCCGGGGGCTTCCTCGGTGCCGGCGAACATCGAACCCAGCATCACGCACGAGGCCCCGGCGACGATGGCCTTGGCGACGTCGCCGGAATAACGCACGCCGCCGTCGGCGATCAGGGGAATCTCGTCCTTCAAGGCATCGGCGACCATCGAGATGGCGGTGATCTGGGGCACGCCGACACCGGCGACGATGCGGGTGGTACAGATCGACCCGGGGCCGACGCCGACCTTGACGGCGTTGACGCCGGCATCGCGCAAGGCACGGGCGGCGTCGCCGGTGACGATGTTGCCGGCGATCATCTGGAGGTCCGGGAAGTTCTTGCGGACCCACGCGACGCGTTCGATCACGCCCTGCGAATGGCCGTGCGCGGTATCCACGACGACCACGTCCACGCCTGCTTCGGCCAGCGCCGTGACGCGGCGTTCGGTATCACCGCCCACGCCGACCGCGGCACCGACACGCAGGCGTTCGTGGTCGTCCTTGGCCGAGTGGGGGTTGTCGCGCGCCTTCTGGATGTCCTTGACGGTAATCAGTCCGCGCAGTTCGAACGCGTCATTGACCACCAGCACTTTTTCGATGCGGTGCTTGTGCAGCAATCCGACGATTTCGTCCTCGTCGGCGCCCTCCTTCACCGTGACCAGCTTGTCCTTGCGGGTCATGATGTTCTTGACGGGGTCGTCGGGCTTCTTCTCGAAACGCAGGTCGCGACTGGTGACGATGCCGACCAGTTTGTCGCCATCCACCACCGGCACGCCGGAAATGTTGTGCGAACGGGTGATGTGCATGACCTCGCCGATCGAGGTCGTCGGGCCAACCGTGAGTGGGTCGCGGATCACGCCGGCCTCGAACTTCTTGACCAGCCGCACTTCCGCGGCCTGGCGTTCGACCGTCATGTTCTTGTGGATGATGCCGATGCCGCCGCACTGCGCCATGGTGATGGCAAGGCGCGCCTCGGTCACGGTGTCCATGGCCGAAGACATCAGCGGGATATTCAGGCGGATGCCGCGCGTCAGGTCGGCCGACGTGTCGACAGCACGCGGCACAACGGCGGAATGGGCGGGGACGAGATAGACGTCGTCGTAGGTCAGGGCCTCGGCGAGGATGCGCATTGGATCGGATCCCTCAATGCAATCCGCGATTATACGCCGTTGTTGCCGGCTGTTACAGCAGCTTGACGTGCAAGCGACTGTCGCGCAGGCGCGCGCCTACAACCCGTCGATCGCCTGCGCCGCTTCCAGCGTGTTTTCCATCAGCGTCGCCACGGTCATGGGGCCGACGCCGCCCGGCACCGGGGTGATCCAGGACGCGCGTTTGGCGGCCTCCTCGAATTCGACGTCGCCGACCAGGTGCCCGTCCTGCATCCGGTTGATGCCAACATCGATCACCACCGCGCCGGGCTTGATCCACTCGCCCTTCACGAGGCCGGGCTTGCCGACCGCGGCAATCACGATGTCGCCCTGGCGCACGTAGCTGCCGAGGTCGCGCGTGAACTTGTGGCAACACGTGGTCGTGCAGCCGGCGATCATCAATTCCAGCACCAGCGGCCGGCCGACGTGGTTGGACACGCCCACCACCACCGCATGCTGGCCACGCACCGGCCGGTCGGTACGGCCCAGCAAGGTCATCACGCCCTTGGGAGTGCACGGCCGCAGGCCGAAACGCCGCAAGGCCAGGTGCCCGACGTTGATGGCGCTGAAGCCGTCGACATCCTTGCGCGGATCGATGCGATCGATCAGGGCATCGGCATTGATGTGCGGCGGCAGCGGCAACTGGACCAGGATTCCGTGCACCGCGGGATCGGCATTGAGCCTGTCGACCAGCGCGAACAGTTCGGCTTCCGGCGTGCCCGCCGGCAGGTCGTAATCGAACGACTCGAAGCCGGCCTGCTGGCAAGCCTTGCGCTTGTTGCGCACGTACACCGCCGAGGCCGGGTCGGCGCCGACCAGGACCACCGCGAGCCCCGGTGCGGAGCGGCCCGCGGCGAGCCGTGCCTTGACACCCGTCGCGACGTGCTCGACCACTTCGCCGGCAATCCTGCGGCCATCGAGGATGCGCGCGGCGTGGGACGGTCCGGACATGCTGGCTTGGATCCTTTGCGTTACAGTGATCGTGCATTGTCGCCGATTCCGCCAGCCACGCAAAATGCCCATGCCCAACGCAAACCAGACCGAACTCGAAGCCGCCGCTTTCCGCCACCTGCTGCGTCACCTCAACCACGATCGGCTGGACGTGCAGAACATCGACCTGATGATCCTGGCCGGGTTCTGCCGCAACTGCCTCGCCGACTGGTACCGGGAGGCCGCCGCCGAGCGCGGCGTCACGATGTCGAAGGACGAAGCCCGCGAGGCCATCTACGGCATGCCGTTCCCCGAATGGAAGGCGAAGTACCAGAAGGACGCGACCCCCGAACAACGGGCGGCGTTCGAGAAAG
>DASTIS010000188.1:0-7965 GCA_035717365.1 Rhodanobacteraceae bacterium
ATCTTCACCCGCATCGGCGCGGGCGACGACCTCGCGCGCGGGCAATCGACCTTCATGGTCGAGATGAGCGAGACCGCCAACATCCTGCACAATGCGACTTCGCAATCGCTGGTGCTGATGGACGAAGTCGGACGCGGCACATCGACGTATGACGGCCTGGCGCTGGCGCGCGCCGCGGCAGTGCACCTCGCCACGCACAATCGCGCGTTCACCCTGTTCGCAACGCACTACTTTGAGTTGACCGAACTCGCTGCGCAGTTCGACACGATCGCCAACGTGCATCTGGACGCGGTCGAATACCATGATCGCGAGCGAGGCGAGCAACTGGTGTTCATGCACGCGGTCAAGGACGGCCCGGCCAACCGCAGTTTCGGGCTGCAGGTCGCGGCGCTGGCGGGCTTGCCGAAAGAGGCGATTGCAGACGCGAAGCAGACGCTTGCGGCGCTGGAACGCGGCCAACGGGCGAGGGGCCTGGCGCCGGGACACGCAGCGGGTGGCCCGTCGTCGCAAACCGACCTGTTCGCGGCCAAGCCCGATCCAAAACTCGCCGCGCTTGCCGATGCCTTGCGCGAGATCGATCCCGATTCGCTTGCGCCGCGCGAAGCTCTGGACGCCCTCTATCGCCTGCGGTCGTTGCTGTAGGTGTCGCGTCGACCGGTTTGCTCCTCCCGCTTCAAGGGGAAGGCTGGGAGGGGGATGGGTTTCGGATCATCACTGCTGCGCGATGCCATCGGGATTGCTGCGTGCCGACACTACGACACCCTTCAAAACGATCGCCGTGTCCTCGACGAATACCGAATCCGCCCAGTCCGGCTGTTCGGCCAGTTGGCGCACCTCGCAGCCGGCGTCGCGCAACGCCTGTTCATGGACGTCATGTTGCCCGCGCGCGAGCGCAAGGTCGATCGGGTGCCGTTGCAGGTAGCTCGGTTCGCAACGTTCGGTGGCGCAGCTGACCGCGCGGGTGATGACGATGGTCGGCAGGCGATGTCCCCTCCCGGTCGACATTCAAGCGAGCTTGGCGGCACCAGCACGGGACTGGCGACCGCTCGCCGCTTGACCTATGCTCACGCCGGGTCGTACAAGGGGAGCCACCATGCGCAAGATCATTGTTGTCGTCGCCATAGCCGCCGCAACGCTGTCTGCAACCGCCGCCGCGCCGCTTCATCGCACACCAGGTCTGTGGGAAGTCACCACCGGCATGCACTTCACCCAAGGCGGCATCCAGATTCCGCCTGCCGTCCGGCAACAGATGGAAGCACACGGCATGAAGGTGCCGGACCTGACCGCGCCGCGAACATTCAAGCAATGCCTGACGCCCGAGGAAGCCGCCAGGGACGCGCATCCCGACTTCAGCGGCGACAAGTCCTGCCGCACCACCAAGTGGAACCGCTCTGGCGAGCACTTCCATGCCGAGTTCACCTGCGACAGTGACGGCCAGACCATGCACGGCAAGGTCGATGGCAGCATGGCGTCGGACGGCAAGACCTACACCGGCACCGTCCGGATGGAAGGCAACAACCCGGCAATGGGCGGCCAGTTCGTAATGGAAGGCAACTCGTCGGGCAAGTGGCTCGGCCCGACCTGCGGAAAGACCGCCCCGTAAACGACGCGGGCCTCAGGCCTCGTCACCCTCGCCGGTACGCGCCACCCACGCATCGGCCGAATCACCTGCGGCGTCCGCGACGGTTTTGTGCGGTCGCGCGACGTGGACGGTAATCCGGGGACCCGGCGTGGCACGCGCACCGGTCGCCACCGTCGGTCGCATCGCCATGCTGACCGCCGCCCCCTCGAACGCGGTATCGCGCCGGTTCGCGGGGCGGTCCGTTGCGGCGACGGATGGGCCTGCCGGCTCGGCCCCCGGAACCAGCGCAGGCGGTGCCGTAGATGGCGCAGCCTGCCCGTCGGTGGCAGGTGTCGGTGGGGTGTCCCCGGGCAGAGCCGGTCCCGACCCGACATGGTCGTCATCCGGCAGCGCGACGTCGGGGATCGCCGCCCACTCCTCGGGCGACATGCCCTCCGGAATCCCGGCCACCGGCGCGGGCATGATCTCCCGCGCGGGCATGCGTCCCGCCTGGATCAGCGAGCGGACGGCCTGGAACACCTCGACCCGCCCGAACGGCTTCTTGACGAACCCGTCGGCGCCGAAGCGCTGCACGTAGAACTGTTCGGTGGCCTGCTGGTTGCCGCTCATCATGATGATCGGCGTGGTGTGCGTGCGTGTGTCGCGTCGCAGCGACCGCAATACCGCGAAACCCGATATCCCCGGCAACACGATGTCGAGGAAAATCAGGTCCGGGAGTTGCGACTGCGCCATCTCGACCGCAGTTTCACCATCGGCGGCCTTCAGGACTTCGTACCCGTCCTGCATCAGCATCTTGCCGAGCACGGCGCGGATCGTGGCGGAATCGTCGACGACCAGAACCCGCGCGCCGAGTGTGGCACGCACCCTCGCGTCCACGCGGCGTTCGCCCGTGGCCGTGTTCTGGCTCACCAGCCGTTTGAAGAGATCGAATACCGCCATCAACTTCCCCACGCTGTCGGTGCGCTAGTTTCGGCCGTGCGCAGGGCATGCGCAAGCACGCGCCGTCGTCGAGCCGGTCGGGTGGCCTGCCCGCTGCTCCAAAGGCCTCGTGATCACATGAAACCACGGACGCAAGACTCTGAATGAAAAGCATAACGCATGCGACTTCGGCTTGGGCCTCAGAACGTCAGGACGTTGCCCACCACGAATTCCGGTCGCCGCCGTACGCCCAAGTCGGCGTGCAGGGGTTCCGCTACCGTGAAATACAGTACGCGCTTGAACGAGCCACGCAAATTGCCGATGCGGAAGCCCGCGCCGAGGCTGGAATACCACGGGCCCCAGCGCCGCCCCGAGGCGCCATCGATCATCGCGTCGTCGTTGAATACCACGAAACCGACCTGAAAGGTGTGGAACCACACCATCGGGGTCACGATCCGGTCGGCAATGGTCACGCGCACGCGCCGCGTGCCGGTCGCGTAAAAATTGGGATACCCGCGCAGCGCCTGGAAGCCGCCGATGTAGAGGCGATTCTCGGGGTCGGGGTGCAGCAGCGACGCGTAATCGATGTGGAACACCAGCGTCTGCCGTCGCCACGGTTGGCCGTACGCGGTTGCCGCGGCATCGATGGCCTCGTTGCGCCACTGGCCACCGGCGCGACGCCCGGACAACGAGCCGTCGGTGAGCACCAACCACCGCGGGAACGGCTCGAAGCCCTTGCTCGCGCTCACCGACAGGTCAGGCCCGTTCGCGCTCGCGCCCAGCGCCGTCGAGTCGTACGACACTTGCGCGGAAACGTCCCAGCCGAGGTTGTAGTCTTCCGCGCGATCCACGTCGCGGATGTTGGTGAAATGCGCGTAGTGGTCCTGATGCAATGAAACGATCGGACCGATGCCGGCCAGCGTGCGCGGGTACGGCGCGGGCGGCGGCAGTTCGCCCGGACTCACCAGCACCGGCGCGCCGTAGCGGTAGCGCTCGTAATCGAGAACGACGCCCGCGCGCAGTGCCGTTTCACCGCTGAAATCCAGCAGCTTCTGCCAGTTCGCCTGAAATTGTCGCTCCTGCTGCGGCAGGTACCAGGCCTGCACACCACGACTGTAGAAACTCAGATGCAGATTCTGGACACGCAACGATACCCCGCCGCTCCACGGCGTGGTGTCGAGCAGGAACGGCTTGGCCAGCGCCAGCGACTCGAGGCGGCCGTCGGAAAGATCCTCGTAATACGCCGCCAGCGTCCAGTTCGTGTTGAGGAACGTGGGCGAGAGGTATTCCAGCACGTTCATGCTGCGCTCGATAGTTTTCTGACGCCCGATTGCGAGCGTTCGTCCGCTGCCGAGGAAATTGGAATCCTCCAGCTTGAAGCGCCATTCGTTGGCGTTGCCGGCGCGCGTGAAACGGGTGTCGATCTTGAGCGTCCAGGCATCGCGCACGGCCACCCGGACGTCCACGGTGCCGTCGGTGCAGGACATTGGCGTGATGTCGGCGCCACGGATGAACACCTGACTGCGCAGGTGCCGGATCGCCTCGTACACCTGTTGCGCATCCGCGGGCTGGCCGGAGCGGACAAGCAACAGATGCCTCACCACCCAATCACGGGTGCGGATGTGCAGGAAATCCGCCGCGCGGGCGTACCAGACGTCCTCGCGCGGATCGGCGAGATCGTAAACGTTGTCCACTTCGATGTGGATCGCGCCGTAGCGCAGCCCCGAGCGCTGGATGGCGAGCCATTGCGCCTCGCCGGGCCAGCGTTCCTGCGCGCTTCCGGCCGACTGCGGGCAGGTTGCCAGCGCCGCAGCTGGCGCGATGCCGAGCGCGACCAGCAGGCCTCCCTTCAACAGCAGTCTGAGAGCGTGCACGCCAGACTCCGACCACGCGAACCTGCGAAGTGTCCAATCGATGCACGATCGTACGCCGCCGTTTGTTCACGTCGCGTCACGTCGTGAGTGCGTCCGGCCGAAGGAATCCCTCGCGCCGGATCACAGCGAAAGCGGGCTTCTCTGTTGAACGGACGTTTACAATCGCGCAACGGTTCCGTCCCGGGGCGACGATGAACGTGTCAAAACGGCAGATCGGCCTGGTCGCCGCGACAGCGCTGGTGCTGGGCAACATGATCGGCTCCGGCGTATTCCTGCTGCCGGCCTCGCTGGCGCCCTATGGCGCCTACAGTCTCGTTGGATGGTTGATCAGCGGCACCGGCGCGCTGCTGCTGGCCGGCGTGTTCTACCGGCTCTCGAAGCGTGCTCCGCGTGCGGGCGGTCCGTACGCCTACAGCCGGGAGGCCTTCGGCGACTGCGTCGGATTCCTGGTGGCATGGATCTATTGGGTCGGCCTGGTCGGCGGCAATACGGCGATCGCGGTGGCGTTCGCGAGCTACCTGTCCGCACTCGTCCCCGTGATCGGAGCCACGCCCTTTTTCGGCGCGCTCGCGGCGTTGGCGGCGATCTGGGTGCTCACTGCGGTCAATATCGCCGGCGTGCGCAGCGCGGGCGCAGTCCAGGTCGTCACCACGATCCTGAAAATCTCGCCGCTGCTGGCGCTCGCGTTGTTCGGCTTCGTGCATTTCGATCCGCAGCTGCTGGCGCCGGGTCCACGCGCCGGCGCTCCCTTGAATGCGATCAGCTTCTGCGTCGCAGCTACGCTGTTTGCCTTCATCGGCGTGGAGTGCGCCACCATTCCCGCCGGCCATGTTCGCAATCCCGACAAAACCATCCCTCGCGCGACGTTGCTTGGGACAGCGATCGCAGCCGTGGTTTACATCGCATGTACCACCGCGGTGATGGGCGTGTTGCCCGCGGGCGAACTGGCCAAGTCGCCAGCCCCGTTTGCGGATGCCGGCCGCCTGCTGTGGGGTGGCTGGGCAGGCTGGCTGATCGCGGGCGCCGCGGCAATATCCTGCTTCGGCGCGTTGAACGGCTGGCTCCTGATCGCAGGCCAGTTCCCGCAGGCTGTGGCGAAAGATGGTTTGTTTCCGCGCTTTTTCGCGCGCGAATCCAGATGGGCAACCCCCGCGCCAGGACTGCTCATGGCGGCGGTGTTGACGAGCCTGGTTGTACTGGCCAACTACACGCGTGGCATGATTGCGATGTTCACTTTCATCGTGCTGTTGTCGACCTTGAGCATCGTGGTCGCATACCTGTTCTCCGCGATGGCCGACGTCGTGCTGGCACGCCGCACCGGCCGCGCGATGCCGGTGCGCGATCTGGTGCTCGCCTGCGCCGCGTTCGCGTTTTCGCTGTGGGCGGTGATCGGCGCGGGCAAGGATGCCGTCTTCTGGAACTTCGTGCTGCTGGCGCTGGGCATTCCGTTGTACGTCTGGCAATCGCAAGCCTCGGCGACGAAGGCCCGGACTTAGAAGCTGTCGAGGTCGCCGAGCGCGCGGATCAGCCGCCGTGCCCGCTTGTCCGGTCGCTTCTGAGGCGGCCGATAGCCGGCGCGCTCGGCGCGGCGTTGCGCGCGGGCGGCTTCGCGCGCGTTGATGGACGATTCGGATTCGCGATACAGCGTTTGCGCCAGCGCAGCCGAGCCACGCTTGTGCGCGAGTCCGGTGACGTCGACCACGAAGATTTCCTCGCCACGCTTGATGCGCAACGTGTCGCCTGCGCGTACCAGGTGCGAAGGCTTCAGCACCACACCCGCGATGGTCACCCGCCCGCGTTCGAGCGCCTGCTTCGCCAGCGACCGCGTCTTGAAGAAGCGCGCGGCCCACAGCCAGGCGTCGAGGCGGACGCCCCCGGCTCCCTCTCCTTCAAGAGGAGTGTTGGGGTGGGGATGGTTTTTCCGCGCAAGGGAGTTCAACCCCACCCCCATCCCGTCCTTCCCCCTGAAGGAGAAGGAGACAGGCGTCGAACCTTCATGAACTGCCCAGCAGCCGATTCATCCGCTGCACGAACGCCGCCGGATCGGGCAATGCCGCGCCGGCGGTGATTTCGGCCTGTTCCAGCAGCAACAGCGCCAAGTCCTTCGCCTTCGCATCATCGGTTTCCGACTGGACGCGCTGGACCAACGGGTGCGCGGGATTGACTTCCAGCGTGGGTTTGGAGTCTGGCACTTCCTGTCCGGCCTCGCGCAGAAGTCGCGCCAGATGCGGCGCCAATTCGTAATCGGACAGCGCCAGGCACGAAGGTGACTCCGTCAGCCGCGCGGAAACCTTGACATCGGAAACGCGCTCGCCCAGCAATTCCTTCAGTTTCTCGACCAGCGGCCCGGCCTCTTTCGCGACCTCCTCCTGCTTCTGCTTGTCGGCTTCGTCCAGTGGCAGTTCGCCCTTGGCGACGTTGCGCAATGGCTTGCCTTCGTACTCGGTGAACTGGCCCATGACCCATTCATCGACACGATCGAACATCAGCAGCACCTCGATGTCCTTCGCCTTGAAGGCTTCGAGTTGCGGGCTGCCCGCGGCGGCCTTGTAACTGTCGGCGGTGACGAACCAGATCGCGTCCTGGCCCGGGTTCATCCGCGCGAGATAATCGTCCAGCGACACGTTTTGCGCGGCGCCCTCGCCTTTGGTGGAAGCAAAGCGCAGCAACTTTGCGATGCGTTCGCGATTGGACGGATCCTCGACGATGCCTTCCTTCAGGGTATTGCCGAATGCCTTGCAGAAGGTCTTGAACTTGTCGGGGTCACTCGACGCGAGTTTCTCGACCAGATCCAGTACGCGCTTCACGCACGCCGCCTTGATGTGGTCGATCTGGCGGTTGTGCTGCAGGATTTCGCGGCTGACGTTGAGCGGCAGGTCGTCGGCATCGACCACACCGCGCACGAATCGCAAATAATTCGGCAGCAATTCCTCGGCCGCGTCCATGATGAAGACGCGCTTGATGTAAAGCTTCACGCCGCGTCGCTCGTCGCGCGCCCCCATCATCAGGTCGAGCGGCGGCTGCGCGGGAACATACAACAGGGTGGTGAAACTCTGGCGGCCCTCGACGCGGTTGTGCGTCCACGCCAGCGGATCGTTGAAATCATGCCCCAGCGACTTGTAGAACGCCTTGTAGTCGTCGTCGGTGATTTCCGATTTCGGCTTCGCCCACAGCGCCGAAGCGTCGTTGACGGTTTCCCACTCGTCGGTCGGCTTGCCGTCCTCGATCTTTTTCATCCGGATCGGGAAGGCGACGTGATCGGAATACTTGCGGATCAAATCGCGCAGCTTCCAGTTGTCGAGAAACTCCGCGTCGTCTTCCTTCAGATGCAGGATCACGGAGGTGCCGCGCGCTGCGATTTCCTCCGCGGCAAGCGAATACTCGCCCTGGCCGTCGCTTTCCCAGCGCACACCGTCCGCTGCTTCCGCACCCGCGCGGCGGGTCAGCACGGTGACCTTGTCGGCGACCACGAACGCCGAATAGAAGCCCACGCCAAACTGGCCGATCAGGCGTGCGTCGGCCTGCTGTTCGCCGGAAAGCGATTCGAGGAAGCGCCGGGTGCCGGAGCTCGCGATCGAACCGAGGTTTGCG
>DASTIS010000189.1:0-13417 GCA_035717365.1 Rhodanobacteraceae bacterium
CCGGGTTCCAGGTGCGACCGCGCGTTCAGCTTTTTGTCATGCCGAGCGACACCAGGCGCTGCATCGCCGCCGCGAAGACGCGCCAGCGGGACCGCGAGTCCATGTGCGGCTGCTGGCACAAGCGCATCGAACGCGGGCACCTCCCGGCGGGCCACGTGGGTGCGTGCCGCGATGGGCCCCTTCCTTCGTTTGGGCGTACGGCAGAAGATGGTGCGCGGCGCCGGATGAGGGTTCGGCCCCGCGCGCCGCCGATTCCAGGATGGCATGCCGTGGTTGCGGATGGGCGTATGCTCGCGGTGCTTGATCACGATCACGTCGCGCGCAGCGCGCATCTGCGATCCTGTCGCGCGCGGGTGCAGGCCCGCGCCGTGAAACCACGAATCCACTTCGCCCCCGGACGGGGAAAGGACTGTGTCCATGCCAGCGAACAAGCTCCACATTCAGGCCTCGCAGGTGTGGCCGCCGGTTGCCTCCGCGGCACTGCGGGTCGCCTTCGGCATCATCTGGGCGGTCGGCGCCGCGCTGACGTTCTCGCCGGATTTCGCCGTCCACTATGTCGGCTACCTGCACAACGCCGCGCAAGGCCAGCCCGCCTGGTCGGCGTGGTGGTTCAGCATGTGGATCGCGATCGTCACGCCCAACGTGACGCTGTTCGTGTGGCTCACGCGCATCGTGGAAAGCCTGCTGGCACTGGCGCTGCTGGTCGGCTTCGCCCGCAAGACGGTGTACGTCCTCGGCGCCCTGTTCAGCCTGCTGGTGTGGAGTACGGCCGAAGGCTTTGGCGGCCCCTACACCGTGGGCGCGACCAACATGGGTGCCGCGATCACCTACGTGTTGATCTTCATCGCGCTGATCGGCATCAACGCACGCGGCGGGCGCAGCCCCTACAGCGTCGACTACTACATCGAGAAGCGCTGGCCCGGCTGGCGCCGGGTGGCCGAATGGGGTGGAACGAAGGTCCTCGCGCAAGAACCAGCGGTGCTGCCGTGGCGGTTGCAGGTTCCAGCCATCCTGGGCGTGGTGGTGCTGTTGGTACTCCTGGTCCTTGGCCTGCAGAGCGCCCTGAACGTCCGCTCGCCCTCCCCGACCGCGGCGGCCGCTGCGGTCACGCCGCTGTCGCTGGCCAAGGCCGAGCCCACCGCGCCGCCACGCGATGCGCGGCTACCGCCCCTGATCGGCACCGGCGACAGCGTGGACGTCCACATCGAGGCGACCGACGACGCCGTCGCGATCGCCAACGGCGTCGATTACCAGGCGTGGACGTTCGGCGGCAGCGTGCCCGGCCCGATCCTGCACGTGCGCCAGGGACAGACGGTCAACGTGACCTTCACCAACCACGGCAACATGAAGCATTCGCTCGATTTCCACGCGGCGGTGACACCGCCCAGCGTGTACTACGTCGACATCGATCCGGGCCAGACCATCACCTATTCGTTCGTCGCCAACACGCCGGGTGCGTTCCTCTACCACTGCGGCACCGACCCGGTATTGCTGCACATCGCCAACGGCATGTACGGCGCATTGATCGTCGATCCGGCCACGCCGCTGCCGCCGGCCACCGCGAGCTATGTACTGGTGCAGGGCGAGTGGTACACGCAACAAGTGTCCGGCACCACCATGGGCCCGAGTTTCGAGAAGATGAGCGAGGAACGTCCCGACGAAGTGGTCTTCAACGGCGCCGCGTTCCAGTACCGCGAACACCCGCTGCCGGTGACCGCGGGCGAGCGCGTACGGCTTTACGTGGTCGATGCCGGCCCCAACCTGTGGACCTCGTTCCACGTGATCGGTGCCATGTTCGACAAGGTTTATCCCGACGGCGATCCGGCGCACGCACTGAGCGGCGTTTCCACCTATACGGTCGGGCCGGGTGCCGGCGCGATCTTCGACCTGGTGCTTCCGGAGGCGGGCGAATATCCGTTCGTGGATCACGACATGGCGCACGCCAGCAAGGGTGCGATCGGCGTCCTCGATGCCCGCGGCGCCAATGGCGAGGCGCCCGCCAAGCCGCAGATCACGTCCGCCCCAGTACCCGCGACCCAAGTCGCCGCGGCAGCACCCGAACCGGCTGGTCCATACAAGTTCGATGCCGCCAGGGGCGACCAGTTGTACGGCGCACGCTGCGCCGCATGCCACCAGCCCACCGGCATGGGCATCCCCGGCGCGTTTCCGCCGCTCAAGGGCAACTCCGCGGTGCTCGACCCGGATCCCGCCAAGCAGATCGACACCATCCTGCACGGACTGCAGGGCCAGGAAATCGACGGCACCATGTACGCGACGCCGATGCCGCCGTTCGGAAGCCTGCTGACCGACACGGAAATCGCCGACATCGCGAATCACGAACGCACGTCTTGGGGCAACCAGGCCAAGCAGGTGACTGCGGATGACGTGAAGGCAAGGCGGCAGGCTGCCGGTCCTGCGAAGCCATAACAGCCAAGGCGGCAGCAGACGCTTGCGGAAGCCTGCCTGCGGGCGACGGATAACGCATCGCGCGCAGGTGCGCTCTTACGACAAGTCGGAACGGGGCAGTAACGGGCGCACCCAAACCCACAGCGCGATCACGTACGCAAACACCACGGCGTAGGCGACCGCAAATACCCACAGTGGCAGTGGCCAGTAGATCAAGGTGTCGATCCATCCGGCAATCAGCGGTTGCGTTTGCGTCCCACCAGACAGGTCGCCTTGCCAGATCGTCAGGAAACATGCGCGCCCAAACATCGCCTGCAACGCCACCACCGCGAGGCTCGCGAGGTGCGCGAGGCGCCACCAGAATTCACGCACCCAGCGCCAATCGCGCCAGGCGCCGATCGGAACCAGCACGCACCCTGCGACGTTGAACGCGATGATCGCGAGGTGCAGTGCGAGAATGGACAAAGCAGCCATGCGGTGTGCATTGTCGTCCAGACAGGAGTGAGCGTCACGCACAGCATGCCAAAAGCCATCCCCCTCGTCGCGCTGCGCGCGCGTTCGCTCCGCTCCGCCCTTCGGAACGAAGGGGGAAGACGAGCCGCGGCCCTATCGCCATCACCCCCTTCGGAACGAAGCGGGAAGACAAGCCGCGGCCCTGACGTCATCACCCCTTCGGAACGAAGGGGTCGCGCGCGCGGCGGGGGGATGCCGGGCGAAACTCAGGCCATCGTCACGAACTCTTCCGCCGAAGTCGGATGGATTGCCACGGTACGCTGGAAGTCCGCGTAACGCGCACCCATCCGCACGGCGACCGCGAAACCTTGCAGGATCTCGTCCATGCCGGGCCCGATACCGTGCAGGCCGACGACGCGTTCGTCGTCGCCAGTGCAGACCAGCTTCATCATCATCTTGCCCTCGCGTCCCGCGAGCGACCACAGCATCGGCGTAAACCGCGTCTTGTGTATGCTTACCGCGTCGCCGAATTGCGTACGCGCCTGGGCTTCGGACAGCCCAACGCTGCCGATCGGCGGGTGCGAGAACACCACGCTCGGGATGCACGCATAATCCAGATGCGCATCGGCCTTGCCGCCGAACAGCCGCTCGGCCAACTGCCGGCCGGCCGCAACCGCCACCGGCGTCAACGCGCGCTTGCCGTTGACGTCGCCCAATGCATACACGCCCTCGACCGACGTATTCTCGAAATCATCGGCGACGATCTCGCCCAATGCGTTCACCGCGACGCCCGACGCATCCAGCCGCAGGGATTGGGTATCCGGCACCCGCCCGATCGCGCTGATCACGCAATCGTACGGCCCGTGGCGCGCGTGATCGGTGCAATCCAGCCACAGCGCGCCGGCATCACGCGCCACGCCGCGCACTGCGCAGCCTTCGTGATGAGCGATGCCTTCCGATTGCATCATCGCGCCCAGCTCGTGACCGAGGTCGGCGTCGAAATACGTCAGCAGGCCACGGCGCGTGATCAATTCAACCTTCGCGCCCAACGCACGCAACACGCCCGCCAGTTCCACCCCGATGTAGCCGCCGCCGATGATGCCCACCCGCGATGGCCGCGCATCGAGCCGGAAGAAGCCATCCGAATCGATCGCCAGATCGGCGCCCGGCAACTCGAGCGGACGCGGTCGTGAGCCGGTGGCGATGAGCACATGCGGGGCCTGGAAATCGGTGTTACCTGCGCGCAATACGTGCGCATCGACGAAATGCGCCGGCGCAGCAACCACGCGCACGCCAAGCTCCTGCAAGTGGTTCGCATACGACTGGCGCGCGCGCGACACGTAAGCTTCGCGATGTGCGACGTACGCGGACCAATCCAGCGCACCCGGCTTGGTATCGAAGCCGACCGCGACCGCCATGCGCTGCGCCTCGGCCAAATCCGCTGCCAGCCACATCGCCTTCTTGGGCACGCAGCCACGATTGACGCAGGTGCCGCCCAGCTCGCGCGGCTCGAACAGCGTGACCGAGGCGCCGTGCCGCGCCGCGCGAATCGCCGTGGCGACCCCCGCCGAGCCGCCACCCATGACCAGCAAATCCGACTTCGTATCCATGTACTCAATCCTTGCGTATTGCCTCAACGATAGTCTTTGCATCGTCGTTCTGACCGCACCCGTTTCACCGATGCAGGAATCCGGAATGACGAAGATTGGAAATTTCGCCACCGGAGTTTGCGCCCACCGACAAGGCGGGATTGTTCGCATCATCCCTGATGCCCACCCCTCGCTTGCGCCCGGGGCCCGCCTGCGGCGGTCCAGTGGTTCCAGACGAATTTGTCGCTGCGCTTCTCCCGCCCTACCTCGGCATCGGCGCTTCCAACGCCTTGTCGATCTCCGCCAGGTCGTCGGCATCGAGCCGCCAGTCGGCGGCCTTCGCGTTCTGCGCGATCTGCTCCGGCTTGGTCGCGCCGGCAATCACGCTGGCGACTTCTCCGTGCGCCAGCAACCACGCGAACGCCAGTTCCAGCAGCGTGTGGCCACGCACCTTGCACCACGCTTCGAGCTTTTCCACGCGATCCCAGTGCGACGCCGTCTGATAGCGCTCGCCCAGCGCCTGCCACTGCGCGAAGCGCGAATCGTCGGGCGCGGGCTTGTCGCGATGATATTTGCCGGTGAGCAGGCCGCTCGCCAGCGGGAAATAAGGCACCAGCCCGAGGTCGTACGCGGCCAGCGCCGGCAGCAGTTCCTTCTCCACCGTGCGTTCGACCAGACTGTATTCGTTCTGCGCACAGGCGAAGTGATGGGTGCCCAGTTCGCGTGCCGTCCATTCGGCTTCCACCACCTGCCAGGCGGCAAGGTTGCACGCACCGATGTAGCGCACCTTGCCGCCACGCACCAGGTCGTCCAGCGCGCGCAGGGTTTCTTCGATCGGCGTCTGCGGATCCGGCCAGTGCAGGTAGTACACGTCGATCCAGTCGGTCTGCAGCCGGCGCAGGCTGCCCTCGACGGCCCGCATGATGTAACGGCGCGAGGCGTCGTGGCGCGTCACGTCCTCACGCATCGACGAACCGAACTTGGTCGCCAGCACCACGTCCTTGCGGCGCGCGCCGAGGATCTTGCCGAGCAGGGTTTCCGAACCGCCCTTGTTGCCGTACGAATCGGCGGTGTCGAAGAAATCGATGCCGGCTCCCAGCGCGGCGTCGACGACCTTGCGGGTGGCGGCCTCGTCGATGCGACCGCCGAAGTTGTTGCACCCCAGGCCCACTTCCGAAACTTGCAGGCCCGACGGACCCAACGCGCGTGTTCTCATCCTGACCTTCCTGGTTGCAACAAAGAACTTTCATGATATCGCGCAGCGGTTCAGGGCCGGTGAACACTGCGGCAGCGCGCGTAACGGTGCATCGGTACACGCATGAGGCGCAGCGCGCTCGCGCGGCATCCCGGTGGAAGCCGCAACGTCGTGACGAAGGAAATGAACCCGATCCCGCCCCGGATATCTGCAGCCGCCTGAAGATGCGATGGTCCATCAACGCGAGTCGGCGGCCACGCCCCTCGCTTGCCGGGAAACCCTTGCAGGCTGCAATACATCTGCGTTACATTGCAATCACACGGATCCGATTGCCATGCCGCCCACCAAGACCGCCACGCTGAACCTGCGCATCGATCCCGCGATCAAGGAAGCGGTGCGCATCGCCGCGCTGCGCGAGCACCGCAGTGTCGCCAACCTGATCGAACTTCTTATCCGCAAGCACTGCAAGGCGGCGCGCATCGACATCCCCACCCAGGCCGAACTGTTCGGACAGAAGGAGCCCGGCGATGAATGAGAAAATCTTCCGCGCGCTGGTGGAGGCCGGCGCGGTGCGCCGCGTGCGCATCATCGCCGACGGCGCGCGCTTCCACGTCGAGGCCGACACCGCGTCCGGCACCCTGATTGCGGCCACCGGCAAGGGTAAACCGCGAACCTGGAGCACCCTGGATGCGTCCGCACGCTGGGTGCGCGGCTTCGGCATCGGTGCCGCGCACCTCGACTTCAGCCGCTGGCAACCCCAGCAACGCGGCCTGGCGGTGTGACAGATCAAGAAAAGGGACGGGGGTAGTTGGAATTGAGTACCCCCGTCCCCTTTGAATGTCGATTTCCCAAGCCCTCGTTCGTCGCAATTGCGCAGGTTGGGCTGAGAGCCTTCTGCGAAGCCCAACGGCCCCCACCCGATGTTGGGCTTCGCCCGGATGAAACCCGGGCTCAACCCAACCTGCGAAAGCCAGTGGAACCCATGGAACCCGGCGGCGGCCCTCGCCGCCACCGACACGAGGATCGAGTCGTAATGCGTAGGTTGGGCTGAGCGCCTTCTGCGAAGCCCGACGCTCCCCCGCCCGATGTCGGGCTTCGCCCGGAGGAAGCCCGGGCTCAAACCAACCTGCGAAAGCCAGAGCAACCCTTAGAACCCGGCGGCCTTCGCCGCCATCGACACGAGGATCGAGACATGACCAGCGCCCAATCAACAAGAAAAATGGCGGTTTGCCTGTGGTTCGACGGCAAGGCTGAGGAAGCCGCCAACTTTTACGCCGCCACCTTCCCGGATTCGCACGTCGATGCAACGCACCGCGCGCCGGGCGATTACCCGTCCGGCAAGGAAGGCCACGTGATCACGGTTGAATTCACCGTGCTCGGCATGCCGTTCCTCGGCCTGAATGGCGGCCCACAGTTCAAGTTCGACGAAGCCGTTTCCTTCCAGATCTACACCGCCGACCAGGCCGAGACTGACCGCTACTGGAACGCCATCGTCGGCAACGGCGGCGCGGAAAGCGAATGTGGTTGGTGCAAGGACCGCTACGGCCTGTCCTGGCAGATCACGCCACGCGCCTTGATGGACGCGATTACCGATCCCGATCCCGCAGCGGCCAAGCGCGCGTTCGACGCGATGATGACGATGCAGAAGATCGACATCGCCACGATCGAAGCCGCGCGGCGCGGTTGATCAAAAAGAGGCGGGGGTAATTGATTCCAATTAATTACCTTCGTCTGCGTTTCTGTACGCGATGGGCGTCGTGGGCAAGCGCCAGCGCAGCGGCCAACCGGTCCTGTTCGATCATGGTGTTCCCCCTATGCATGCGGAGACGTTACGTCACTGCTGTCGCAGTGGCCGCGACAGCAGTCCGGCGTGCGCCGGATGACGCCGTTGGTGGAGGCGCTGGGTTCCGGCCTGTGCCACCGCGATGGTGCTAGGCTCACTGTCTGATGGCCGATACTGCTACCGATCCCGATCCCAAGCCGCGGCCGCCCGAGAAACCGTTGCCTGGCGACTGTTGCGAGAGTGGTTGCGATGCCTGCGTTTACACCGTGTACTCCGAGGAGTTGGACGAGTACGCGCAGCGGCTCGAGGCGTGGCGCAAGCGGCATCCGGGCGAGCAGGCCGGCGACTGAAACCGGATCGCGCAGGGCGGGAGCAGCCGCGCAGCAGCGTATCCCGCCTTCTGCGCGAGGCACACGGGATGGCGGGATTTGCTGCGCTACTCCCGCCCTGCCTGCTCACGCAAACGGATCGCGCAGCACGATGTTGGCGTCGCGGTCCGGGCCGGTGGAGACGATCGCGAGCGGGCAGCCGGCGAGTTCTTCCAGCGCGCGCAGGTAGGCGCGCGCGGCGGGCGGCAACCGGTCCCAGTCGGTGACGCCGTGGGTGGATTCGGCCCAGCCGGGGAATTCCAGGTACACGGGCGTGCATTCCTTCCAGCCCTCGGCGTCGAGCGGTGAGTATTCGGTGCGCTTGCCGCGGTATTCGTAGGCAATGCACACCTTCAGTTTGTCCATGCCGTCGAGCACGTCGAGCTTGGTGATGCACAGCCCGCTGATGCCGTTGATCGCGACCGCGCGCTTCAACGCCACGATGTCCATCCAGCCGCAACGGCGCGGGCGTCCGGTGGATGCGCCGAATTCGTCGCCGCGCTTGCGGAGGGTTTCACCGACGTCGTCGTCGAGTTCGGTCGGGAACGGACCGCCGCCGACGCGGGTCGCATAGGCCTTGGCGATGCCGAGCACGTAGTCGATGTAGTCGGCGCCGACGCCGGCGCCAGCCAGCGCGCCGCCGGTGGTGGTGTTGCTGGATGTGACGAAGGGATAGGTGCCGTGGTCGATGTCGAGCAACGCGCCCTGGGCGCCTTCGAACAGCACGCGTTCGCCATCGCGTCGCAGGTCGTGCAGGATGCCGGCGACGTCGGATTTCATCGGTTCGACGTATTCGCCGAACGCGACCGCCTCGTCCAGGGTCTGCTGGTAATCGACGGCATCCGCGTTGAAATACTTCGTCAGCACGAAGTTGTGGTAGTCCATCACTTCGCGCAGCTTGTCAGCCAGTTCGTGCGGGTAGCTGAGGTCGGCGACGCGCACGCCGCGGCGCGCGACCTTGTCCTCGTAGGCCGGGCCGATGCCGCGCCCGGTGGTGCCGATGGCGCCGGCGCCGAGTTTCTTTTCGCGGGCCTGGTCGAGCGCAATGTGGTAGGGCATGATCAACGGCGTCGCCGGGCTGATCTTGACGCGCGAACGCACCTCGACACCGCTGGCTTCGAGTTCGGTGATTTCCTTCTGCAGCGCGGCCGGCGAGAGCACCACGCCGTTGCCGATCAGGCACAGCGCGCCTTCGCGCAGGATGCCGGACGGGATCAGGTGGAGGACGGTCTTCTTGCCGCCGATCACCAGCGTGTGGCCGGCGTTGTGGCCGCCCTGGAACCGCACCACCGCGCCGATGTCCTGCGTCAGCAGGTCGACGATCTTGCCCTTGCCTTCGTCGCCCCATTGGGCGCCGAGGATAACGACTGACTGGCCCATTGTTCGTTTCTCTCTTCGATGTGGTGTTTCGATATTCGGCGACGCTACGGCAAACTCCTCCCCCTTCCATGGGGGAGGCCTGGAGGGGATGGGTTTCGAGATTTTCATGCAACCCGGCAACTATTCCATCCCCACCCGGCGCGGCGCGCCACCCTCCCCTTGAAGGGGAGGCGATGCGGTTGGCTCAGCGTTGCTTCGATCCGCCTGCCGCCGCGCCCTCGTCGATCGCCTGCATGAATGGCGAATTGCGGTCGAGGACGACCACCGCGCCGCCACCGCTGAAGGAATTGCGCCAGGTTTCCAGGCTGCTCCAGTATCGGAAGAATTGCGGGTCTTGCGCCGACGCGGCCGCGTAGATCTTCGCGGCTTCCGCATCGCCCTGCCCCCGCACCACGGCGGCTTCCTTCGCGGCCGCGGCGACCACTTTCTGGTCGGCGGCCGCGCCTTGGGCGCGGATGGCGGCCGCGGCGGCTTCGCTCTTGTCACGTACTGCGCCAGCCTGCGCATTGGCTTCGGCGCTCATGCGCTTGTACACAGAGTCCAGGGCGCTGTCAGGGGGCAACACGCGCTCGACGCCCACGTCCAGGATCGTGACGCCCAGCCGTTGGCGCAGGTTGCCGCTGACGGCATCGCGCAGCGCCTGGTCGATCGGGCCATCGTTGGCCGCCAGCAACTCGGCCTGGCTGTGTTTGGCGATTTCGGTGCGCAGCGCGGTGCGGATCACCGGCGTCATCTGCTGGGTGACCTGCAAGTCGTTGCCGGTGGTCGCCTTGAACCACGCGTCCGGGTCGGCGACCTGCCAGCGCACGAAGAAACCCACGCGCACCGGATCGCCGCCGCTGGTCTTGTAGTCCTCGGGTTCGGAACGCAGCACGATCGCGCGGGTGTCGTAGATCGTCACCTCTTCCAGGAACGGCAGCTTGAAGTGCAGGCCGGGGCCAATGTCATTGGCCTGCACGTGCCCCAGCCGCGTCAACAGCGCGGCATGGCCCTGGCTCACCACATAGATGCCGTTCGCCGCAAGCAGCGCCAGCACGATGATCACCACGGGAATCACGTATTTCATGCGGCCGCCCCACGCAGTGTCGGGCCCGAAGTCACCGGCGGCGCGGAGGTCGCGGCCGGTGCCGGCGCCGACGAACCCCCGGCCGGAGCACTGGAACCGGCCGGTGCGGGCGTACTGCCAGCCGGTTGCGACCGGTGCGGGGGAAACTGCACGATCACGTCGCCCGTGCCGGTATTCACGACCACGCGGTTCCTGATCAACACGTCGTGCATCGCCCGCAACCACAGGCGGTGCCGCGTCACCCGCGGCGCAGCATGGTATTGCGCGAGGATTTGCTCGAAACGCGCGACGTCCGCGTGGGCTTCGGCAACGGTCCTGTTGCGATAGCTTTCGGCGTCGGACTTGAGCGACGCGGCTTGCGCTGCCGCTTCCACCTTCTGGCGGCTGACATCGGCCCGGGCCGTGGCCTGCGCGGCCTTGGCATCCTCGTGGGCCTTGGCGATATTGTCGAAGGCTTGCTTCACTTCCGAGGGCACGCCGACATTCTGGATGCCGACGGCACTGAGCGTGATGCCGAGGTCCGCTTGCGCCAGTGCGGAGGCAAGGCGCTCGTGAATCGCCTTGTCGAGCTGGTCGCCGCTGCGGTTCATCAACTGCTCCAGGTCGGTCGCGCCGACCACCGCGCGCACGGCGATGGTCGCGGCGTTGCGCGCGGTCTCCTCGGAGTCACGCGAGGAGAACAGGAACTTGCTCGCGTCTTCGACCTTGTACTGGACGTAGTAATCGACCAGGGCCAACTGGCCGTCGCCGGTCAACAGGCGCACGTTGTCGCTGAGGGTGCGGGTACGCCCGAGGTCCACGACCTGAACACGGTCGATCGGGGTCGGAATGTGGAAATGCAGGCCCGGCTGCAACACGCTTTGCAGCCGGCCGAAGCGCAGCAGTACGCCGACCTGCTGGTTGCCAACCATCGTCCAGCCGCCGATCAGGAACCACAGCACCAGCAGCAACACGATCAATGCGACGACGCCAAGCGAGCCATGGCCGAACGGTCCGAGGCTGCGCTGCGCCTTTTTCAGCCACGCTTCCAGGTCCGGACCGCCACCCTGGCCGCCCTGGCCGCCGCCTTGGCGCGGTCCCCATGGATCGCGGCCCCGAGGCTCGCGCGGTTTCTCGCGCGGTTTCTCGCGCGGCTTTTCGCCGGGTTCCTTCCAGGGCATCGCTCAACGGCCTCGGATTGCGGGGATCGCGCGCCGGATGCAGCGCAAACGCCAGATTCTACCAGAGTGTATGGACCCTTATTGAGATGCCGACTCGAAACGGCTGTTGCGAAAAGTCAGGCCAGGGAAGGCCGTTCTGGCGTCCATTGGCCGAGGACGCACCAGTTCGCCTACGCGCCCCAAGACGCAGCGATCAGGGATGATCGCACGATCACGCATCCAGCCAGTCGCGCAGCAAGCGTCCTTCATCGCCGCGCACGTCGCCGGCCAACGGCAGCAACAGTTCGCGCGGGGCGTCGATATCCAGTCGCCAGCCGGCGTCGTCATAGTGCTCGGCCTTGACCGCGCCGAGTTCGATCAACCGCGCGCGCAGGCGGCCCGCGCGCGGAGGCAGCCGCAGTTCCGCATGCACCCGCGTGCCCGCGAGGCGTTCGCCAATGGCCTGTTTCAGCAGATCCAGACCCTCGTCCGTCGCGGCCGACAACCACACGGCGCCCGGCGCCCCGGCAGCATCCCGATCGATGCGGGGACTCGCTTTGTGGAAAGCCGGGGCATGGATGCCCGGCTCTTGATCTTTGCAGGCAGGGATGCCGGCATTCAACAAATCGATCTTGTTGAACACCATCAACTGCGGCACGTTGCCGGCGCCGATCTCGTCCAGCACGCCGTTCACGACTCCGGTCAGGAGATCGCGTTCGGGGTCGGCCGCATCGGTGACGTGCAGCAGCAGGTCGGCATCGCGCGCTTCGGACAATGTCGCGCGAAACGCCGCTACCAGGTCGTGCGGCAGCTCGCGGATGAAGCCCACGGTATCGGCCAGCACCGCCGGCCCACTCGCGAGGTCTTCCAGCTTGCGCACGGTGGGGTCGAGCGTCGCGAACAGGCGGTCGGCGGTAAACACCTGGCCCTGCGTGATCGCATTGAACAACGTCGACTTGCCGGCATTGGTATAGCCCACCAGCGCAATGCGCGGCAGCGTGTTGCGCAGCCGTGCGCGGCGTTGCTGGGCACGCTGGACGCCGACCTTGTCGATGCGCTTCTGCAACTGCTCGACCCGCTTCTGCAGCAGGCGGCGGTCGGTTTCGAGCTGGGTTTCGCCGGGACCGCGCAGCCCGATCGAACCACCGCGCTGGCGCTCCAGATGGGTCCAGCCGCGCACCAGCCGCGTGGCCATGTGCTTGAGCTGCGCCAGTTCGACTTCCAGCTTGCCTTCGTGCGACTGCGCGCGCTGCGCGAAAATGTCGAGGATCAGCGCCGCGCGATCGATGACCCGCGCCGACAGGTGTTTCTCCAGGTTGCGTTCCTGCACCGGGGTCAGCGCGTGGTCGACCAGCACCAGGTCGGCGCCGAGTTCGCGCACCTTCGCCTGCACCTCGTCGGCCTTGCCGGTGCCGATGTAGAACTTCGGGTTCGGCGCCTCCACGCGCGCGCGCACGCTGTCCAGGATTTCCGCGCCGGCGGATTCGGCCAGTTCGGCAAATTCCCGCGCACGCCGCGCAGCCGCGCCGTTGCCGGTGTAGGGCAACACCAGCAACGCTCGCTCACCTTTCCTTTCTCGTTCGAACAGGGCAATCAATCCTGCGCCACGGGTTTGGCGTCGTCATCCTTGGCGTCGTTTGTCGGCGCATCGTCGGTGCCGACCTTGACCGCGCGGCTCGGCACCACCGTCGAGATGGCGTGTTTGTACACCATCTGGCTGACCTGGTTGCGCAACAACACCACGAACTGGTCGAACGACTCGATCACGCCCTGCAGCTTGATGCCGTTGACGAGGTAGATCGCCACGGGAATGCGCTCGCGGCGCAGGGCATTCAAAAACGGATCCTGCAACGATTGGCTCTTGGACATTGTTATGGCCTTCCGATCCGGGTTTCCGGCAAACTTTCCTTTGCGGAATCAAATGGTAACGCAAAACCACGGGGTTTGATCGGATCGTGGAGGCTTTTGGGCAGAAAAAGCGTTACCGCGGCGGCCACCGCCACGGCGCACCCGGGCCGGTCCGGGTCGAACACCCGTG
>DASTIS010000190.1:0-20740 GCA_035717365.1 Rhodanobacteraceae bacterium
CGGTAATTGGTCGGGATGCCGCCCATGTTGTAGTGGACTGTCGGCAACACCGGAATCGGTTCCTTCGTCACGTCCACACCCGCGAAGATCCGCGCGGTCTCGGAAATCCCGGGCAGGCGTTCGTGCAGCACGTCCGCGCCGAGGTGTGCGAGATTGAGGCTGACGTGATCGGCGTGTTCACCCACGCCACGGCCTTCGCGGATTTCCATGGTGATCGCGCGGCTGACCACGTCGCGCGAAGCGAGATCCTTCGCATTCGGCGCGTAGCGCTCCATGAAGCGCTCGCCCTCGGAATTGGTGAGGTAACCGCCCTCGCCGCGCGAGCCCTCGGTGATGAGACACCCGGACCCATAGATGCCGGTCGGGTGGAATTGCACGAATTCCAGGTCCTGCAGCGCGAGTCCGGCGCGCAGGGCCATGCCGCCGCCGTCGCCGGTGCAGGTGTGCGCCGAGGTGCACGAGAAATACGCGCGACCGTAGCCCCCGGTCGCGATCACGATCGCGTGACCCCGAAACAAATGTACCGTGCCTTCGTTCAGATCGATCGCCAGGACGCCCACGATGCGGCCATCGGAAGGATCCTTCACCAGGTCGGTGACGAAGTATTCGACGAAGAATTCGGCATCATGCTTCAGCGCCTGCGTGTACAGCGTGTGCAGGATCGCGTGGCCGGTGCGATCGGCTGCGGCACAGGTGCGTTGTGCGGTGCCTTCGCCGTAACGTGTCGTCATGCCGCCGAACGGACGCTGGTAGATCTTGCCTTCCCTGGTGCGCGAGAACGGAACGCCAAAGTGTTCCAGCTCGATGACTGCCGGAATCGCCTCGCGGCACATGTACTCGATCGCATCCTGGTCGCCCAGCCAGTCACCACCCTTCACGGTGTCGTAGAAGTGGTAGCGCCAATCGTCTTCGCCCATGTTCCCCAGTGCTGCGGCCACGCCACCCTGCGCCGCGACCGTGTGCGAACGGGTCGGAAAGACCTTGGTGACGCAGGCCGCGGACAATCCCTTCGCGGCCAGGCCCAGGGTGGCGCGCAAGCCCGCGCCGCCTGCCCCGACCACCACCACGTCGTGTTCGTGCGTTTCGACCTTGTAACTTTCCTGGGGCATGTACGTCCCTTGTCCGGATCGGGAATCGGTTTGAATGGGGTCTCAGTAGTAGGCGGCGCTCGTGAGCCACACCGCGAGCACGGCCATCACGCAAGCCAGCGCGCCGAGCAGCGCGCCGAACCGCAACGCCACCTGCAACGTCACTTCCAGCCAGCGCGTGTGCACATAGTCTTCGATGATGACCTGCAGCCCCAGCGCGCCGTGCCAGAACAGGCACACTACGAACACGATCAGGAATATCGCATGGGCCGGTTGCGCGATCGTCGCCATCACCTGCGGATAACTGGCGTCATTGAGCATCCCGCCCAGCAGGAACAGGAACCAGATCGAAAGCGGGACAAGCGCCACCGCAGTCACCCTTTGCAGCCACCAGTGGTGGACCCCGGTCCCGGAAGGACCCAGGCCACGCGCGACCTTGAGTGGCTTGCGCAAGCCTTGCTGACCCGGATACGCGCTCATGCCGCACCTCCGCCCGCACGCAGGATCAGCAGTATCCATACCAGTACCGTCAGCACCACGCTGACCGCAATCACGATCCAGCCGGTCGACCAGTACACGGGGCTGCGGGCGCGGTCCCGCGTCGGCGGTCCGAAGTTCTTCCCGGCGTCACGGACCAGATGCTGGATGCCGTTGCAGAGGTGGAACAGCAGCGACCATGTCCACAGGAACAGCAGGATCATGCCGATCCAACTGCCGCAGAACGCTGCGAACACGCTCCATGCCGCGCCGCTGGTGGCGGCGGCAATCAGCCCCCAGGTCACCAGCAAGGCCCCGAGGCAAAGGAACAGCCCGGTCAACCTGTGCAGCGTGGACTGCAGCATGTTGACGCGCCAGCGATAGATGCCGAGATGCGGTGACAATGGCCGGGTGTTCGACATGATCTCGAATTCCTCGTTACTGCGCGCGCAATGCTGCCCCCTCATCGACCCCTGCGCCGACGATCGTTTTCCATTGTCGCATGAACGCGCCGAAGCTGCGACTGACGTCCCGACGTATTTTCTAAAAATCGATGCAGCGACCGTTCTTCTCCCAGTCGCCGTAACGCGTGGGATCGAGACCGTCGCCTTCCGGCGTCGATCGCTCGCGCGGCGCGGGCTCGGCCTGCGCGGGAACGGGTTTCGGAGTCGGGGTGTCGGAAGTCGTTTCGGTCATCGCGCGCGGTCGCCTCGATCGGTGATGGCGGATTGTCGCACCACGCGATCATGCGTGCAGCCGCACCTCTGGTAACGTGGCGGCAATCGTTGGAAGCTGGTGTCGTGATTTTTCCTGCAATCTCCACGGTCGACTGCATCGTGATGGAAGGCGCTGACGCGCGCCGCTTTGCGCAAGCGCAATTTGCCGGCGACGTGGATGCGCTTGCGCCGGGACACTGGCAATGGAATGCGTGGCTCGATGCCAAGGGCCGCGTGCAGGCCCTGATGCACCTGGCCGATGTCGCGGAGGACCGGTTGCTGGCGGTATTGCGGGGCGGGGATGCGAAGGCGATCCACGGGACGCTGACGCGCTACCTGCTGCGGATGCGCGCGAGCCTCGACGTCCGGACCTTCACGGGCCGTCGTGGTGGCCCGGTACCGGTTTCGATCGCCCGAATGGATGCCGACCAGGTCGTGCTGGGCTACGGAACCCGCAGCTTGCGCCTGGATGCGGCTTCGGCATCGCCCGAACCCGCGGCGCAATCGGTCTGGCGGCTGGCCGACATCCGGGCGGGTTGGCCGGACCTGCCGAACGGCGGCCCCGCATTCCTGCCGCCGGCCCTCGGCCTGGAACACCTGGGCGCCGTGGCGTTCGACAAGGGCTGTTATCCGGGGCAGGAAATCGCCGCGCGGTTGCATTACCTCGGTGGCCACAAACATCGACTGTGTCGCCTCCAGGGGCCGGCACCCCTGTCGGTAGGCGACGTCCGGAATGCTGACGGGACGCCGAATGCCTGGATTCTCGCGGTGGCTGCGGTTCAGGAAGACACCGTCGAGGCCTTGGCCGTCGTCCCCGGCAATGCAGCAAACAAAATCAATATCTTGGGATCACAATTTACGATCAACACGAAGTTTGATCCGTAACTTTATCTAAACGGCCAGCTTTCCCGGCAGCTCTTTTTGCACGGCGGCACTTGTGCCGGCCCCGAACCGCCCTTACCCTTCGCGCAGCTTCGCAAGCCGGCCCTGTTCCGGTCCGGTTTCGCGCAGGGTCCGGGAGTCCCGCACCACGCGCGACGGCGCTTTGCCGATTGCCAGGAGATTGTCGGCACTTTGCGTACCTGCCAGCCCCGGCCCTTTGCCGGTGATCGCTTCCGGGTACGCACCGACTTCCATCCACAGCGGCGCAGGCCTTGGGCCCGCCGTGTTCCAAAGCCAGGTGCCGGCCTGATCCGGCATGTAGTACCTTGCATAGGAGAACGACCCGATGACCTTGGGCCTGTTGCTCGGCATGATCGCGCTGCTCCCGCAGCCGGTCGCCGACCAAACCTGTCTGGCCGCCACCGTGTACCTGGAGGCGCGCAGCCAGCCCACCCGCGGCCAGTTGGCCGTCGCCGAGGTGGCACTCGACCGCCTCGACATGGGGCGCTATGGCAGCACCATCTGCGATGTGGTCACCGCACCGCACCAGTTCGCATTGACGACCACGTCGAAATCCTTCCGGATCAGCAACCAGAAAGCCTGGAACAGGGCTTGGGATATCGCCGGTCAGGCCATCGCGATCTGGAATGAGCCGAGCGCGGACCGCAAATTGGTCGTGCCTGGAGCCAACCACTTCATCCGGCTCGGATCGACGGCCAGCTGGGCCAGGAACCCGATCGCCACCATCGGCGACCACGAGTTCTACGCCGTGGATTGATCCGGTGGCGGCCATGAAGAACAAAGGGCCCTCCATTGGAGGGCCCTTTGTTCTTCATGGCTCGTCGAGCCGTCAATATCGATAGACCTGGTTGTTCCGAACCATCACGTAGTCGCCGACGCGAACCTGCGGTGCGCTGCGCTGGGTGACGGTGGCGTACTGGCCGTTGTTGAGCTGCACCACGACTTGCCAGCCGTAATCTCCATTGCCGGAGCGTTCGCCGATCGCATGACCGGCAAAGCCACCGCCCACCGCGCCAGCGACCGTGGCAGCGGTCTTGCCCTTGCCTCCGCCGACCTGGTTGCCGATCAGTCCGCCGACCACCGCGCCGATGACGGTACCGATCGCGGCGCCATTGCTGTTGCCGCTCTGGAGCTGGACCTGGTGGATTTCACGGACGTAGCCACAGCCCTGGTAGCACTGCTGGCCGCCGGAGTAGCCGCTCGGCTGGCCACCATAGTATCCGGGGCGCGAGTTGTAGGCAGGCGCGCACGCAGCGAGCAACAGCACGGCGGCTGCGATACCCATCACGGAAACCACGCTGCGCGTGGCGACGCGGCTTTTGACAAACAATCGTTTCGACATGGCTCTGCTCCTTTTCGTGCGTGGGCGATTCCAGCGGAATTACTGGTTGGAAGTGCCGCCCGACTTGCCGCTGGCGACAACCACTCCGTCACGCACGGGCAGACCCGTCCCGACCCCCGGGTTGTGGTCCATCCGGACGTGACCGGCCTGGCCATTCAACGTGTAGGTGACGTCATACCCGACCGTCTTGGTGGAAGTCGTCTTGTCGGTGACCGTATGGCACACGTTCTGTGTCTCCATCCTGGTCTGGTTGCTCTCCTGGTGCTTCTTCTGGATCTCGTGCCCGGCATAGGCCCCGCCCGCGGCACCTGCCACCGTGGCAAGCGTCTTGCCCTTGCCCCCGCCGACCTGATTGCCGAGCAGGCCGCCGACGACGCCGCCGATCACCGCGCCGCCAATCTGGTTCTTGTCCTTGTAGGTTTCGGGTACGGCCACTTGCTCGTCCTGGCAGACTTGCCGCGGCTTGCTGGTGGTGACCGACTGGGTGACGGGCTTCACCGCCACGACCTGTGCGAATTGCGGCTGCGCCGGTGCGGCTTGCGGCTGTGCGAGTGCGCCCTGCGCCTGCGCCTCGGCACCGTTGGCCATCTGCTCGCCCGGCGGCAATTGTGCCGTGGCGGCCGAGGTCGCCATCGTCATGTTGGCCGGCGTTGCATGGGCCTGCGGATTGCCTCCGCCGCACCCTGCAAGCGCGATGGCTGCAGCGATCGCCAGCGACGCTGGCACGACTCGGTTGAAACCTGCTTGATTCGTCATCGTAGTCTCCCGGGCGCTACGCCCCTTTTTGGCAATTTGATTCAAACAACCCGACAATGAACGGGACGCCAACGAGCCGCTTCCGGTTCATGTTCCATTCTGCCAAATTCCAATGATCGAACGCCAGACCGCCTTGTTCGACACCCATGTCCACCTGGACGCACCGGAATTCGACGCGGACCGTGCGAGAGTGTTGCACAGCGCACGCGAAGCCGGCGTGCAGGAAATGGTAATTCCCGGCACGACCGCAGCGGGCTGGCCGACACTGCACGATCTGTGTGCCGCCCAGGCAGGGCTGTATCCGGGCTACGGATTGCATCCCTGCTACCTGTCGGAGCACACGGACGACGACCTCGCGTTGCTCGACGATTGGTTGCACACCCACCCTGCCGCCGCCGTGGGCGAATGTGGACTGGACCATTTCGAGCCCGGGCTGGACCGCGATCGCCAATTGCGCTTGTTGCACGGACAGTTCGAAATCGCGCACCGCTTCGACTTGCCGTTGGTGCTGCACGCCCGCCGCGCCTTCGCGCAGGTGATCGAGGCATTGCGCAGGTTCGGCAAGCCGCTGCGCGGCGTGGTGCACAGTTTTTCCGGCAGCCTCGAGCAGGCGCATGAACTTTGGCGGCTCGGGTTCTCGGTCGGCATCGGCGGCCCGGTGACTTACGAACGCGCGCGACGGCTGCAACGCACCGTCGCCGCCCTGCCCCTCGAGTGCCTGTTGCTCGAAACCGACGCCCCCGACCAGCCGGGTGCGCGCCATCGCGGACAGCGCAACGAGCCGGCCCTCCTCGCCGACGTCCTCGCATGCGTTGCCTCGCTCCGGAACGAGGATCCCGCCGAACTCGCACGGGCCACGACCGCCAACGCGCGGCGGCTGTTCGTGCGGCCCGTCTGACCCGCGGGTCAGACCGACGCCTTCAGCAGCATCTCAAGGGCGCGCCCGACCGCGGCAAAACCGAACGCCGCCGTGACGTGGGTCGCCGCACCCAATCCGCCGCCGCAATCCAGCTTGAGCGGATCGCCACCGACGGGGCGCGTGCCGCAGACACTCCCGTCGGCCTGGGGGTAACGCACGTTCTGCAACGAGTACACCGCCGGCACCCCGAAATAGCGCTCGCGGTTGGACGGAAATCGGAATTCCTGTCGCAGCTTGCGTCGCACCATGCCGAGCAGCGCATCGTGCTCGGTGCGCGAGAGGTCGCGCACCCGGATCTGGGTCGGGTCGGTGCGGCCGCCGGCCGACCCGCACACGATCAACGGCAGTTTGCGGCGCCGGCACCACGCCGTCATTTCGACCTTGACCCGGAATGCATCGCAGGCGTCGAGCACCAGGTCGAAACCGCCATCCAGCAATTCCGCCAGCGCCGCCGGGGTCACGAAACGCTCGACCGGCTGCACACCCAGCGCCGGATTGATGCCACGCAGCCGTTCGGCCATGACCGCGACCTTGGCCTTGCCCTGCGTGTCGGCCAGCGCGTGCAATTGCCGATTCGTGTTGGACACGCAGACTTCGTCGGCGTCGATCAGCGTCAATCCGCCCACGCTGCTGCGGGCAAGGGCTTCCGCGGCCCACGACCCCACTCCACCAAGGCCGATGACGGCAACCCGGGCACGCGCAAGCCGCGCCACGCTGCCGGCACCATACAGCCGTTCGATGCCGGCAAAACGGGGGTCGATCATCCACAAATGATAACTGCGGTCAGAGCCTGATCCGCCCGCGCAGGATCCCGACGAACATCGCCCAGTCGCCCATCAGGCTGTAGAGGGGATGGCGGAAGGTCGCGGGTCTGTTTTTCTCGAACACGAAGTGTCCGATCCACGCGCATCCGTATCCACACAATGGCGCCCCGATCAGCCACCAGGGATTGCGGGTCGCGATCGCGACGACCACGCAAGCAATGACCAGCCAGGAACCGAGAAAATGCATGCGTCGGCAACGGCGGTCGGTGTGCTCGCCGAGGTAGAACGGATAAAATTCGCGGAAACTGGCGTACATGGTGGTACATCATCCCACCAAACAAAAAACCCCGCATTGCTGCGGGGTTTTTCGTGTTGCCTGGACAACGTTGGTTCAGGCGGGCTGGACCTGGTCGGCCTGCAGGCCCTTGGGGCCCTGCACGACCTCGAAGGTGACCTTCTGGCCTTCCTGCAGGGACTTGAAGCCGGTGCCGGTGATCGCGCGGAAATGCACGAACACATCTTCACCATTTTCGCGGCTGATGAAACCGAAGCCCTTGGCATCGTTGAACCATTTGACGGTGCCGGTCTGACGCTCCGACATAACTGACTCCTTACTACTCGATTGATTGAAAACAACGTACTTGCGTACGCAACTTGAAGCACTGACTAGCGAGAGTGAAGACAGCGATGCGATCGTTGACACGGTCAGCAACCGGCCCCAAACAAACCGCCCCCGACGATTTGGCTAACTCAGCGGCGCGATCCTACAGCAGTTTTGCCCCAAAATGCCAGTGCATCGGCAGATAATCGCCTTTTTGCGTTCGGACGGTCAGTCCCGCTCGGTCTGGCGACGCTGGGCCTCCTCGATCCCGACCAGGGCGGCCAGAACCCCGCTCACGACCAGGGCGATCAGGCCATAACCGATCAGGCCGATCACCGTACCGAGGGTCATGGCGGCGAACCCGCTGCCCGTCCCCTTGATCGCTGCGGTGATCCCGTAGGCGATGCCGGCCGCGACCACCAGCATGCCGATCCAGGCGATGACCCGGGCCGTGGCGAGGGCGAGCCCAAGGCGGTGACTCTGCAGGTGTCGATACGGCAACCAGCGGCGTGGTTCCATGTTGGGTCTCCAAACGGGCCGCAACCGAAGCGGCTTTTGTGAAAAGTCAGGCCACGGAGCTCTTGGCCATGGATGGCGGCTCTATGGCCGTTCTGGTGTTCGTGATCTCGGGCCCGTGTCGACGCCGGGCAGCTTGCAACGCAGCGATCAGGGACGATCGCCAATTATCGCATTGAAGAACATGCGGTAACTGCCGATGGTCTCACCACGCCAGACCGGATTGTTGGCAAACAGCAGCACATGGCCCTTGCCGTAGCGCGCATCGACCACCGCCGCGTGTCCGGCCATGGAACCACCGTTTTCCAGCAATCCGCTGATCAGCAGCTCGTTCGCGTCCGCCCAGCGCGCGATCACCGTGGGCCGGTCGGCCTTGGGGATCACGAACGGGTTGTTGCGGGCCTGCTCGGCATTCAGGGGCACGGCCTGCCAGGGTTTGACATCGGGCAATGCCGGGGGCGCCCGGTAGGGACGCCCCTCCGGTATGTCGGCATCGTCGGGCCCGCCGCGCCCGGTGGGTCTCTGGTAGTCGCCGGCGGTCGGCAGGCCGCGGTTGCCAATGGTCCGGTTGGCCACGTCGAAGGACATGCCTTGCGAGCTGTACAGCGCAAATGCCTCGTCGTACCCCGCGGCGATGGGGCTCGCCTTGTCGACCAGGTTGGCACGGAGGACGCTGCCGACCACCCGCAGGTCGCCCGACTTGGCGACCGACACGCCCGGGGCCAGCCCGACGTCGATCGCGAACCGCGCGCTGTCTTCGGAGGTCACCAGCAGCCCACCCCCGGCCACGAACTTCTTGAGGTTGGTGACGCCGCTTTCGCCGAGGCCCGGCCGCACGTCGGGGGTCGAATCGATCACGCCGAGGTTGGGCGTGAGTTCGGTCTTTTCCCACGGCATCGGATTGCCGTACCTCGGCAGGCCGTCGATGATGAGCCGCGTCAGGTCGCGGCGGCCGGCGAAGACCGGCCCGAACAGGATCACGTCGTATTTGCTGCGCAGGTCCGGCTCGCGCGACACGTCCTGGGTGCTGATGTAGGTATAGGGCACGTGCAGCTTGTCCAGGGCCATCCGCCACCAGCCTTCGGTCTGGGTCGAAAGCCAGGTGTGCATCAGGGCGATCCGCGGCAACCGGTCGTGCCTGGAAACGCCCAGCGACGCCAGTGTGAGCGCCGGCTGGTCGAAGTCGCCCTGGACTCCCTGCATCGGCACCTTCAGGACCGAGGTATCGACGACCCGCGCGACGTCCACGCCGAACAGGTCGCCGAACGACCAGCCGGTGTCGTCGTAGGGGTGCTTCTGCGGATCGTCGGGCGCCCAGTACTGGCGATCCAGCAACGTGTCGGCGATGCGCGAATACGGCTGGTCCATGCGGATGATCCAGCTTCCGGCCGGAAAGCGGCGCTCGACCGCTGCGACCCTGGGCGGCTCGACCGCTGCGGAAGACTTGCCCTTCGACTTGTCCTTCGCCTTGTCGTCGTTCCCGGTATCGTCGGCAACCTTGACCGTGAACGGCGCGCTGGCGCGGCTGATCTCGACGTGCTGCAGGTGCAGCGCATGCAGCAGGTGCATCTGCGCTCCCTTGTCCTTCTCGTCGGCGGTCAGGACATAGGCGGCGGGCCCGGCAAGTTGCGGCTTCTCGACCGACCGTTTGGATTTCAGCCAGAAGTTCTCGAGGAAGTGTTCGCGGTTTTGCGCGAAGTAGTAAAGCGCCGTCAGCAGGCCAGATTGTTCGTAGTTGTTGTTGTCGCGCTGCGACCACAGCACCTTGGGCAGCGGCGGGTTGGGTTTGTACCAGGTACGCGCGTATTCGTCGGGCGACAGGATGCGCTCGACGGTGTCCGCACCGCCGTTGCCGAAGGTTTCGTACAACCGGCTGATGCCGTTGTGCATCGCCGCGATGAACATCAAATACCCGGGGCTCCAGGTATCGAAGTTGCCGTGGGTGAACACGCCGGGAAGCCCCAGTCTGGTCAACTGCTCGACGTTGTTCCAGCCGATCTGCTGCCACTCGCTGGTCAGGATCGGATCGATCCAGGCGTTGTACGGCCCGTCGCCAACCGTGTTGTCGTACAGGAACGGCACCGACTCGTGCAGGTCGTGCAGGACCTGCGCATGCCAGCCGACGTAGGTATTCAGCACGTTCTTCGTGAGGTCCAGCGTCACCGCCATCGCATCGCGGTTGTTGTCGTGCGCAACGTAGTGACCCCAGTAGATCAAGTGCGGATAGTTTTCACCCGGATGCGCGCGGTGCCACTTGTAGAGGTCGACCATGCGATCGCGGCCGTCGACCTCGACCACCGGCGTGATCAGGGTGATCATGTGGGAGCGGATGTATTGGATGTACGGCGCGTTGTCGACGGCAAGCCGATAGGCCAGCTCCATCAACGCGGTCGGCGCGCCGGTTTCCGTCGAGTGGATGGTGCCGGTGATGTAATACACCGGCGTCGTTTGTTTGATGATCGCCGCGGCCTTGGCATCGTCCATGCCGAGTTTGCGCGGATCGGCAAGCTGCGCGAGCCGCACCTTGTTGGCATCGAGATCCTTCATCAACGATTCGTCGGCGATCGCCACCGCGATCATCTCCCGGCCTTCCTCGGTCTTGCCGATGCTGAACACGCGGACCCGCGGCGTGGCCTTGGCCAGCATCCTGAAATACCGGTACACATCCTCCGCGTACGGCAGCATGTTCGGCGCACCGGCCACGTCGCCCAGGACCGCTTCGGGCGTCGGCACCGTCTGCGACGCCGGCAGATAATCGGTCAGCGACGTGTTGAACTCGGGCTGGGTCGTGTACTTGGCAATCTTCGCCGTGTAGGCCTGATCGACCGGCTGGTGGGGGTCACGTGCGTACGGATTGTTCGCGGCGCCGAATGCCGTGCCGCACACCGCCACCAGCAGTCCGGCCAAGCCCACCCATGTGTTGCGCATGCCCCCGCTCCTCGCCCGCCTCGATTCCCGCAAGCGTAACGAAAATCAAGGCGCGGCGGGGGTGTCGAAAGGCATGGTGGGATACGGGCGCCGAGTTCGTCTCAAGCGCAGATCAACCATTGCACGCTGAATTGCCGCGCCGGATCCGTCCAGACTTCGGCAACGCGCAACTTCGCGTGCGCGGCCAGGCGGGCGAAGCTTTCCAGCGTGTACTTGCAGCTGTACTCGACCAGCATCGCCTCGTCCCTGGCGAAATGGAACGTGCGGCGGTCGATGTGCACGTCCTGGTCGCGATTGCTGACGATGTGGGTTTCGATGCGCCCCGCGAGCACGTTGTAACGCGCTCGATGGCGAAATCCGTCCAGATCGAAGTCCGCGCCGATCTCGCGATTGAGGCGCACCAGCAGGTTGAGGGTGAAGGCAGCGGTGACGCCGGCCGCGTCGTTGTAGGCGGCCTCCAACGTGGCCTTGTCCTTGACCAGGTCGACGCCGATCAGCACGCCGCCATCCAGGACACCCCCGCCCTGCCTGGCTTCGCTGCGCATCTGCTTCAACAGTCGCAGGGCAAATTCCGGCTCGAAATTGCCGAGGGTGGAGCCGGGGAAATACACCACGGTACGGCGTGGCGCGCGCGCCGCGCGCGGCAATGCGATCGGCCGGGTGAAATCCGCGCACACCGGCAGCATCTCGATCCGTGGAAACTCGCTTCCGAGGCTGGCGACGCTTTCGGACACCGCGGTACGCGAGATCTCCACCGGCACGTACGCCACGGGGGACTCGAGGTGCCGCAGCAACAACCTGGTCTTGACGCCTGCGCCACTGCCGTATTCGACCAGCCGCACATCGGGTCCCAGTGCGGCCGCAATCGCGTCGATGTTGTCGTGCATGATCGCGAGCTCGACCCGGGTCGGGTAGTACTCCGGTTGTTCGCAGATCTCTTCGAACAATTCCGAGCCGCGCGCATCGTAGAAATATTTCGACGGCAGCCGCTTGGGATCCGCGGAAAGGCCACGCAAGGCATCCGCAAGGATGTCGTCGCGCTTCGGACGACGATCGTCGAGGTGGATCCGGCGCACGGCCGGGTTGTTGGCGTTCATGCGTCCTTCGCCAGTCTCAAGCCGCTGAACTGCCAGCGCGCCGCGGGTGGGAAGAAATTGCGATAGCTCGCACGCACGTGGCCCGCCGGGGTCGCGCACGAACCGCCGCGCAACACCCATTGCCCGCACATGAATTTGCCGTTGTATTCGCCGATCGCGCCGGCAGCCGGTCGGTATCCCGGGTAACCCACGTAAGGACTGGCCGTCCACTCCCAGACATCGCCGAACATCTGCAACGGACCCGCACGGCCTCGATCCGCCGCGGCCGCCGGCAATGGATGCAGCGCACCGACATCGGCAAAGTTGCCTGCGACGGGGAGTTCCTGGGCGAACGCCTCCCATTCGGCCTCGGTCGGCAGGCGTGCCCCCGCCCAGCGGGCAAACGCGTCGGCCTCGAAAAAACCCAGATGGCAAACCGGTGCGCGCGGCTGGATGGCGCAGCGGCCCGCAAGGGTGAACGCCGTCTCGAGGTCGTCGTCCCAGTACAGCGGATGCCGCCAGCTTTCGCGACGCACCGTGTCCCAGCCTTCGGACAACCACAATGCGGGATTGCGGTAACCGCCGTCGTCGATGAATTCGCGGAATTCGGCATTGGTGACGCAGCGGTTGGCGATGGCGTGCGGGTGCAGCAATTCGCGATGGCGCGGGCCCTCGTTGTCGTAACGGAAGCCGTCGCCCACGTGGCCGATCTCGACGATCCCGTGGCGTCCGTCGATGAAGCGCAAATCGACGGGCGAGGATACCGGCGCGGCCCGCGATTTCCGAAACGCCGGTTGCAGCGGATTGACGGAAAAAAGATGCTGGATGTCGGTCAACAGCAATTCCTGGTGCTGCTGCTCGTGGTTGAGCCCCAGCGTGACACGCTCCTGCAGCTCGCGATCGTCGCCGCGCTGCGCAATGAGGACGCGCATCGCGTCGTCCACGTAGAAGCGGTATTCGCGTACCTCATCGAGCGTCGGCCGGGTCAGCAGGCCACGCTGCGGCCGCGCGTGCATCGGTCCGACGGTCTGGTAGTAGGAATTGAAAAGGTAATCCCAACCTTCGTGGAAGCGGCGATAATCCGACGAGAAATGGGCCAGCAGGAATTGCTCGAAGAACCACGTCGTATGCGCGAGATGCCACTTGGTCGGGCTGGCATCGGGCATCGATTGCGCCACGGTGTCCTCGGGCGCCAGGGTCGCACACCAAGCCAGGGTGTCGCCGCGCACGCGGTCGTATTGCGAAACCGCGTCGCCGGATGCAAGTCCAACGCTCGAAAAGGGCTGTGCGGACATATCCGGTTGTTCCTTCGCTCGGCGCGACTCCTTGTTACCCTACACCCCACACCCTTAATTGGAACAATCCGGACGTTCAGTCGATGTGACGGCTCGCGGCGGTCCTGGATGCATCGACGCGCGCCGAAAGGGTGCTGCCTCGATGAAGCCGAATGACCCGGTACATGCGATGACACCACGCGACGACCTCGCCTCCCAGTCGCTCGAATGCGCGTATGCGTTGCCCGCGGGTTTCTACGCAGGCGCCGCCAGTGCCGAGCGCGACCGGCGTGCGGTCTTCGCGCGCGGATGGCAGTTGCTGGCACGAGCCGATCAACTGGCGGACACGGGCGACCATGTTGTCGGGGAGATCGCCGGCGTGCCGTTGCTGCTGGTGCGCGGCAACGATGGCCGGCTGCGCGCCCTGCACAACGTATGTCGCCATCGCGCCGGGCCGCTCGCCCTGTGCGACGGACGCGGCGCCAAACGCCTGCGCTGTCATTACCACGGCTGGAGCTATGGCCTCGACGGACACCTGCTGAGCGCGACCGAAATGGAGGACGCCCGGGATTTCGACGTGGCCTCGATCCGGCTGCCCGAAGCGCAGGTCGCCGCATGGCGCGGCCTGGTGTTCGCCGCACTGGACCCCGTGGCGCCGCTGGCGGAAACGCTCGCCGAGGTCGATGCACGCCTCGGGTCGCGCGCACTGGAAGACTACGCCTTCCACCGTCACTACGCCTACGACATGGCGTGCGACTGGAAGGTGTACATCGACAACTACCTTGAGGGTTACCACGTTCCGCATATCCACCCCGAACTCAACCGGATCCTGGACTACCGCGCTTACGCGGTCGAGCCGGCGCGCTGGAATTCCCGGCAGCACAGCCCGCTCGCGAGCAACGCGGCACTGTACGGCGACGGCGAGGCGCTGTACTGGTTCGTGTGGCCCAACACGCTGCTCAACGTGCTGCCGGACCGCATGCAGACCAACCGGGTGACGCCACTCGGGCCCGGTCGATGCAGGGTGACGTTCGATTACTTCTACCCGGCCGGCGCGCCCGGCCTCGACTCCCGCCACGCGCAGGACCACGCCTTCAGCGACCTCGTCCAGCGTCAGGACATCGACATGTGTGAAATCGTGCAGCGTGGCCTCGACTCGGGCTCGTACCGGAGCGGCCGGCTCAACCCGACGCGCGAGAACGGCGTACACCATTTCCACGAACTGCTGCGCGAGGCTTACCGCGCCATCGCCTGACGTCGGCGCGCAGCTCCGGGATCCCGAGCTTCCCGAACATGCAGCACCGGCAGGCGGGATCCGAAGCGCCGCGTCGGGTCGCGACGATGCGCCGCACCCGGATACGAAAAGGCCCGGTTGGTGGCAACCGGGCCCTACAGACTTCGACTTTTACGCGTCAGTGGCCGTGGCGCTGGTAATAGCGACCCCGGTCACCATGGCGATGGCCGTTGTAGTGGCCACGCTGGCGGTAGCTTCCACGGTTGCCGTGATAGCCGTGGGATCCGCCGTAGTACGAGCGGTTGTTGTTGTAGCGATAACCCGAACGGCCGCCACTGCCGTAGACCACGCCGATGTTCACGCGGCTTCCGTAGCCGTAGTTCGGGTAGGCGTAGCCGGCGTTCCCGTACGAGTACGCGGGATACCCACCGTAATACCCTGCCCGCGGATAAGCCGGCGGTGGGTAGTTGTAGTAGCCGCCGCCGTAGTAATCGCGATGGTTGTCCTGGCTTGCGCTGACCAGCACGCCGCCGATCACGGCACCCACCACCAGCGCGCCGAGCAGGTCGGCATTGTTGTTGCCCGAATGGCGGTAATGACCATCGCGCGCCAAAGCGGTCGGTGCAGCCAGCACGCACGCAACCACCAACGCGCACGCGACCATGAGCTTGTTGCGAATCGAGCGAGATGTCCGTTGCATGGCTGTCACCCCTTGGTAAGGTGGGGCCATTATCCCATTCCTGGCTAAATCTAAACTGAAGAGTTTTGTTATTTAAACGCTAACCGTTCAGGTCCACCCAAGGTCCATGGCAACGCGGCAATCGGCCACCCGACGGCTTACGCGCCTTTCGATGCCGAGGCTCCGGCCTCCCCCCCGCGATCCTTGCGCTTGCGTGATTCCAGCAGTGCCTTCAGGTTCGCCACTGCCTGCTCATGGCTGATCGCCTTCGGCTTGGGTGCGCGCGGCTTCGGCGGCTTGCGGGTGGGCGTATGCGCGGCCGGACTCGGCTGTCGCGGCAACTCGACGGGACCGCCAAGCATCCAGTCGTCGCTGAACCGGGAACGCGGGATGTAGGACGGTGGCCGCCGCTTGCTGGCGCTGGCACGGGCCGCGGCAACCGCCTTCGCAGCAGTCTTGACCGAAGCGGATCGCGCGACGTCCTTCTTCCGGGCCGGCGCCGCCACCTGCTTCTTCGGAGCGTCCTTCGCGGTGGTCCGGGACCTGGCTGCGGGTCGCTTGCCCGCCGTCTTGGGCTTGCCCGCCGCCTTGGGCCTGGCGGCAGGCCGCAGCGAAGCCTTGGCTTTGGTGCGGCTCCTTGCGCTGGCTGCGTGCGCGCCTTTCCTGGCGACTTTCTTCGCGGCCTTCACCGGCTTGGGCACGGCAATCTTCCTGGCAGCCTTCGACTTTTTGGCCGTCGTCTTGCGCACCGTCTTGCCGCCCTTGCCGGCGGGCTTGCTGTTCCGTTTCGTGACCACTGCAGCGTTCCTCATGTTTGTCGTTTCGCAGCCTCGATCCAGCGGGTCTGGGCTGGTGAGCTTGATCAAGCGAGAAGGTACATCCCCGCCAGGCCGGCGCCGGTCAAAGACTGCGCCCGTCGACGTGCCTGATGTCCAGTTCCGCCGGTTCGACCCCCGCGAGGCAGCGCACGTTCACCGCGGCCATCCGACGGCCCTCCCGCTCGCCGTCCGCAAACGGCGCGACGCCGCAGCTCGGGCAAAAATGGTGGGCAATCGCATGCTTGTTGAACCGGTAGGTGCTCATGTCCGCTTCAGGAGTGGAGAGCCGCAAGCCCTCGCAGGGCACGAACCAGAGCAGGTAACCTTTGGGTCGGCAATGCGAGCAATTGCATTCCACCACGGTGTCGATTTCGCCCTCGACCTCGAAGGCGATCCGACCGCAATGGCACCCACCACTCCAAGTCGTCATGCGCGTACCGTCGAGCATCATGCACGTCCAATTATCGCATGAAAGCGCGTGGACCGCACGTGTATCCTGTTGATCCCCTTCCTGAACACTTCCCGATGCGTAGTTTCGACGATGAACACGGCGGCCGCTGGCAGGCGGCCCTGATGGAAGCATCCTTCGGCAACGTGCTGCTGGTCTTCAGCCGGATCGGCGCCGAAGGCGTCCTGCACACCCCCTTGAATTCGGCCAACTTCCACGAAGCCGAGACACTGCTTGCCGACGTCGATGAGACGCGGCTGCGCGCGCTGCTGGCCGAAGCCAAACCCTGGAGCTGAGGTGTTCCTGTGCGATCGTCCATGATCGCTGCTTCGCCTGAAAAAGTGGCAGGCGCGTCCATCCCGGCCGCGTGAGCATCAGAACGGCCATCCGCAGCCTGACTTTTCACGACAGCTGCTCCGAACCCAGGTATCAAGGCAATTGAGAGTGGGTGGCCAACGCCAAACCGACCAACGAACTCAGGAAGATCAAACCCAGCAGGACTCGGTAGCCGGTCAGCCAACCACCGCGTGCACCGCGGGTCCCGGCAAGAAACAGGGCGATGCCTGCGGCGAACAGTACCGTGCCCGCGAACACCAGAGCGAACCAACCCGACAAGGTACCGGCGATCACGCCGGCATTGCCGAGGTTGAACACGACCCATTCGATCCACACCAGCGCGACGGCGGGCGCGCCTTGCGACAGCAACGCCTGCCCCACCCCGAACACGCATTGTGCGACCCCGACGATCAGGACCAGGTAGGCCGACATCCAGATCAGTTGCTGCGCGGGGTGACGCGCTACGGCCGCGGCGACCAGCCCGCCGGCAATGATCGCGGCGCCGCCCAACGCCGCGAAGGGCAGCGCGGCCCGCCCACGGACCTTGCCGTCCCCGCTCAGCACCGCATCGCGGCCGTCCGGCGGATCCCGTCGGCAATGCCCGCATCGAGACCGACGTTGTTGTGCCCGAGGACCTGCTCGGCCCGATAGCTGGATCGGACCAGCGGTCCCGACACGACTTCCAGGAATCCCTTGGCCAACGCCATTTCACGGTATTGGTGGAACTGCTCGGGCGTGACGAAACGCTGCACGGGCAGATGATTCTGGGTCGGACGCATGTACTGGCCCATCGTCACCACGTCCACGTCGGCGGCGCGGATGTCGTCGAGGGTGCGGTCGATTTCCTCGTCGGTTTCGCCCAGGCCCAGCATCATGCTGGTCTTGACGATGGTCTTCGGCGCGTAGCCCTTCGCGAATTCCAGGATATCCAGGGTCTGCCGATAGCCGGCGCGCGGATCTCTGACAGGGTGGGTCAATCTTTCGACAGTTTCGATGTTTTGTGCGTAAGTGGCTAATCTTGCATCAAGAACCACAGCAACTTTGTCGTGCCTGCCGGCGAAGTCCGGAGTCAGCGCCTCGACCGCGGTTTGCGGCATCCGCCCGTGGATCGCACGGATGCAGGCGGCGTAGTGACCGGCGCCGCCGTCGGGCAGATCGTCCCGGTCCACCGACGTCAGCACCACGTATTTCAGGTCCATCAGGGCCACCGCGTCCGCCACGCTGGCCGGCTCCATCGGATCCAGCCAGCCGTGCGGGTTGCCGGTGCTGACCGAGCAGAACTTGCAGGCGCGGGTACACACCGAACCCATCAGCATCAGCGTGGCGGTGCCACGGCCCCAGCATTCGGCGACGTTCGGGCATTTCGATTCCGCGCACACCGTCGCGAGTTTGTGGGTGCGCACGATGTCGCGGATGGCCTCGTACCGCGCGCCTGTCGGCAGCTTCACCCGCAACCACGGCGGTTTGCGCGTCGCGTCGGGAACGCGGCTCAGTGCACTCGGGCGGATGCCGTCCTTGACCGCGCGCGTGCCCTGCGGACTGGTGAACTTGCTGCCCGGTGCGGGTCGGACGTTGCTGGCGGATTCGCTCATGGTGTTCCGTGCAAAAGAAATGGGCGCGCCTTCGCTGCGCCCAACAGCCCCATTGTAACGCCGCTCCGACCGCCTCGATCGAAGTGGCTGTTGTGGAAAGCCGGGCCACGGAGCTCTTTGCCATGGACGGCGGCTTCGATGGCCGTCCTGATGTTGATTGAACTCAGTCCTGCAGCGTGGAACACGCCCACAACAAGACCGTGATCAGGGACGATCGCACGAAATTCCCCGACGCCTACATGCCGAAATGCGGATTCCGCAACTGTTGCAGGAAGAACGGGATCACCCGCGGCTCCATGATCACCGTGAACACGATGCCGTAGGCCGCGCCCCACAGGTGCGCGCTGTGGTTGACGAAGCCGCCGCCGCGATGATCCATGTAGATCGAGTAGCCCAGGAACGCGACGGCGTACAGGATCGCCGGCAACGGCAACACCAACACGATGATCATCGACCACGGCGAGATCAGGATGAAGGCGAACAACACCGCCGACACTGCCCCCGATGCGCCAAGGCTCCGGTAGTTCGGGTTGTGGCGGTTCTTGATGTAGGTCGGCAGGATGGAGACCAGCAGTCCTCCGAGGTAGAACCACAGGAAACCCAACGGCCCAAGGTGCTGCGAGTACAGCCCCTCCATCGCGCGCCCGAAGAAGAACAACGTGATCATGTTGAACAGCAGGTGCTGGAAGTCCGCATGCACCAGCCCGTAACTGAGCAGTCGCCAGTATTCGTGCTTCTTCTCGACGGCTGGCGGCCACAGCAGAAGTCGCTGCAGCAACTTGCCGTCCTTGAATGCGATCCACGAAACGATGCAGGTCACGGCGAGGATGGCGAGGGTCAACGGATAACTGAACATGGGTCTCTCGCTGGCAGGGTCGGTCGCGCATGTCGCCGCGGCACAACGGATCGCCATGTATACCGGAGCAATACCCACGAGTGCTAGACTCGGGTGGCTGTGACCGGGGAGGCCACTTCACGCAAGGAATCCCCATGCGAAACGTACGTGTTGCCCGTTCATCGCGCTGGCCCGTGGCCACCGCTGCTGTTTTGCTCGTCACCCTCAGCGCCGCCGCGGCGATGGCGCCCGCACCCATCGTCGGGCCACCGATCGCGATTGGCGAGACCGGCGCGGCCGTCGCCGACCCGCTGGTGCCGGTGCCCGCCGAAACGCCTTGCGTGGTGAAATTGTTCACCAGCGATTCGCCCACCGGCACGTTCAACAACTACGCCCCCCATCCGTTTGGCTATACCCCGCCGGCCGGCTGCAACGGCCCGTGGAACGAGGTGGTGTTCAAAGCCGATTTCAACGTCACCACCGGGCGGCAATTCGATCGCACGGCCAGCGTGTGGATCGGCGGGACCAATATCTACTTTGGCACCACCCAGGAACCATCGTCGTCACGCAGCCCGAGCTGGCATGTCGAGCGCAACGTCACCGACCTGTCAGCGCTGCTGATGACGGCACATCCCGGCAATGCGATCCTCTACAACATCTACAACAGTACCTACAACGGTCTGATCACCGGCAGCGCGGAACTGGATTTCTACCCGGCGACGCCGGAGTTCCCGGCGCCGCGGGTGCCCGATCAGGTACTTTCGCTGGGCAGCGATCCCGCCGGCAACACAGTCCCGATCTACACGGACCAGACGCCGATGTCGCGCACCTTCACGCTGCCGACCAATATCGACCGGGCCTATGTGGAGGTCACGGCGGAACCGCAATCGGGCGACGAGTTCTGGTATTCGTGCGGACCTGACGCCTACGCCTCGATCACCGGCTGCGGCGGCACCGCTTTTCGTGAGGCCGAAGTGGCGATCGACGGCAAGCCGGCCGGTATCGTGCCGATTTCCGGCTGGGTGTACACCGGCGGCGTCGATCCCTACCTGTGGCGGCCGATCCCCGGCGTTCAGACGCTCGACTTCGAACCGTATCGGGTCGACATCACGCCGTTTGCAGGCTTGCTCGACAACGGCCAGCCGCATACCGTCAGCGTCAGCGTGGTGACCGGCGATCCGGCCTTCCAGAACAACAGCCAGCGCTTCGATACGGCAGCGACGCTGTTGCTGTACCAGGACACCCATGTCACGCGGTTGACCGGCGCGCTGGTCCAGGACACGGACAGCGGCGTGCACCCCGTGCAGCAGAATGTCGCCAACCCCGACGGTATCCATTACACCTTCGAGGTCAGCTCGCATCACAGCCTGGTGACGCGCGGGTATCTGGACACGCCGCACGGACGAGCGTTCTCCAATGTCGTGCAGGATGTTCGCTT
>DASTIS010000191.1:0-11862 GCA_035717365.1 Rhodanobacteraceae bacterium
CCTGAGCACGGCATCGGATCCGGTCTGTCGGACGCCGAATTGGGCGTGCGCCTGCGCTATGAGTTCAAGCGCGAATTCGCACCCTACATCGGCGTGGTCTGGCGGCAGCGTTTCGGCCGCACCGCCGATTACGCCAGCGCGCAAGGCGAACCCGCCCACGAACTGCAGTTCGTTGCCGGTCTCCATTTCTGGTTCTGAGGGGGAAAGAGATCATGAAAAGACACACTGAACACGTTCTGGTGACGGTTGCGGTGCTGGTGGCCATCGCAGTTGGCCTCGGCATCTTCGCGTACTCAGGCTTGTACAACATCGGCTCGGACGACCATCACTGGCGCCTGACCTACAACGCCCTGCAAACCGTGCGCGACCGTTCGATCCAAGCGCGATCGAAAGACATCGAAGTGCCGGATTTGAACGATCCGCAATTAATCCTGAAGGGGGCCGGCCAGTACGCGGCAATGTGCACGGGCTGCCATCTCACCCCAGGCCAGGAAAATTCCGAACTGCGCGAAGGCATGTACCCGCAACCGCCGAATCTGTCGAAAGTGCGCGTCGATCCGCAGGATGCGTTCTGGGTCATCAAGCACGGCATCAAAATGAGTGGTATGCCGGCGTGGGGCAAGGTGGCCGGTCACGACGATCCGACCATCTGGAGCATGGTGGCTTTCATCGAGAAGCTGCCGGACATGACGCCGGAACAGTACAAGGAGATCGTGGCCAAAGCGCCACCGGATGAAGACATGGACATGGGCGGCCACAGTCACAGCCACAATGAATCCGCGGATCACCCGGACGCGACCGAAACCCAGGGCATGGCCGGCACGGAGATGGGCCAGGGCAAGACCTCCGCTGGTGACACGCAGGCGATGCTGAAACCCGGCGCGGCGCCGGACGCCGAAGCCGCCGCGCAAGCGTTCCAGGAAGCGCTAAAACGCGGCGATCGTGATGTGGCCCTGGCGCTGCTCACGCCGGATGCACAAATCAGCGAGGGCGGAGAAACCCAGAGTCGTGACGATTACGCCGCACATCATCTTGCGGAAGACATCGCCTTTCTCAAGAACGCGAACGTCAAGCTGCTGTCGCGCGCCTCCATGTCGATAGGCGACAGCGCGCAAGTGGCCAGCGAAAGCGAGATCAGCGTGGTCAAGAAAGGCAAACCGCTGACGCTGCGCAATCGCGAAGTAATGGATGTCAAGCGCGTCAACGGCACCTGGAAGATCGCCGCAATTCGCTGGGATTCGCAACAGCTCCGCAATGCCCGCGAACCATCCGACACCCATTGACCCAACCCCGATAGGAGAACCGAGTCATGAAACCGGACGCCAGCATTCTGGCCGCCGTGTTGCTGATCGCCATCAAGGTCGCCAAGCCGGAGATCCTGCAGGGCGTGAAGGTCGGCGAACAGGTTCATTTCGGCCTGCACACGCAAGGCATGACCGGCACCGTCACCTGGAACAAACCGGCTGGGCAGTAATCCTGCCCGGCCATGAGAACGGCGATGCAGAAATGAAACGCTGCGCCGATGCCTGCCGACGCTGTGCCGAACATTGCGACATGATGGCAGCGGGGTAGCTGTCGAACGGGCTGTAGTACACTTCTGTCATGCGGTTCTGCATGAGACCCAAGCGACGCACCAGGCTGCGGCTGACATTGCTGGCCGTGGTCGCATTGCTGTTCCAGCAGACCGCACTGGCGGCCTATGTGTGCTCCGTCGCCGACATGCCGGCCGGCAATGCGGCCATGGCCATGCACTGTGAAGACATACCGATGGCGCAGGCCGAACAGTCGCCTGCGTTGTGTTCGGCGCATTGTACGCTCCAGCCAGTGACCACGCCGAACGTGCATGCGCCGACGGTGCCGCCGTTGCTGATGCCCGCGCTGTTGCCAGCGTCGTCGTTGACATTCGCCGCATTGCCCGACGCAAGCACGCAAAACGCGCGTGCTGCGGTGTGGCGACTTTCCGGCATTCCGCCCGCGCTGCGATTCCGGGTATTGCTGATCTAGACCTCCGCAGGTGATCCCGCGGCCGCGCGTTCGCGGCCGCGACTGCTTGTCTCCGGAGGTCGTATGCGTATCGTTCCGTTGCGGTGGCGCTTGTCTGCGCCTTGCATTCTGTTTTTCCCATTGTCGTTGCTGCCTGCGCTGCCCGCGCACGCGGCACAAGACGGCACGCCACTGGCTCTGCGCCTGCCGTTGGCTACAACGGCCATGCAGGACATCCCATCGCCGGGAACTCGCCACGCGGGTACGGGTACGTCGCTGAGTCTCGATGATGCTGCCCGCATCGCCGTATCCCGCGCGCCGCAGGTGCAGGCCAGCCAGTACCGCATCGAGGCCGCGCATCAGGACGCGTCCCGCGCCGGCCGCCTGCCCGATCCCATGCTGGTGGCGGGCATCAACAACCTGACCGCAACCGGGCCGCAAGCCTTCAACGCCGCGGCCGATGACATGACCATGCGCCAGCTCGGCGTCACCCAGGAAATTCCCTCACACGCCAAGCGCGCCGCCGAAAAACAGGTCGCCCACGCCGGTGTGCAACTGGCGAACGCCAACGAGGTGAGCTTGCGGCTCGCGACCAAGGAGGCGGCGGCGAGTGCCTGGATCGCGCTGTGGGTCGCGCAGCAGCAACGCACGCTGCTCGGGCAACTTCGGGGCCAGGACCAACTCGCGATCGAGGCCAGCAAGGCACGGCTGGCCGGCGGCACGGGTACCGCCACCGATGCGCTGGCCGCACGCGCGGATGCCGAGGCGCTGGCCAATCAGATCGACGCGGCAGACGCCGCGGTCGTGGCGGCGCGCGCGGGACTGCAGCGCTGGCTGGGCGAGGCGGCGGAACGACCCTTGAGCGATCCACCGGATTTTTCGGAGCTGCAGGTGCCCGAGGCGCAACTGGAAGCCAGGCTGGACCAGCAAGGGCCGTTGCTGGCCTGGGGGCCGCGTCAGGACCAGGCCGACGCGGCGATTGCGCTGGCGCGCGCCGGCAAGCATCCGAACTTCAGCGTGTCGCTGATGTACGGCGAGCGGATTCACCGCCCCGACATGCTCGGAATCGAGTTCGGGGTCAGCCTGCCGCTGTTTCCCGGCAACCGTCAGGACCGCAACATCAGCGCGCGCTATGCCGATCGCGCCGCGATCCGCGCGCAATCCGAGGACGCGCGCCGGGCCCAGCGCGAAGCCATCGCACAGGCGATCGCGACCTGGCAGGGCTGGAACCGGCAGGTGCACCGCTATCGCAAGCGACTGCTGCCGCTGGCGTCCGACCGCTCGCGCACCGCACTCGCACTGTACCGCGGCGGCGGTTCGCTGGAGCCGTGGCTGGAAGCGCGTCGGGATGAAATCCGCACCCGCGTCGACTACGCAAACGCGTTGTCGGCATGGGGCAAGGCCTGGGTGGCGCTCGCCTATCTGTTGCCCGATCACGCTGCTCTGGAGCTGCCGCAATGAAACGACTCTTTCTCTTGATCGGCGCGCTTGTCGTCCTCGCGATCGCCGGTGCGATCGGCTATTTCATCGCGAGACGTGCCGCGCCCACGACGGCGACCACGGCCGCGGCCAAGTCCGAAAGCAAGGTGCTGTACTGGTACGACCCGATGGTGCCGCAACAGCACTTCGAGCATCCGGGTCTGTCGCCCATGGGCATGCAGATGGTGCCCAAGTATGCAAATGGGACCGGCGAAGCGGAATCGGGCGTGGTGCGGATCGACCCGCAGGTGATCGAAAACCTGGGCGTTCGTACCACCGTCGTGCCGGTTGCTGCCCTCGACGAGACGGTGCGCGTGCCGGCGACGGTGGTCTGGGACCAGCGCGAGTCGGTCACCGTCAGCGCGCGGGTCGATGCAACGATCGATCGCTTGTACGTGCGTGCGCCGTTCGAAATAGTACACAAGGGCGAACCACTGGCGGACGTGCTGGCGCCGGAGTGGAGCGCCGCCGCGGCCGAGTACCGCGCCCTGGCGCACGCAAACTCGACGGATGCGCGCAGCTTGCGCGCCGCCGCCTTGCAGCGGCTGCGCGTGCTCGGGATGGATGCCGCGACCATCGCTGGATTGCGCACCGGCAACCCGGCGATCGCGCTGCGCGCGCCCATCACTGGTGTGGTCGCCAAGCTCCAGGTCACGCAGGGAGAGCAAGTCGCCGCGGGCGCTCCGCTGATGACACTCAATGCGCTCGACCACGTGTGGGTGGAAGTCGATGTGCCGCAGGCACAGATGGCCGGCATCGCCGCCGGCACGCCGGCCACGGTGGCGGTGAGTGCGTTGCCGGGTGAGGCCTTCAGCGCGCGGGTGGAGGACGCGCTTCCGGAGGTTGATCCCGCGACGCGCACCCAGCGCGTGCGCATCGAACTGGCCAATCCGCAGCATGCCCTCGCGCCGGGCATGTTCGCGGAAGTAGCGATTGATGTGGCCGCCACCGCGGCGCATCCACTGGTGCCGGACGGCGCGTTGATCGCCACCGGCAATGCGACGCGCGTGATCGTCGCCGAAGGTGACGGCCGGTTCCGCGCGGTGCCGGTGCGCACAGGCCGCTCCGCCAACGGCCAGACCGAAATCCTTGCCGGCCTGTCCGGCGGCGAGCACGTGGTCACTTCGGGGCAGTTCCTGATCGATTCGGAGGCAAGCCTGTCGGGTGCGTTGCAACGATTGAACACCGTCGATGAAAGCTCAGCCAAGCCCGAACCCCCATCCGGCGCTGCGCGCCACCCTCTCCCGGAGCGAGAAGGAAATAAAAGCATGCAGGGCATGCCGATGCCTGCTTCGTCCGGCGAACCGAAGGGTCATCGGCCATGATCGCGCGCCTGATCCGTTGGTCGATCGGCAACCGATTCCTGGTGCTTCTGGGCGCACTGGCGCTGGCGGTGATCGGTATGCTGGCGCTGTTGCGCACCCCGCTCGAAGCGCTGCCGGACCTGTCCGACACGCAGGTGATCATCCGTACTTCCTGGCCCGGCCGTTCGCCGCAACTGGTCCAGCAGCAGGTCACCTATCCGATGGCAACGCTGATGATGTCGGTATCCGGAGCGACCAAGGTGCGCGGGTATTCCTCCTTCGGCGATTCGTTCGTGTATGTGTTGTTTGCCGATGGCACGGACCTCTACTGGGCGAGGTCTCGAGTGCTGGAATACCTGAGCCAGGCACGCGGCAAGCTGCCGGACGGCGCGGTGCCGACGCTCGGGCCCGACGCGACCGGGGTGGGGTGGATTTACGAGTACGCCCTGGTCGACAAAACCGGTCGGCACGACCTTGGAGAGTTGCGCGCCTTGCAGGACTGGTTCCTGCGCTATCGCCTGAAAACGGTGCCGAATGTCGCCGAGGTCGCGAGTGTGGGTGGCCACGTGCGCGCGTGGCAGATTGTGCCCGATCCCGCCAAGTTGGCGGCCATCCATCTCACGGTCACGCAACTGGCCGATGCGATCCGCGCCGCCAATGGCGCCAGCGGCGGGTCCGTGATCGAACAGGGCGAAGCGGACCTGATGGTCAACAGCGAGGGTTATCTCAAAACCCGCGACGATTTCGCGCGGATCCCGGTTGCGACCGGCGCCAACGGTACCCCGGTGCTGCTGCGTGACGTCGCACGGATCCGGCGCGGCCCGACGCTGCGCACCGGCATCGCGGAACTGGATGGTCAGGGCCAGGTGGTGGGCGGCGTCGTGGTGATGCGCTACGGCAAGAACGCGCTGCGCACGATCGAAGCGGTGAAGGTGCGGCTGGCCGAATTGCAGAAGAGTCTGCCGCCCGGGGTTCAGGTCGTGCCGGTCTATGACCAGTCGCGCCTCATCAAGGCCTCGGTAGACAACGTGGGCGCAAAGCTGATCGAGGAATTCGTGGTGGTCGCGCTGGTGTGCCTGCTGTTCCTCTGGCACCTGCGCTCGTCGCTGGTGGCGGTGGTGACGCTGCCGTTGGGCGTGCTGACCGCATTCATCGTGATGCACGCACAGGGTGTGTCCGCGAACCTGATGTCGCTGGGCGGTATTGCGATCGCAATTGGTGCGATGGTCGACGCGGCGGTGGTGATGATCGAGAACACCCACAAGCACCTGGAAGCCTGGCAACACCGGCACCCCGAGCGTGCACCCTCGGCGACGGAACGCTGGCGACTGGTCAGCGACGCCATGATCGAGGTGGGCCCGGCACTGTTCTTCAGCCTGCTCGTGATCACGTTCTCGTTCCTGCCGGTGTTCGCATTGCAGGCGCAGGAAGGGCGGCTGTTCAAACCGCTTGCATTCACCAAGACCTATTCGATGGCGGCCGCCGCCGGGTTGTCGGTGACGCTGGTGCCGGTCCTGATGGGCTATCTGGTGCGGGGACGCGTTCGCGCCGAACATGCCAATCCGGTCAATCGCGCGCTGGCCGCCGCGTACCGGCCGCTGCTTCGGTGGGTACAGCACTGGCCGAAGACCGTGCTGGTCATTGCCGCGGCGGTGATCCTGACCGCACTGGTGCCGCTGCGCTTCCTGGGCAGCCAGTTCATGCCGCCGCTGGATGAAGGCACCTTGCTGTACATGCCGACCGCGCTGCCGAATCTGTCGGCGGGGAAAGCCGCGCAACTGCTGCAACTGACCGACCGCATGCTGAAAACCGTGCCCGAGGTCGCGCACGTGTTCGGCAAGGCCGGGCGCGCGGAGACCGCGACCGACCCGGCGCCGCTCAACATGTTCGAGACCGTCGTCACCTTCAAGCCGAAGGATGAATGGCGCCCCGGGATGACCATGGACAAGCTGCGCAGCGAACTCGACCACGCGGTCAAGGTGCCCGGTCTGACCAACCTTTTTGTCTATCCGATTCGCAACCGCGAGGACATGCTTGCCACCGGCATCAAGAGTCCGATCGGGATCAAGGTGTTCGGCCCCGATCCGGCGGTGCTGCAGCAACTCGCCACGCGGATCGAGGCGGTGACGGAAACGGTATCGGGGGTGCGTTCGGCCTCCTCGGAGCACGTCAACAGCGGCCGTTACGTCAACGTGCGGATTCGCCGCGATGCGGCCGCACGTTACGGCCTGAGCCAGCGAGACGTGCAAACGTTGATCGCGACCGTGGTCGGCGGCGATCCGATCGATGAGACCATCGAGGGGCTGGAACGCTTTCCCATCGTGCTGCGCTATCCGCGTACCGAACGCGACACACTGTCGGCCTTGCGAACACTGCCTATCGAGGCGCCGAACGGTGCCCAGACCACGCTGAGCCAGATTGCCGATCTGACGGTGGAGAGCGGCCCCTCGATGCTGAAAGGCGAGGACGGTCAACTCGAGACGGATGTCTATGTCGATACCGGCAGCAGCGACTTGGGGGGGCTGGTCGCATCATTGCGCCAGGCGATCGCCGCGCAGGTCCGGCTTCCGCCGGGCTACACGCTGGGTTGGGCCGGCCAGTTCCAGTACCTGCAACACGCCGAGCAGCGGCTGCGCCTGGTGGTGCCGCTGACGCTGGCGATCGTATTCCTGCTGATCTGGCTGATCTTCCGCGATACGGCGCAGGTGGCAATCGTATTGTTCACTGTGCCGGCCGCGCTTGCGGGCGGATTGTGGCTGGTCTGGCTGCTCGGCGAATCAGTTTCGGTCGCGACCGTGATCGGCTTCATCGCGCTTGCCGGCGTCACCGCCGAGCTCGGCGTGGTCATGATGCTGTTCCTGCGTCAGGCATGGGAACGACGTTTTGCCGCGGGCAGCGTCGATGAAACTGCACTGGACGAGGCGATTCGCGAAGGCGCCCAGATGCGCGTGCGCCCGATCGCAATGACGGTCGCGGTGATCCTCGCAGGATTGCTGCCCATCATGGTTGGACAAGGCGCCGGCTCGGATTTGGTGCGCACCATCGCCACACCCATGGTGGGCGGTATGCTGGTCGCCCCGCTTCTGTCGATGCTGGCAATCCCGGCGGCATTCCGGTTGCTGATCCTGCGCCGGCTCAGCCGCGCTACCGTGAAGTATGCAGCCCACGACGATTGAACTGATCCGGGAGTTCACCTTGACCTGTCCGTCTTGTCTGAGCAGTCCCACGGCCCAGCTCGCCACTGGGATGACGCCGACGATGCCCATCGTGGGATCAAGCTGCGCTGTGCCGAAAAATTTGCCGCCGACCAACGCCATGATCACGAGCACCGAGGCGGCCGACGACGGCGATCACCATGGCGTCGTCGTGGCGGATCGGACTTGGCGCGCACCGCCGTTCGATCGACTGGAACATCATCAATGCGGCGACCACGACCAGCGCAGGGCGCTGCTGTACCCGCGAAGCACCTCCTGAAACAGCGCGGGAACCCTCAGTGCACGTCCACCATGATCGTGGTGGGGTCAGGGTCGTGCCAGATCGCTGGTTGTGCGCGATACAGCTTCGGCAACTTGCGTTGCAGCGCGACGACCTTGGGGGCGTCGTTGATCGCGATATACAGCGCGTGGGGATTCAGGCGCGCGTAATCCTGATGGTAGGCTTCGGCGGGATAGAACGCCTTGAGTGAAACGACTTGCGTCACGATTGGCCTGGCGTAAACGTGCGCGGCGGTGAGTTGCGCGATGTAGTCTGTCGCGATTTTCTGCTGCTCCGCAGAGGTGTAGAAGATCACGCCGCGATACTGGCTGCCGGTATCCGGCCCCTGGCGATTCAGCTCGGTCGGGTCCGTCGCGGCGGTGAAATACACACGCAGCAGCTGGCCGTAACTGATTTTCGACGGGTCGTAGGTGATCTCGACGGTTTCGGCGTGGCCTGTGTTGCCTTCGCTGACGCGCCCGTAATGTGCGGTGGCGGCCGAACCGCCGGAATAGCCTGAGGTCACGTTGAGAACCCCGGGCACGTGCTCGAACACCCATTGCAGGCCCCAGAAGCAGCCGCCGGCCAGCACGGCTTTGGCGGTACCGGAATGCGTTGTCAACGGGGCATCGACCCTGGGCGCGGGCGTCGGCCGCGTCGTCGCGTCGCTGGTGGCGGCGGGGGCGCAGGCGGCGACGAACAGCAGCATCAGGGTGGCGAGTATCGGGCTGGCAGCCCGCAAGAGGCGAGGTTTGGACATGGATTGGATTCCTTGTCCCGGTTGGGTTCTACAAGTGTATTCGCGCCGAGCGTCCGAATGGTTACACGTCGCCTTGACGCTGCCGAAGGCCGGGGTGAGCACGACCCAGGTGTGCAATAAACACCAACGTTTTCAGCGCGATTCCCCCTTGGAGACCTGGATCAGCGTCACGGTTCACTTCGTCACCACGAACCAGTTGTTTTGGATGTCATGCGCCAGCGAATGGATGGTCACTGACCCAAACCCGGCTTGCCGCAAGTATTCCTGCGCTTTTTCCTTGCCCCACATGGCCCCCAGGCCTTCACCGCCCTGGGCCAGGGAAACGGTCATGCAGTGCATGCAGGAAATGGTGTAAAGAAACGTGCCGATCGGATGATCGATGTCTTCGTGGACGTGGCCGGTGCCACTGATGTCCTGCATCAAGTACACGCCATCCGGCTTCAAGGCTCGATGTATTCCCTTGAGCAGGTTGAGCGGCTTGGCCTGGTCGTGTACGGCGTCGAAAGTTGCGATGAAATCGAACGACTCCGGTTCGGCAGATTGGTCGAAGTCGCCCAAATCGACAGCCAGAAACTCGACGTTGTCAATGCCTTTCTTCGCTGCCTCGTCGCGCGCGTACGCCACTGCATCCTCGGACAGATCCATTCCGACAAAGCGGCTTTGGGCATAGAGTTCGGCAAGTTTTGTGAGGATGCGGCCTCGACCGCATCCCGCATCAAGCATCCGGATACCTTTTTCGAGGCGATCAGTCAGTCCCGGAACCAACGGCAGGATATGCGACTCCAGCGAGGACACGACGGACTGTCCGCTGTCTTCGGCCATTACCTCATGAAAGCGCGTGAACCTCTCGTAAGGCACGCCACCGCCCTCTACGAAGCAACTTGCAATGTCATCTTCCACGCAGCCGAGTACAGCAACATACTGCGCGAACACTGCCATGTTGTCCGCTGCAGCGGCCCGGGTGAGGAACGCGGCATGTTCCGCAGGTAGCGAGTAACGGTCGCTGGAGGGATCGAAGTGAATCACGCCACCGGTTACCATCGCACCCAGCCACTCGCGGACATAGCGTTCGTTCAACTGCGCTCGGGCGGCGATTTCCTCCGAGCATGCCGGTGGCAACCCACGCATGGCATCGAACAAGCCGGTACGGTGCCCGATCGAGGTCATCAAGCAAAGCGCACCGTTGTTAAGCACGGCCAGTATCTTTCCGGCGAACGCTTCGGCCTTCGCCTCGTCGAATCCGGATTGTGTGTTCCGCACTGACATCGATTCCACTCCCGTGATCGCAGGTGCCCCAAGCCGCCCGACGCTGAATGAACGACCATGTGCCAACTATAGGCGCTTAAAATCGGGAGTTTGGATTGGGTTGCCCATCACGATGTGGCGCAACGACGTCCCAGTGCTCGACAATGACGCCATCTTTGACGCGAAACAAATCGGCGATTGCATAAGGCGCGGCACCTGCCGCAGGGAAAAAGCGGGCGTGCAGAAAGACAAGATCCTGCTCCGCCACCGTGCGGAGGATCTCCCAACGTGCGTCTGGCAGCTCCTTGATCAAGTCATCCAGGAACTTGACTGTAGCGGTTCGCGTCCCGTCAGGGACGTCAGGTTTGTGTTCGATAAAGTCGGCGGAAACATAGCGTTCGAACGCGGCGCGAGGCTGTTTATCAACCAGCGCTTGCTTGTAGAAGGCGACAACCAGGCTACGGCTGGCTTCGGCAGCGGGCTGGCAGGAGACCTTGTTCCCGGCGTGGGCACCCATGCAACACATCATTGCGACGGCAAGCACGACAAGCTTTGCTTTAAACATGCGACCTCCGAGAGCTTTGCGTGGTAGCTGACGCCTTGTGTCCGGGGTTTCCCCTACGATACACGTCGAGACGCCGGCGTGCGCACCCGTTGTCCAGGGATCATGCCCGTGACGCGTCGGCCGGAGAGCAGAGGGGCCCGTTCCGTTCGACTGGGTCAAGGAGCTTGACTGTCGCCGGTTTCGGTATGCAGTCGTTGCGCGTATAACGACTGATGGTGTGCCGGTGGCTGCGTTGCAGGCCCTGCAGGAACCCGGTTTTACCGAGTACGAGGCGCGTGCCTGGACCGCGCTGGTCGAGGGTGGCGAACGGAATGGCCATGCGCTGGCCCAGGCCACGAGAATCCCGCGCGCCAACCTCTACGCGGTCGCCGACAAATTGGTACGGTCGATGTATTCGACCGTGCCGTTCTTGTTTACGCTCGCGCGGCAACGCCCGCGCGTCCGCGCACCAGCAGCGGACCGATCGCCGCGAGGTAGATCAGATACGCCACGAACCACAATGCGGCTGCCCACATCCAGCCAACGGGTTGGTTGTCGGCAAGTCGCACGATCGCGGCGACGGTCGGCAGCACGAACATGACCGTCAAGGCGGGGTTGGACTCGATCGGCACGCCGCTGTGGCCTTGCGCGACGCGGGTCATCATCGCCAGCGACAGCGTGCCGAGGGCACCCACCGTGACGCCGTGCAGCGTGTCGAGTTCCGACATCTGGAAGGCCCCGATCAGCGCCAGCCCCCGGATCAACAGGCCAATGGCCAGCCAGCAATAACCGAGGTGCAGCACCCACAGCATCGGTTCGCGCCAGGTACGCCAGCCGCGCCAGCCGATGAGGCGGATCAATGCCAGGATCGCGACCGTCAGCATCAGCGCACCTCGCGGCAAACCGGTTACGCCGCCGACTCCGAACAGCAGCACCAGGGCGCCACCGCCGTTGACGGCCCAGATCAGGTATTTGTTCACCCACATGCTGTGGCCGCTCAGCTTGCGGCTGGTGAAGAACGGGATCACGCGTCCGCCGATCGCGAGCATGAGCACCATCAGCAGGTCGACGGT
>DASTIS010000192.1:0-6461 GCA_035717365.1 Rhodanobacteraceae bacterium
GTCGGGCCCATCAGGAAGATCGCGGGGGGACGTTGGTCGATGTGGCGATCGGCGGACGGCATGGGCGGATTGTACGGTCCGGCGCAAAGCGTGCCCGGCACGCGCGGGCCTATAATGAACGGATTGCAGCCATTCAGGGCACCACGACATGCCGAACATGATGAGGGCGCTGGTCAAGCGCGAGGCCGCCAAGGGCATCTGGATGGAAGAAGTGCCGGTGCCGGAATACGGTGCGAACGAAGTCCTGATCAACGTCGACAAGACCGCGATCTGCGGCACCGATCTGCACATCTACAACTGGGACGAGTGGGCGCAACGCGTCATCAAGCCGGGACTCGTGATCGGACATGAATTCGTCGGCAAGATCGTCGCGGTGGGCGACGAGGTGCGCGGTTACCGGGTGGGACAGCGGGTATCGGCCGAAGGCCACATCACCTGCGGCATGTGCCGCAACTGCCGCGCCGGCCGCCCGCACCTGTGTCCCAACACCGTCGGCATCGGCGTCAACCGCAACGGCGCATTCGCGGAATACGTCACCATGCCGACCACCAACCTGTGGCCGATCCCGGACCAGATCCCGTCCTCGCTGGCCGCGTTCTTCGATCCGTACGGCAATGCCACGCACTGCGCGCTGGAGTACGACCTGGTCGGCGAGGACGTGCTGATCACCGGCGCCGGGCCGATCGGCATGATCGCGGCCGGCATCGCCCGCCACGTCGGCGCACGCAACGTCGTCGTCACCGATGTCAACGATTACCGGCTGAAACTTGCCGCCGACATGGGTGCGACCCGGGTGGTCAACGTGTCCACGCAATCGTTGCGTGACGTGTTGTCGGAGTTGCACATGGAAGGCTTCGACGTCGGCCTCGAGATGAGCGGCAACGTCCACGCCTTCAACGACATGCTGGACGTGATGTACCACGGCGGCAAGGTCGCCCTGCTCGGCATCCTGCCCAACGGCGCCGGCATCGACTGGGACAAGGTGATCTTCAAGGGCCTCACCCTGCACGGCATCTACGGGCGACGCATGTACGAGACCTGGTACAAGATGACCCAGATGCTGCTGTCCGGCTTCCCGCTGCAGAAGGTGCTGACCCACCAGCTTGCCGTCGACGATTTCCAGCAGGGATTCGACCTGATGGCGTCGGGCGAATGCGGCAAGGTGGTGTGCAGCTGGAATTAGCCGGGAATCGGGAATGGGGAAAAGCCTGACGCGACAACTTGTCGTCATTCCGGGGCCGCCCGCGCTGTTTGCGGGTGGAACCCGACTACGAAGGCAGGACGCCGGAGCGAACATCGGCGCAACCGATGGTCCGAAGGTCGAGCTACAGGGATGTAGCGAGTCAATCCATTGTGATTTGCTCGAATGGCGGCAAAAGCAAAATGGATCCCGGCGTTCGCCGGGATGACGAAAACAGACATTCGCCATTCGGGATACCACCATGACCTACGCAGCCCAACGACGCCTCCGCGAAGAACTCGACGCCATCCGCGACTCGGGCCTCTACAAGGACGAGCGGATCATCACCTCCCCGCAGTCGGCCGAGATCGCGCTGGCCGATGGCCGCAAGGTGTTGAACTTCTGCGCCAACAATTATCTCGGCCTGGCCGACCATCCGCGCCTGATCGAGGCCGCGAAAAAAGCGCTCGACACGCATGGCTTCGGCATGGCCTCGGTGCGTTTCATCTGCGGCACCCAGGACCTGCACAAGCAACTCGAATCGGACATCGCGAAATTCTTCGGCACCGACGATTCCATCCTCTACGCCGCGTGCTTCGACGCCAACGGCGGCCTGTTCGAGCCATTGCTCGGGGAGGAGGACGCGATCATCTCGGACGCGTTGAACCACGCCTCGATCATCGATGGCATCCGGCTGTGCAAGGCCAAGCGTTACCGCTATGCCAACGGCGATGTGGCCGATCTGGAAAAGCAGTTGCAGGCCGCCGATACCGCCGGCGCGCGCACCAAGCTGATTTCCTCCGACGGCGTGTTTTCGATGGATGGCGTGGTGGCGCCGCTCGACAAGATCACCGCGCTCGCGAAAAAGTACAACGCGCTGGTGCACATCGACGAATGCCACGCCACCGGCTTCATCGGCAAGACCGGGCGCGGTTCGGCCGAAGTCCATGGCGTGATGGACCGGATCGACATCTTCACCGGCACGCTCGGCAAGGCGCTGGGCGGCGCGGTCGGCGGCTTCACCACCGGGCGCCGCGAGATCATCGACATGCTGCGTCAGCGCTCGCGGCCTTACCTGTTCTCGAACTCGCTGCCACCGGCACTGGTCGCCGCATCGATCGAAGTATTGAAGATGCTGGACGAGGCCGGCGGACTGCGCGAAAAGCTGGTGGAAAACACCGGGTATTTCCGCGATGCGATGACCAAGGCCGGCTTCGAGATCAAACCGGGCAACCACCCGATCGTGCCGGTGATGACCCACGACGCCAAAATCGCGCAGGCGCTGGCGGCCGGATTGCTGGACGAAGGCATCTACGCGATCGGTTTCTTCTTCCCGGTGGTACCACAAGGCCAGGCGCGGATACGCACCCAGATGTGCGCCGCGCACACCCGCGAGCATCTGGACCGCGCAATCGCGGCGTTCACCAAGGTCGGCCACGAGATGGGATTGGTGTAGGGCGGGCATCGCCCGCCGTATCCACGTCCGCCGTACTTCTCATTCGATCTTGCCGATCGTCGTAGGTTGGGTTGACTCCGGATTTATCCGGAGGAAGCCCAACATGCCACGTGGCCGCAACGTTGGGCTTCTCCCGGGTGGAGCCCGGGATCAGCCCAACCTACCCTCTACCTCGCCTTTTGCAATTCGATCTTGTCGATCGCCCATAAGCCGTCGCGCGGATCGCCGGTGGCGAATATGCACAGGTCGTGTCGGCCGCTAGTCGAAGGAATATTTGCGGTCAGCGTCGTCTGCAATTTGGTCTGCGTGGCTCTCGCCAGCGGCAACGTCGCCAGCAGCGGGCCGTCGCAGGAATCCTCGTGGATCTTGAATTCTCCCGCCGGCGTCGTCTTCGGTCGCGTGACCACTTTTGCGTTGTCGGTCCACAACTGGAAATTCCACGGCAGGTTGCCGACCGTGAGTGCGACCTTGCGCACGCCATCCAGCGGCGCGCCCTTCCACAGCCAGCACGTGTCCTCGATGTCGACCCTGTACACCGGCCGCGTGCCGTGCAACGGACGATCGTCTTCCAGACGCAGCACCAATTGGTCCCTGCACGTGTCGAGTTCGTCGCTGTTGCGGGTCAGCAGCGCCGTGGCGTCGACGATCTGCGTGCGCGGTGCGGACAACGGAGCGCTTCCCGCGAACGCGGTCGCACGCAAGGTGGTCGCGTCGTTCGGCGGCAACGACAACGGCGTGGCGTAGGCGGGCGAATCCGCGGTCGGCACGCTGCCGTCGGTGGTGTAGTGGATCGTCCCGAAATCCGACTGGTTCGACAGCGCGACGTCGATGGCGCCATGCTGTCCGTGGATCATCGCGAACGCCGGCGCGAACGCGCTGTCGGCATAGTTGATTCCGAGCGCGCGATATCGCGCAAGTTCGGCAGGCATGCGTTCGAGGAACCCGTGCCAGTCGTGCGTCGATGCCGGTGACCAGGCAACCTCCGACAACGCCGCGATACGCGGGAACACCGCGTGTTGGACGCGGGCAAAAGTCGGCATGTACTCGGTCCACAGGTTGGCCTGCAATCCGAGGACATGCCTTGCCTGCGCGGCACTCGCGCCCGGCGGCACCGGATCGTAGTCGTACACGTCCTGCAACGATTCCACACCGGGCCGCCCGGGCGGTTCGTCGTGCAGACCAGACTGATAGTGATCCAGATACAGAGTCGGCGACGACGCCATCACGACGTCGTGGCCCTGCTCGATCGCCCGCAGCGCGCCCGTCGGCGCGTGCCACGACATCACCACGGCCGACGCCGGAACCTTGCCTTGCAGGATTTCGTCCCAGCCCACCGCGGTGCGCCCGTGCTTCGACAGATAATTGGCGACCTCGGTTGTGAACCAGCCCTGCAACCGATCCATGTTGGCAAGGCCCAGCTTGCGCATGTGCGCGCGGACCGCGGGCGACGCCTCCCACCGATCCTTGGCCGCCTCGTCGCCGCCGATGTGGATGTATTTCGACGGAAACAGCTTCATCACTTCGTCCATGACATCGTCGACGAACTTCAGCGTGCGCGCGTCGGGCCTGAGCAACCAGGTATTGATGCCCCAGTCGGTCGACACCTGAGGTCGCTTGCCGGTGACACCCAGCCACGGATACGACGCGATCGCGGCCTGCGAATGGCCGGGCATGTCGATTTCCGGCACGATCGTGATGAAACGCTGCGCCGCGTAGCGTACGATCTCGCGCACGTCGGCTTCCGTGTAGAAACCACAATACGGCTCGTCGGGGCCACCGGTCAGCGCCGCATCCGGGCCGACCGCCTTGCGGCAGGCGCCGATCCTGGTGAGTTCGGGGTACTTCGGAACCTGCAAACGCCAGCCCTGGTCGTCGGTGAGGTGCCAGTGCAGTACATTCAATTTGTGCAGCGACATCCAGTCGATGAGTTTCTCGATGTGGGCGACGCTCTGGAAATGACGCGCGGAATCGAGCATCAGCCCACGCCATTTGAATCTCGGCCAGTCCTCGATGTGCAGCGCGGGTACCGTAACCAATTCGCGATAGTCATCCGGCGCCGGCACGCCAGGCGTCAGTAGTTGCCACAGCGTGACGCCGCCGTGGAACAAGCCTGCCGGCGTCCGTGCACGCACCCGGATCACGCTGGATTCCGTGTCCAGCGTATAGCCCTCGGCGTTGGCGACCGCTGCATCGGGGTCCAGCTCGAACACGATTGCATGGGCGGGCGGCGTGCCCCCGATCGAAACATGCAAGTCCAGCGGGGTCGTTCTCGCAAGCGTCGACACGAAATGACGTGCCGCGAACACCGCGCCCGGATCGTCCGACGTCACCACGACCGCGGTATCGGGAGCGACGGCCGCGTTCCAATCGACGAATGCGACCCGTGCCGGCCTGGGGATCAACCACAGCGTTGCAGCGGCCTTCTGCTGTTCCGGGCGGGAAGCCAATTCCTGCAATGAGGGCAACCCGGCCTGGATCCCGGGCGGCGCCGCTCGGGGGGTTGGCGGCACGTGCGCGCACCCGGCCAACGAAACCGCCAGCAATGCAAGCGTGATCCGAACCCATTTCGTTTTCCGTTTCAGTCGTTGCATCGGTAATCCCCACCCACGGTTGCTGCTTGCCCAACAGGAACGGGTCCCATGCCTGCAGCATGAACGCGACCCACAACCCACCGCAACCTGCTCCCATCGAGGAGTACGCGGGCGATCCGCGCAAGTTCGATGCCGCCGAAGCGGTCGCACGCGCCAGACCCCTGGTGATCCGTGGGCTGGTACGCGACTGGCCGATCGTGAAGCTCGCGCTCGAGTCGGATACCGCCTTCGCGCAACGCCTGTCGGAACTCGACAACGGCGCCGACGTGACCACCCTGGTGATCGCTCCGGAGGCCGACGGCATCATCGGTTACACGCCGGATCTGGATGGCTTCGACTACGAGCACTTCAAGGTACCGGTGACACTCGGACTGCAACGGCTGGCGAAGTACAGCCGGTACGAGCGCGCGCCGGGGCTCGTGATCCAGAGCGTCCCCGTCCGCGATTGCCTGCCCGGCCTGCTCGCCGACCATGCACTGCCTTGCCTCGATCCGCGCGTGGAACCGCGACTGTGGATGGGCAATCGCACGGTGACGCCCACGCATTTCGATTCGCAGCACAACATCGCCTGCGTGGTGTGCGGCACGCGCCGCTTCACGCTGTTCCCGCCCGACCAACTCCCCAACCTCTACGTCGGTCCGCTGGATTTCGCGCCCACCGGTGCCGCGATCAGCCTGGCCCGGCTGGACCGGCCCAACGACCCGCGTTTCCCGCGCCTGAAGACGGCGCTGGCTGCGGCGAAGGTGGCCGAGTTGCATGAAGGCGACGCGATCTACATCCCACCGCTGTGGTGGCACCACGTCGAATCGCTGGAACAACTCAACGCGCTGGTGAACTATTGGTGGAGTCCGGTGGATGTACCGGGCTACGCCACCGGCCACGCGCGCGCCGCATTGTTCCATTGCCTGCTGGCCTTCCGCGCGTTGCCGCCCGCCGAACGCGCCGCCTGGAGAAACCTGCTGGATCACTACGTGTTCGACGATGCGGATCCCGCGGCCCACATTCCGGAGAATCGCCGCGGCGTGCTGGGTCCGCTTACGCCGGAAACCATGGAAACACTGAAGCAGCGGGCACGCCAGAACCTGTGAGCACGCTGCAAAAAAACGGGCCGGGAATGACATACCGGCCCGTAACGCTGGAGAGACGGGATTTGCGTTGGCGGTCCTGATGCGCCGAATCAGAGCTTGAAGTTCACGTTGAAGTAGTACTGGCGACCGTTCACGTAGAACGCCTC
>DASTIS010000193.1:0-6287 GCA_035717365.1 Rhodanobacteraceae bacterium
GTCCAGCCCTGGATCTTGTGCGGGTGCCATTCGCCGCCCGCCAGCAGCGACGCGTTCGCGGGTTCGGTTGCGATCACCTTGATGTCCGGCCGCGCGAGTTTGAGCATCTCGCCCGCGCCGGTGAGCGTGCCGCCGGTGCCCCAACCGCTGACGAAATAATCCAGCCGTCTGCCCGCGAAATCGCCCAGAATTTCCGGACCGGTGGTGTTGCGGTGCCAGGCGGGGTTGGCCTCGTTCTCGAACTGCCGGGTCAGGAACCAGCCGTGCTTCTTCGCCAGATCCTCGGCCTTGCGCACCATGCCGCCGCTGCGCTCGGCCGCGGGCGTGAGGATCACCTTGGCGCCATACGCACGCATCAACTTGCGCCGTTCGATCGAAAACGACTCGGCCATCACCGCCACGAACGGATAGCCGCGCGCGGCGCAGACCATTGCCAGCGCCACACCCGTGTTGCCGGAGGTCGCCTCGACCACGGTCTGGCCCGGTTTCAGCGCGCCGCGCTGCTCGGCGTCCAGGATCACCGCGATGGCCAGGCGATCCTTGACCGAACCGCCGGGATTGAACGACTCGACCTTGGTGTACAACGTGACGTGCGCCGGTGCGATGCGATGCAGTTTGACGATCGGCGTGCCGCCAATGGTGTCGACGATGCTTTCGTACAGGGACATGGCAGATCTCGTGCGATGCTCCGGCGGGAGCGGGCCGATGCACAGCCTAACCGCCGGCGTGATTAGAAATCCGTTACGGAACCCCGGTCGATCCACACCCGATGCCCGACCTGAACGATCTGCATGCATTGCGTTCGCGATGAGGCTTCAACAGGGTGGCATCGGATTACCGCATGAACCGGGCCACGGAGCGGAGGCAGCCAAACGATCCCCGCGGTCCGCTCAGCGCCCGCTGCCCGCCGGCGGCAGGCCTTGCAACGGCATCAGTCCCATCAGTTTTCCGATATCGATGTACTGCAACAACCCGCCCATGCCCTGCATCACCTGCGGCTGCGACACCAGGCCGGTAACGGCCCAGCGTCCCCAGGCTTCGAAGGCTGTCTCGACCGCCGCCGTGCCGCCATTCGCCAATGCCTGCTGCGCCTGCACGCGGCAACTGTCGGCCAGCAAGGTGGTCACCACCCCGCCCGTCTTGCGGTTGATGGCATCGCGTTGCGCGGGGGTAATCGCCGCCAGCGGCGCGACGTCCGGATCCAGCGCCATCGTGGCGAACGCCCATTGCGCCAGTACCTTGCGGTCGGCGGGCGTGGTCGAGCGGATCAGGCATTGGCCAAGGTCGTCGACACCGGTGTGCGTCTGGGCATGCGCCACGGGCGGCGCTACACAGCACACGAGCAACACGGGAACCGCGATCCATCCGGAACGGCGCATGAAGGAGATCCCATCGATCCAGTGATTGTGTGACCGCACCGACGCCACATCGGTTCACGCCACCGCGCCCGGACACGGGCCCGACACACACCTGCGACGTACGTTCACGCTTGATTTCCCTCCTGCAGGGACGGGGCATCCGCGCGCCCGACGCCGGCGCGTGGCATCCTAGTCCGCCATGCCCGGCCTGATTCCCGAACGCTTCATCGACGAACTGCTGACCCGCATCGACATCGTCGATGTGGTGCAGCCACGCGTGCCGCTGAAGCGTGCCGGACGTGACTGGACGGCGTGCTGCCCGTTCCATGACGAGCGCACACCCTCGTTTACCGTCAGTCCGGCCAAGCAGTTCTACCACTGCTTCGGGTGCGGGGCACACGGCAGCGCGATCAAGTTCCTGATGGAGTACGACCGGCTGGAGTTTCCCGACGCGGTCGAGGAGCTGGCGCAAACGGTCGGGCTCACGGTGCCGCACGAGGGCGGTGATCGACGACCGCGCGAGGACCACACCGATCTGTACGCACTGCTGGATGCTGCCGCGACGTTTTACCAGCACGCCTTGCCCGACAACGCGACAGCGCGCGCGTATTGCAGGAAGCGCGGGCTCGACCAGGGCATCGTCGACCGTTTCCGGATCGGCTGGGCGCCGGGCGGCTGGGACGCGTTGAAGCGCGCGCTCGGCACCAGCGATGCACGGAACAAGCTGCTGGAACAGGCCGGCATGCTTTCGACCGGCGACAAGGGCAAGCAATACGACCGCTTCCGCGAACGCTTGATGTTCCCGATCATGGATCGTCGCGGCCGGGTGATTGCATTCGGCGGGAGGGTTCTGGAAGGCGACGGCCCGAAGTACCTCAATTCACCCGAGACGCCCCTGTTCCACAAGGGCCGCGAGTTGTTCGCGTTGTGGCAGGTGCGCCAGGCGAACGCCAAGCTCGAACGCCTGATCGTGGTCGAGGGCTACATGGATGTCGTGGCGCTGCACCAGGCCGGCATCACGCAGGCGGTCGCGACCCTCGGCACCGCGACCACCCACGAACACGCGGAACTCCTGTTCCGTGCCGCCGCCGACGTGTTCTTCTGCTTCGACGGCGACCGCGCCGGGCGCAGCGCCGCGTGGCGCGCGCTGGAATCGGTGCTGCCGCGGATGCGCGACGGGCGCCAGGCGTTCTTCCTGTTCCTGCCCGAGGGCGAGGATCCGGACACGCTGGTACGCAAGGAACGCGCGGAGGGTTTCGAGGCGCGGCTCAAGCAGGCGACACCGTTGTCGGAATATTTCTACGCGTATCTGTCCCGCGACGTGAACGTGGCGACGCTGGATGGCCGCGCGCGGCTGGCCGAACACGCCAAACCGTTGCTCGCGAAATTGCCGGATGGCGCGTTCCGCGACCTGATGTACGCCGAGCTCGAGAAGCGCACCGGCGTGCGTGGCGAACCGACCCGGCAAACAGCGGCGGGGTCGCGTCGGGATACGACTTCGCAACGCAACTCGCCGCGCCGCACGCTGGTGCGCAGCGCGATCGCGATGCTGCTGGCGCAGCCCGCACTGGCAAGGGAGGTCACCCTGCCGTACGCGTTCGCGGAACTGGACAAGCCAGGCATTCCGTTGCTGGCCGAATTGCTGGACTTTCTGCAGGAACGCCCCGGCATCAACACCGCGACGTTGCTCGAAAACTTCGCCGGGCGCGAGGAATCTTCCGCGTTGCAGAAATTGGCGTTGACGGAATTCCCCGGCGAGCCGGAGACCCTGCGCACCGAATTCCTGGACGCGCTGCGCAAGCTCGCCGAGCAGACGACACAGCAACGTCTGGATGCCTTGATCCGCAAGCAGTCGGAAGGTGCGCTCGACGACGCCGACAAAGGCGAGCTGCGCGCGCTGCTGTCACGCAAGGCCAGGCCCAACCCGGCATGACCACGGCAACCTGTCACCCGCGTCGCGGCGACGTGGCGCCGCAAGCATGATGCGGACCCGAAGCATGGCCAGGCGATGGTTGGCGATCGCGGCAGCGACGCTGTCACTGCCGGCGCTGGCGGGGCCGCCGTACATCACCGACGACGCCGAACCGACCGCTACCGGCCATTACGAAATCTATTTTTTCGCCGATGGCGCGTCGGCGCGCGATGGCCGCGACGGATCGGCCGGCATCGATTTCAACTACGGTGCCGCCGACAACCTGCAGCTCACCGCAACACTACCTCTCGCATGGACTGCCCCGGCGGGGGGCGGTGGCGCGAGCAGTCTCGGCAACATCGAATTGGCGGCGAAATACAAGTTCCTGCACCAGCGGCAGGCGGGCGTGGACGTGGCGTTCTTTCCGCGCGTGTTCCTGCCGGCGGGCTCGTCCGCCGTGGGCGAAAACCACGTCTCGCTGCTCCTGCCGCTGTGGTTGCAGCGAAGCTCGGGAGCCTGGACCGTATTCGGCGGAGGCGGGTGCGAAATCCACCGCGGCGGTGATTCCAGGGATTTCTGCATGCTCGGCGCTGCGTTCACCTGCCAGGTCAACGAAAGGTTCCAGATAGGTACCGAGGTTTATCATCAGACCGCGGACACGCGCGGCGGCGTCGCCAGTACCGATTTCGACGTGGGCGCGACGTACGATCTCGGCCCCCATTTCCACTTGATGGCATCCGCGGGACCGGGACTCCAGAACCGCAGCCGAACCGATCGCGTGGTGTGGTACGCGGCCTTGCTCTGGACGCGCTGACCCCGCGTCGCCCGATTCCATCCACCGCGTCAAAGGCATTCATGAACAACGACACGACAAGCAAGGTTGCAGCAGTCACATTGGGATTCTGGATCATCAAGATCCTCGCGACCACGCTGGGCGAGACCGGTGGCGACAGCGTGACGATGACGATGCACCTCGGTTATCTCGTCGGCAGCGCGATCTTTCTTTCTGCGCTGGTGGTGATGGTGTTCCTGCAAGTGCGGGTGCTTCGGTTCCATCCCTTTCTCTATTGGGGGACGATCGTCGCCTCCACCACCGCCGGCACCACCATGGCGGACTTCGCCGATCGTTCGCTCGGGATCGGCTACCCGGGTGGTTCGTTGCTGCTGTTCGCCTGCGTGATCGTGACGCTTGCGCTGTGGCGTGCCACCCAGGGTACGGTATCCGTGCAAAGTGTGCGGACGCCCAAGGTCGAGGTGTTCTACTGGGCCACCATCACCTTTTCGCAGACGTTGGGCACCGCGCTCGGCGACTGGGCCGCCGATGCAGGGCTGGGTTACGGGGGCGGCGCACTGGTCTTCGCCGCGGCATTGGTGCTGGTCGCGGCGGCCTACTATTTCACCCGCCTCTCGCGCGTATGGCTGTTCTGGATCGCGTTCATTCTTACGCGGCCGCTGGGCGCAACCCTCGGCGACTTCTTCGACAAGCCGATCGCCCAGGGTGGCCTCGATATCAGCCGCCCCCTCGCCTCGGCCATCCTTGCGGTCGCGATCATCATCCTGATCCTGGTTCTCCCGCAGCGGGCAGCGGATCATCCCGGCCACGCCGTCGATCCCGGTGCCCGGATCTGACGAAAATGCGCAAAGCCCCCGGCAGCCTCGTTCTGCGCGTAGGTTGGGTTGACGCCAGTTTCATCGGCGGAAGCCCAACGTTATCGAGGCATCACGTTGGGCTTCGCGGGTGAAGCGCGCTCAACCCAACCTACGCATTGCGGTGCGTCGCGCCGAAACGCCCGCGGCTACAGCAATTTCTGGATGTCCCCTTCGATCTTCTGCGGCGCATCGGCCGAGGCGTAACGCCGCACCACGTTGCCATCGCGGTCGACCAGGAACTTGGTGAAATTCCACTTGATCGCTTGCGACCCCAGCAGTCCGGGCGCGGCGTGCTTCAGATACTTGTAGAGCGGATGCGCATCGGCGCCGTTGACGTCGATTTTCGCAAACAGCGGGAACGACACGTCGTAGTTTGCCGAGCAGAACGCGCGGATGGCGTCGGCGTCACCGGGCTCCTGATGCCCGAACTGGTTGCACGGAAATCCGATAATTGCAAAGCCTTCATCCTTGTGCGTGCGGTACAACGCTTCCAGGCCTTCGTACTGCGGCGTGAATCCGCACTTCGAGGCGACGTTGACGATCAGCAGGACCTTGCCGCGATACGCATCGAGCGTTTGCGGTGTGCCGTCGAGCAAATTCGCCTCGAAGTCGTAAACGGTAGTCATGGCGTGATACCTCAGAGTTCTCCAAGCCGCATCAGTGTAGGCCATGGTGGCCGGCAACGAAGCATTTCTGCGCGGCCGGTGATATCACTGCCACGCAATGGTGCGCGAGTACGGTCGCCTGCAGGCAGGTTCCTACAAACAGCCGCATCACGTTTGCTCTTCGCAGGAGCGCGCCCGCGCGCGATTCTGCTCGCCCGGAATCACAGCCAGCGCGCGTAACGCCGCATGTAGATCACCTTCACGAATTGAGTCAGTACACAGTACGCAAGTACCGTCGCGGCCACCCACGCGAAATACTCGCCCGGCAGTTCGACCATGCCGAGCTTTTCGCCGACCACGGTAAACGGAATCGCGATGCCGATGGCGATGATCGCGGTGGTGAGCGCCAGCACCGGCGCCGAGGCGGCGCTTTGCAGGAACGGAATCTTGCGGGTGCGGATCATGTGCACGATCAACGTCTGCGTGATCAGGCTTTCCACGAACCAGCCGGACTGGAAGAATGCCTGGTGGCCGACGGTGTTCGCACCGAACCAGAACCACAACAGTGCGAACGTGGTCAGGTCGAAGATCGAACTGGTCGGACCGATCCGGACCATGAAACGGCCGATGTCGTCGGCGTCCCACTTGCGTGGTTTGCGGATGTATTCCTCGTCCATGCGGTCGAATGGAATCGACAGCTGCGAGATGTCGTAGAGCAGGTTCAACACCAGGATCTGCAACGGCAACATCGGCAGGAACGGC
>DASTIS010000194.1:0-25520 GCA_035717365.1 Rhodanobacteraceae bacterium
GATCTTCAGGTCGGAAATGGCCGGGACGACGAGTGCCGCGCCGCGGGCGATCCGGCATATCGCGAAAGCCTCGACACGCACATCCATGGAATCAAGGATTCGTTCCGCCAGCGAGGCGAGCGAGCTGGGTGGGCCCGACACGGCGGGGTCCGGTCGAAACAAACTGTCGAAATCAGAGCTTTTCATGAGAGCACGATACGCCGTCAGGTTTCGTCAAGTTCGCTTGGTCATCATCGAACCCAGGCATGGCACGATGACGGCGGTCCAACGCGTGAATGACGCCACTGCGATGCCATGTCTCGAGTCCTCGAGCAAGCGGCAAAGCATTTGATGTGCTTCCAGTCTCTCGTGACGACGGCAGTCAGGCAACCGTCTCGATCGCACATGTGTGCGGCATAGTCCAGATGCCGTGCGGCGCCGTCCAAATTTGCGTGCAAGACCCCTGGATCACTGGTAGCGGCCCGTCCAGCCGAGCAGACTGTCGATGTCTTTTCATGGGCATGAAAGCGCCGGGAAAGGTCGCCGATGCAATCGGCAGTATCGCTCTTGGAAACAGAGGAGGCGAGTGGAATGAAGATCAATCGTTATGTTTACGTCGCATTGCTTGCTGTAGCGGCAACTGCGTTGTCGTCGGTGCTGGTATTCGCTGTGTCCGGCCGATCCCTGGCAGCCGGCGCCACCCCGGGGTCGATGCCTCCCGTCGATGCGAAAGGTCATTTGCACGTTCCGTCGAATTACCGTCAGGCCTACGAATATCTGGGATCGTGGGCAATCGCTGCCGACAGCGGTTCGGGATCGAAACAGATTCATGAAGTCTATGCGTCGCCGGGAACGATTGCGGCTTATCGAAAGACTGGAAAGTTTCCTGACGGCACCACACTCGTCAAGGCAGTTTTCGCAACACAGACGTCCCCCATGACAACCGGAACGGTCAGCCGCGTCGGCAAGCTCCAGGGCTGGTTTGTAATGGTGAGGGATGACAAAAACGACCATCCCGGCAATCCACTATGGGCGCACGGCTGGGGTTGGTCCTGGTTCGATGCGGGCAAGCCCGAAAAAACGACCTCGACGAGCTTCGAGGCGAACTGCCAAGCCTGCCATACGCCTGCGCGCAATACCGACTGGGTCTATACCCAGGGTTATGCGCCGCTCAAACGGTAAGCCGAGGGACCGTACCGGGTTGGGCAATGAAACCGAAGGAGGAAACAATGGCTACTTATTGCAAGAACCCCGAGGCGATCGCCGAGCTGTCGCCCGAGCAATTCCGTGTGACACAGGAAAGCGCAACGGAGCATCCGGGCACCGGTGCTTATCTCCACAACAAGGAAGCGGGAATCTACGTGGACATCGTGTCAGGCGAACCCTTGTTCGCGTCGTCCGACAAATTCGAGTCCGCTTGCGGCTGGCCGAGCTTCACCAAGCCGATCGAGCCTGCGCACGTCAATGAATTGCGGGATACCACACACGGCATGACCCGGACCGAAGTGCGCTCGGTGCACGGTGACAGCCACCTTGGCCACGTCTTCCCCGACGGCCCCCGCGACAAGGGTGGTCTGCGCTACTGCATCAACTCGGCATCGCTCCGCTTCGTGCCCCGCGCCGACATGGAAGCGCAAGGATATGGTGACTACCTCGATCAAGTGGAGGACATCCAGTGACCACCGAACGCGCCGTTCTTGCAGGCGGCTGCTTCTGGGGCATGCAGGATCTGATCCGCAAGTTGCCCGGCGTCGTCGCGACCCGGGTCGGCTACACCGGCGGCGACGTGCCACATGCCACCTATCGCAACCATGGCAGCCACGCGGAGGCCATCGAGATCATCTTCGATCCTGCGCAGACCAGCTATCGCCGCCTGCTCGAATTCTTTTTCCAGATCCACGATCCGACGACGCTCAATCGTCAGGGGAACGATCGCGGCGCCAGCTATCGATCGGCCATTTTTTTCACGAGCGAGGCACAAAAAGCGGTGGCCCTGGACACGATCGCCGATGTCGAGGCCTCGGGCCTGTGGCCCGGCAAGGTCGTGACCGAAGTCCGGCCGGCAGGTGACTTCTGGGAAGCGGAGCCCGAGCACCAGGACTATCTCGAGCGGATCCCACACGGCTATACCTGCCACTTCGTGCGGCCGGGTTGGGCGCTGCCTCATCGAGCGGAAACCGGGGCCTAGCCGGAAACGTGGCTGCCGTGGCATGACGCCGGCGTCGCAGCACCGACCGCGTGCGCAGTCGGCAGAGGCGCAAAAACAGGGGTCAGAGTCGAGTTTTGAGGAGGTCGGCGGTGTCGATGACGGCCTTTTTCGGCCGGCCGATCTTCTTTGGCCCGACCTTCCGCCCCAACTGCCGTTCGATCGCCCGGCGGAAACACTCAGAGCCGTAGACATGTTGGTGCTGGACGTACCGGCGGATGGTGTCGGTTTCGGTGGGTTCGACCGCCTGCATGATCAGCTCGCGATAGTTTTGTTGCCGCTCTGACGGGGTGCGGCCCAGGCGCGTCAGTGCCGGATGTGCGGTAATCAAGGGATCAGCCACGCCGAGCGCATGACAGCGATAACTGGACCAGGCGTAGTCGGCCGGATCGGCGGCCATCTTCGCGCGAACCGGATTCAGTTCAATGTAGCGGTGGCACTGCAACAGGTAGCGATCATCGCCAACGAGACATGCCTTGTAGCGTCCCTCCCATAGGGTCCCGGTTCGGCCATAACGATCATTGACGTAGCGAACGTAGCGCCGCCCCAAGGCTTGCATGGTGCGCCCTACGCGACCTGCGGTGCCGGGCGTCATCAGCAGATGCACGTGGTTCGTCATCAAGACGTAGGCGTGTACGACGCAACCCTCGCGCCGCGCGATTTCGCGCAGGTCTTGCAGGTAGCGGGTGTGATCGATCTCTGCGAAGAAGCACGGGCGGCGATCGTTGCCACGCTGGATCACGTGTTGCGCGATGCCGGGGAGGTCGAGCCGGTTTGAACGGGGCATGGCCGCGATCCTTGCAAGATGGATTGCGGCATTCTGGCTGTCGCCAGCACGCCAGTCTGTCGGCCGTCGCCGGAAGCGTCCGTCGGGAAAAGTCGACTCTGACCCCGGTTTTTACAACGCGCGGATCTGGTCCATGCCGAGGGTTTCGATTTCGCTCGGCGGCGGCAGGCCGACCTTTTTGCAGAAGGCGATGAAGCGTGGATCACCGCGCAGGCTCAGGATGTATGGGTCGGTGGGCAGGAACAGGAGGTCCCCGATCGAAGCGCGCTTCAGCCATTCCACGGCGTGGCCGGCGTCGCCGCGCAGCGCGTAGATCTGCGCGATCCGGTAGGGATCGGCGTTTGCTTCGGCCTTGCTTGCGAGGACGTTTGCCAGCGCAGCGTCCGCCGCCGCACGATCCGACCCGATCTGGGCCGCCAACGCCGCGTACAGATCGGGATATTTCGTGGGTATTTGCACGGCGAATTTCATGGCCGCATCGGCTTCGCCTCGCATCAAGGCGGCGGTCATCTGAAAAAAAACCATCGCAAAGTGCCAATCCGGATTCGTCTGCGGCAGGCTTTCGGCAGTCCGGAGATACTTCTCGGCTTCGTCCAGCCGGCCAGTTGCCATGAGCAACCTTGCGTACTGTTGATAATTGATGATGTAGAGCGGTTCGGTCGAAAGCAGGCGTTTCCGCAATTGGATCGCTTCACCCAGTTTTCCGACCTGGGCAAACACATAGCCGCAGCCATTGAGGACGGTGCCGTCCTCCGGCGCCAGCTGCACGGCACGTCGGCACCCGGCCAGGGCGCCCCGGTGATCGAAACCGTAGACGTGCAGGTAGGCGCGGGCGGCGTGGGCCGCTCCCATTCCGGGCGCCAGTTGCAGCGCCTTGTCTGCTGCGAGGCGCGCCTTGCGCATCTGTTCGCGGGCCACCGCGGGGGGCTGATTGTAGAACGTGCCAGCGGTACTCAGCGATCCCGACAGTTGCGCCCATGCCAGCGCATAGCCCGGGTCGAGTTGCACGGCAGTGGCCATGTACTCGGCTGCGTCCAGGAACTTCTCTTCGTGCCAATACTTCAAGCCGTGCAGGTAGGCATTGTAGGCATCGATGCTGCCGCTTGGCGGCCGATCACTCTGCTTCGCCGCCCCGTTGGGTGACAGCAGCTTCACCCGCAAGGCGCCGGCGACTGCTTGCGTGATCTCGTCCTGCAGCGCGAACAGGTCCTTGTACGGTCGGTCGTAGTGCTCGGCCCACAGCGTGCTGCCGTCGGCGGCCCGGGTCAGCGACACGCTGATGCGCACGATGTCCGCGGCGCGCTGCACACTGCCGTTGAGCAGGTAGGCGACGCCGAGCTTGCGGCCGATGGTCGCGCTGTTGTCCTTGCTGTCGCGGAACTGGAAAGCGGAGATGCGACCGATCACCTTCAACCCGCCGAAGCGGGACAGCGAGTCGATCAGGTTTTCGGAAAGGCCGTCGGAGAAGAACTGCTGGCCCGGGTCGTTGCTGGCATTGACCAGCGGCAGCACTGCTATGGACCTCTCCGAAGCCGCAGGTGCGGGATCTTGATCGGAGGCCGCGCCCCCGCGATGCCACATGAAAGTGTTCGTCAGCAGCAGCACCACTGCGACCGCCAGCACCGCGATGATCGCGCGGTCCAGCCTTCGGCCCGTCAACTGCCTGATCGAATCCCCCGGCGCGACGTCGCTCTCGCGCTTCAATCCATCAGGCGTCAGTTCATAGAACCAGGCGAGCGCGATCCAGAAGGGGAAGCCGACTGCCGACCCGGCGAGGAACCAGCGTGCGACCCATGCCGGCGTGTCGAATACCGGACCGAGCTGGGTGACGACCTGCGCCAGCAACCACACCGTGCCGACGTACAAAGCTGCCGCGCGCAGCACATTGCGGCGCTTCAACTCCGACAGCAGGGACGGACGGATCACCACGCGATGCGCCCCTCTTGCCGGCACCGAACCGGCCTCCGGTCACGGAGTTTCCGCGCTCGCCTGCCCGGTTGCAAGTGGGAAGCAGGGGTCGGAGTCGACTTTCAAGCCGGTCGTCGGCGAAAAGAGACGGAGGTAATCGAGCAAAAACCGGGGTCAGAGTGCACTTTCCGCCTTGGCCTCGTGGTTCTGGGGCCGACCGATCTTTCCTGGTCCGGCGCGTCGACCGAGTTGGGCTTCGATATCCCGGCGTGGCGCGCGTCGCCCCCGACCTGCAGGCCCTCACTGCCGGTTGCTGTCGGAAAGTGCACTCTGACCCCGGTTTTGCCGGCTTTGGGGTGTTGGCATCATTTCTGCAGGCCTTTGAAGAACCACGCTGAACCGAAACGATGCCTACAACACTGCCGCCGCTCGCCGAGGTGCTCGACCTCATGCCCGATGCGGTGTGCGTCGTCGACTCGGAGGGGCGGCTGCTGTTCGTCAACGCGAGCTTCCAGCGCATCTTCGGCTATGCGCCCGAAGAGGTGGTGGGCAGGCAGATCTTCAGCCTGATCCACCCGGATGACCTCGAGATGACGACCGACCAGGCCGAACGGGTGATGGCGGGGGAGCTGCAGCGCCACTTCCGCAACCGCTATGTCCACAAGGATGGACATATCGTGGATATCCAATGGTCGGCGCGCTGGTTGCCGGAGCATCGCGTGCGGATCGGGGTCGGCCACGAAGTGACCGAGCTGCGGCGCGCCGAACTCGAACTCGAGCACCGCGCCAACCACGATTCGCTGACCGGCCTTGTCAACCGGCACCGCCTGCGGGCCGAACTGCAAGCCGCGATCGATCGTGCGGCCGATGAGGGCGGCGGGCTGGCGCTTTTGTACATCGACCTCGACGGCTTCAAGCGCGTCAATGACCGCGGTGGCCATGCCGTCGGCGACCGCTTGTTGCGCGAGCTTGCCGGCCGCATGCAGCGGGGCGTCCGGCAAAACGACCTGGTCGCGCGCGTCGGCGGCGACGAGTTCGTGGTGCTGCTGCCCGACTGCCGCGACGCGCAGGCTGCGCAGGAAGTTGCCGACAGCCTGCGGGCGCGCCTTACGGCACCGTACCGGCTGCCGGAAGGACTGTTTCAACTGGACGCGAGTATCGGCATGGCCACGTTTCCCGCCGACGGGCCCGATGCGGAAGCTTTGCTGAGGCACGCCGACGGGGTGATGTACGCCGCCAAGCGTGGCGATCACACGCGTGTCGACGGTGTCGTCGAGGAACTGAAGGCAGGCGCCGGCGCGGCGTGATCGAGGAAGTGTTGCCGCCGAACTGATGGACGAATTTGCGGTGCGCGGATCGGCTACGGATATCGTGTGTCGGAATAACCCGATGTGGCGCGCGTCGCCGCCGAAGACTGCAAGTGCTTGTCGGGGGTTGCTACCGGAAAGTGCACTCTGACCCCGGTTTTGCTCAGCCCGCTTCGGTCATTCAAGCGATCCCGTTCGCACGTCACCCTCGCGGACGTAGCGGTTGACCAGTACGCCGGTGGCTGTGGCCCTGGTCTCTTCGAGCCGGAATGCCGATGCCTGCGCGCGGTCGTCGAACAGGCGTTTGCCGCGGCCGAGCAGGAGCGGATAGACCAGCAGGCAAAGTTCGTCGACGAGGTTGGTGGCCAGCAGCTGGTGCACCAGATCGCTGCTGCCCTGGGTGACGAGGGCGGGACCGTCGTTGTGCTTGAGTTGGCGCACCGCGGCGGCGATATCCGGACCCAGCGCGCGGCTGTTCTGCCATTCGAGCGTGTCGGGATGGTGGGTGGCGACGTGCTTGGCGGTGCCGTTGAACATGTCGGCAATTCCGCGGTGTGGCGCGTCCTCAAGCACGTGCGGCCAGTACGCGGCGAAGATATCGTAGGTGCGGCGTCCGAGCAGCAACTCGAACGGTCGGGAGAACACGCCGCCCATCACGTCTTCGGACGCGTCGGCGTAAGGCCAGACCCAGCCGCCGTGGGCGAAGCCGCCGCTGGTGTCTTCCTCCGGACCGCCGGGCGCCTGGATGACGCCATCGAGGCTGATGAAAGCTGGAATGATGAGCTTTCGCATTTCGGTTCTCTTGTACGGGTCGATGTGTCCGCCTGACATTGCGACGATCGGTGGATCGCAAGATCGACAAAGATGGGGCGGAGGGAATTATTGCGTGCGTAATTACCTCCATCCCCTTTACGATGTCAGGTCATGCAGACTGCCGCAGCTTTCCCACATTGGAGCATTGACGCGTGAGCGTGACCTTGCTGCGGGGGTCGCTGGCGCGACGCTTCCGTCCGTTGTTCTGGCTGGGAGTGTGTTTCCTCGCCATCTCGTTCGTCACCCGCCTGATCCTGTTGCTGATGACGGGTTCCGGCGTGCCGCCGAATCCGCTGGATTGGTTGTATGCCTTCGGCGTCGGACTTGGCTACGACCTGGTCACGTTCGTCTACTTCGCGTGGCCATTGGTGTTGTTCCTGTGGCTGGTGCCGACACGACGCGGGCGCCTGCCGGGCTGGCAGCGGTGGCTGCTGTACGCGTTGCTGTTGGTGGGTTTGTTCGCGATCTGCGTGGGGTTGTTGCGTTGGCAGTTCCATGCCAACTGGAAGACGGCGTGGCCGGCGGTGCTGCCGTTCCTGTTCGCGTTGCCGTTGGCGGCGTTCACCTACACCTCGCGCGTCGGCCAATGGATCCTGTGGATTTTCTGCCTGCTGCTGCTGTTCGGGTTGTTGTTCGTGGGCGCGTCGGAACTGACGTTCTGGAACGAGTTCGGCTCGCGCTTCAACTTCATCGCGGTGGATTACCTGATCTACACGCGTGAGGTGATCGGCAACATCGAGGAGTCGTATCCGGTCGCCCGCTGGCTGACGATGCTGGCGGTGGCGGCGATCGTGATCGTCGCGCTCACGCGCCGCAGCCTGCGCACGCGCGACGACGACAGCCGCTTCGGCCGGCGCTCGCTGGTGGTGCTGGGCTGGCTGGTGGTCACGGTGATCACGGCGTTCACCGTCAACTCGGGCATGAAGAATCGCATGCAGAACGCCTACGTCAACTCGCTGGCCGGCAACGGCATCTACGAGTTCTTCGCGGCATTCCGCGATGCCAGTCTGGATTTCCACCGCTTCTATCGCACGCTGCCGGACGCGGAAGCATACGCAACGGTGCGCAAGATGCTGAAAACGCCGAATGCGACCTGGGTCAGCAACGACCCGCACGACATCACCCGCGCCATCCATGCCACCGGGCCGGAACAGCATCTCAACGTGGTGCTGATCACCGTCGAAAGCCTGTCCGCGGGTTACCTGGGCGTGTTCGGCAACCCGAACGGCCTGACCCCCAATCTCGACCGGCTGGCCGGCCAGAGCCTGTACTTCGAGAACATGTATGCCAATGGCACGCGCACCGTGCGCGGGCTGGAAGCCGTGACGCTGTCGATACCGCCGACGCCGGGCGACTCGCTAATCAAGGAAAAGCACAACGAAGACCTGTTTTCGCTGGCGGACATCCTCAACCAGCGCGGCTACGTGTCGGAGTTCGTCTACGGTGGCTACGGCTACTTCGACAACATGAACTATTTCTTCGCGCACAACGGCTACAAGGATGTCGACCGCCGCGACATCCCCGCCAGCGCGACGATCCACAGCGAGAACGTCTGGGGCGTGGCCGATGAGGATTTGTACACCCTGGCGATCGGCCAGATGGACAAGATCCACAGCGAGGGCAAGCCGTTCTTCCTGCACATCATGACCACCTCCAACCACCGGCCCTACACCTGGCCGAAGGGGCGGGTAGACATGCCGCAAGGCGAGCGTGACGGCGCCGTCAAGTACACCGACTGGGCCATCGGCGACTTCATCCGGCGCATGCAGACCAAACCGTATTTCAGGGACACGGTGTTCGTGATCACCGCCGACCACTGCGCCGACAGTTCAGGCAAATCGCGCATCCCGATCAATCACTATCGCATCCCGCTGTTGATCTACTCGCCCGCGCACATTGCGCCGCGGCATGTCGAGCGCATGACCTCGCAGGTCGACATCCCGCCGATCCTGCTGGGCCTGCTGCACTTCAGCTACCGCAGCCGGTTCTTCGGCCACAACGTGCTCGACCTGCCGCCCGAGCGCGACCGCGCGTTTCCGTCGACCTACCAGAACCTCGGTTACCTGCGTGGCGACCGCCTGACCATCCTGTCGCCCAACCGCAAGATGGAACAGGTCAAGCCGGATCCGGCTACCGGCGGTGCGACGCCGTACCGGAAGGTGGATCGGGCCGACGTGGATCAGGCCATTGCGGCCTACCAGGTGGCTTATGACGAATTCCACAGCGGCCGCATGCGCTGGCGCGCCAGCGATGCCACGCCGGTACAGCCGTTGCCTGCCCCCGCGGCGTCCGCGGCGCCAGTTGATGGCGAAACCGCCGGCCCGTGAATTTCGCTACGGCTTGCGCTGCCTTCAAGACACCGCGCGCGATGTAGCCGATTTCCCCTTCGCCCCCGGGAGAAGGGGCGTGAAACGCCGGATGAAGGTTCGGCCGCGCGTGAGGCAGCAAAATCAGCTCGTCATCCCGGGCGGCAAAGGCACGATGGGGCGAGTCATCCAGCGCCTTTGCATTCCGGCTCTGAAGCTATACTTCTTCCATGTCGCGACTCGCCGACCAGGTCAAGCAGGCGATTGCGGCCTTCAAAGGCTGCAAGACCGAACCCGCCTTGATCGGTGGCCTGGCGCTGGCGGCGCACGACGTGGTGCGCGCCACCCGCGATGTCGACTTCCTGGTCGATGCCGATGATGTGCGCGCGGTTCACGAAGCACTGAGCGCGTTGGGGTACGCACGCGTGCATCACAGCGAAGATGCCGCCAACTACGTGCGCGGCGACGAGGCGCTGGACTTGCTCTACGCGCACCGGCCGACCGCACGCCGACTACTCGAGCGCGCCGACACCCGCGATACCGCCATGGGGCGGCTGCGCGTCGTGAGCGCCGAAGGCTTGATCGGTTTCAAGTTGCAGGCGTTGGTCAATGCCCCGGAACGGGGACGCGATCGGGATGACATTCTCGCCTTGCTGCGCACAGGACGCGGCAAACTCGATATGCGTGAAGTCCGAGACTACTTCGCACTGTTCGATCGAATGGATCTGCTGGATGAATTGCTCGGGCAAATCGATCATGACGCAAGCTGACGACGCCCGATATCCGGTGGTGGGTCCGGCCGTGGAATCCCGGACACAGACTCCGACCAGCCCGGACTTGTCTGACTGGGTCGATCTGATGGAGGTGGTCGAAATGCTGTGCCCGGTGTGGCCGGAGCGGCCAGCGGTTGCGGAAGAAGGGGCGGTCTACAAACTCTGACGAAGAAGCGCCTTGCATGCGGGGATCATCGAAGGAAGATGTAGAGATCGATCGGCACGGGAGCCGGGCTTTTGCTTGTCATCCCGGGGCTGCCCGCGCGGGTTGCGGGCAGAACCCGGACTGCGAAGGCAGGATGCCGGAGCGAACATCGGCGAAGCCGATGGCCCGAAGGGCGGGGCGCAGGATGCGGCGAGACATCCAGCTCTTTACTTGCTGATAGAGCCGCTGGCAAAAAGGGACGGGGGTAATCAAGGCGCATTCCGGCCGTCCAGCAAGTATCTGGTTCATTGATTGCACGGCTGCGGCGCGTCAGTTGACGCTGCGTCCGCGAGCCGCAATTGATGATCTCCGTCCTTTTTTTCGTTGCGGTGCGCACCTCCTTCCTTCTGGACAAGTTAACCTGACCCGTTTGTTTGGTCAGGCGCGCAATGAGCAGCATGTTCCACTCGCTCAGGAGCCACAACTACCGGCTGTGGGCCGGGGGTGCGCTGGTGTCCAACGTGGGCACCTGGATGCAACGCATCGGGCAGGACTGGCTGGTGCTGACCGTGCTCACCCACCACAACGCGACGGCTGTGGGTACGGTGATGGCCCTGCAATTCGGGCCGCCGCTGTTGCTCCTGCCCTTGAGCGGCTTTGCCGCCGATCACATGGACCGTCGCAAGCTGTTGCTTTTCACCCAGGGCGCTGCCGGGCTGCTGGCGTTGGGCCTGGGCCTGCTCACCGTCTTCGGTTTGGTGCAGCTCTGGCAGGTGTACGGCTTTGCGCTGCTGCTGGGCTGCGTCACCGCGTTCGACGCGCCGGCGCGGCAGGCGTTTGTATCGGACCTGGTTACCGATGACGATCTCGCCAACGCGGTGGCGTTGAACTCGACGTCGTTCAATGCCGCGCGCATGGTCGGCCCGGCGGCGGCGGGTGTGTTGATTGCCGCGGTCGGCGAGGGCTGGCTGTTCCTCATCAATGCGGGCTCCTACGCCGCGGTGCTGGTGTCCCTGTGGTTCCTGCGGGTGCGCGAACTGCATGTCGAAGCGCGGCCGGCGCGCACGCGCGGCAGCTTGCTGGCGGGGTTTCGCTATGTGTGGCAGCGGCCCGATCTGATCGCGGTATTGGTGATGCTGTTGCTCCTCGGTACCTTCGGCTTCAACTTCGCCATCTACATCTCGACGATGTCGGTCACCGTGTTCCACGGCGATGCCAGCGAGTACGGCCTGCTGACCTCGGCGATGGCTGCGGGGACCATGTGCGGCGCGCTGCTTTCGGCCCGGCGACCGTTTCCCGGCATGGTGCTGATGGCCGTTTCCGCTGCGGCATTCGGTGTCACCCTGGCTGTGGCCGCGGTGATGCCGAGCCCCGTTCTGTTCGCGCTCCTGTTGTTTTTCGTCGGCCTTGCCGCGCTCACCTTCATGACCGCCAGCAACTCGATGATGCAACTCACCACCGAGCGCACGATGCGCGGCCGGGTATTGGCGCTGCGCATCGCCGTGGTCATGGGCGGCACCCCGATCGGTGCACCGCTGGTGGGCTGGGTGGTCGACCATTTCGGTGCCCGCTGGGCGCTGGGTGTGGGCGCGCTCGCAGGTCTTGCGGCAGCCGCGGTGGCGGTGGCCTATCTGGTCAGGCATCGCGACCTGCGTCTGGTGCGGAAGGGCAGGCGGCTGCGACTTGTCATCCACCCCGCGCCGACGGACGTGACGCCCGCCCGTGTGGCGGCCGGCGAGCGCGTGACTTGATCGAGCGAAAAGGGAACGGAGGCAACTGCGCCGCGCGCGTGTAGCGGTGAAAAGGGGACGGAGGCAATTGATCCGGACTGACTATCTCCGCCCCGTATCGGGCTGGCGCCTTTTCGCTCGTTGTTTCGGCTGGCTTTTTGGTTTTCAATGGACTGCGCCAGCCACCGTTGACCGGAATCCCCATGACCTTCGAAGACTTCGACCCGCTGCTGTCCCGCGCGCACACGCACGCCAGTACCTTCCTGCACGACCTGCCGCAACGCTTCGTCGGCGCACGCGCGCGGCGTGAAGAGATGCTGGCCGCGCTCGACGCACCGCTGTCGCCGCAGGGCGAAGACCCGGCCGCGGTGCTCGACCTGCTCGCGCGCAGCGCCGGGCGCGGCGCGTCGGGCTGCGCCGCGCCGCGCTATTTCGGATTCGTCATCGGCGGCTCGCTGCCCGTGGCGCTGGCTGCGGACTGGCTGGTGTCGACCTGGGACCAGAACGCCGGTATCCATGTCATTTCGCCGATGGCCGCCGCGATGGAGGAGGTCGCCGCGCGCTGGCTGCTGGAGCTGTTCGACCTGCCGCGCGAGAGCGGCGTCGGCTTCGTCACGGGCTGCCAGATGGCGCACTTCACCTGCCTCGCCGCCGCGCGCCATGGGGTGTTGCGCAAGGCAGGTTGGGACGTCGAGACAGAAGGCCTCAATGATGCGCCGCGCATCCACGTCGTCGCCTCGCAGGAAGCGCACGTCACCGTCGATGTCGCGCTGCGCTACCTCGGGCTCGGCACGCGCGCGCTGGTGCAGGTCGAATCCGATGCCCAGGGCCGCCTGCGCGCCGACCGCCTGCGCGAGATCCTGCCGACGCTGCAGGGCCCGGTCATCGTCTGCGCGCAGGCCGGCAACGTGAACACCGGCGCCTTCGATCCGCTTCGCGAGATTGCCGAAACCACGCGCGCGCATGGCGCCTGGCTGCACGTCGACGGCGCCTTCGGGCTGTGGGCGCGCGCCAGTGCCACCAAAGCATTGCGCGCGATCGCCGACGGCATCGAGCTCGCCGACTCCTGGGCCACCGACGCGCACAAGTGGCTCAACGTCCCCTACGACAGCGGCGTGGCCATCGTGCGCAACGCCGAGGACCACCACGACGCGATGACATCCGCTGCCGCCTACCTGGTCCAGACCGGCGGCGCGGAGCGCGACGCCGTCGATTGGGTGCCCGAGTTCTCCCGCCGCGCCCGTGGCATCCCTGTGTACGCCACGCTGCGCGCCCTCGGCCGCGACGGCGTCGCCGACCTTGTCGAGCGCTGCTGCGCCCGCGCCCGCCAGTTCGCCGACCTGCTGTCCGTTGAACCCGGCGTTGCCATCCTCAACGACGTCGTTCTCAACCAGGTGCTCGTGCGCTTCGGTGACGAGGACGAGCTCACGCGCGCCGTCATTGCCGGCGTGCAGGCCGACGGCACCTGCTGGGCCGGCGGCACCACCTGGCATGGCCTCGCCGCCATGCGCATTTCGGTGTCCAACTGGGCGACGAGCGAGGATGACGTCGCCCTCAGTGCCGACGCGATGCTGCGCGTGTACCGCAGCCTGCGCCAAAAGGGCCACGCAAACAGCGAGATGAAAAGTTGAAGCGGGGACGGACAGCAAAAAAGGTGTCAGGGACAGTTTGTCCGCGGCAACCCGCGTCCCGCTGGCAGTAATGATCGGTCCGTAACAAATGGGAGGGGAAAAGAGCGGAAACCTTCTTGCAACCTCTCAGGGCTCGCTCCAGCTTTGCAGCCGACTACTGTTGTCAAATTCAATCTGGCGGTTGTCGGGGTAGAACCAGATTTCCGACATCGCCCGGACCTGCTTCAGCTCCGGGGGGCCTATCAGTGCGGTGACCTCCCGCGGATTCATGCCACGCTGCAGTTGGCTCCAGTCGGAAGACGCCGGCCGCGCCTTGACGACGGGTGCGGGTTGGCGGGGGGTGGCTGTTGGTGGCGGAGCGGCTACGGGTGTCGGAGTGGTGGTCGGCGCGGGTTGGGGATGTGGCTCTGGCTGCGGGGCGGCCGGCGTCATGTCCAGGCGCTTCTCAATTGCGGCGACGCGTGCTTCCAGCGCCTTGATGCGCTGATGGTCTGTGGTCTGATCAGTGGTTTGCGCCAGTGTTGCCGGGGCAGGCGCGAAGGCCAGTCCGCAGCATAGTCCTGTCATCAGCAGCTGCTTGCGCATGACGGCTCCGGTGTTGGTGAACGGTGGCAGGTTATCAGGAATGCAGAGCTGACCGGGCCAGAGCCCCTTGCAGGCGTGGCACGCAAGAAAGGTGTGAGGGAGAATTTCCGACAGCCGTTTGGGGCTGGAGCGAAAAGGGGACGGAGGCAATCAAGCGGCATCCGGCCTGTGGTTCAGCGAGACCGCTCTCGTGGCGCGATCAGGAGCCGCCGATGGATTCTTGCATGAGGTTCAATTGCCCCCGTCCCCTTTGCGCAGCGCACCGCGCGGGCAGGCGCGCGAGCAGTTCCAGCGCCTCGCCGATGTCGCGATCCTGCAGCGTTGCGCAAGCGTGTGCGCCGGCAACATCCAGATGCACGGTGGCAAGGCCGAGGCGCCGCTGCACGGGTCCCTCGGCGGCGCGAATGCTTTGCACCTTGGCCAGCGGGATCCATGTGGTGGTTGCAGCCAGGCGTCCGCGGCGGGCGGCGACGTAGCGTTCGTCGATACCGATGGCGAGGAGATGCATGCTCAGGGGCGCCTTCCAGAATGCGCGCCTCGGCGGGCGCAGCGAACATTCCGGGGCCTCCGGCGCCACGTTGGCGATGATCGCCTTGCCGGTTTCCAGGCGACCGACGGCAAGCAGCGGACGCGACACCTGGCCTTCCGCGCGGTTTTCCTTTTTCACCTTGGTGCCGGCGACCTCCACCTCGACGCGGCACCAGCCAAAGAGGCGCCACAACAGCGGCTGGTGCAGGCGCACCAACTGGATGCGGTCGCGACTGATCGTTTCCGACGCCGTTTGCACCAGTCCCGAGCGCAACTGGAAGCCCGTGTCCGTGGCGTGGGTGGTGAGCCTGTAATCGCCGTTGAAGCGCTTCCACAAGGCACCGGCAAGCCCGATGATCGGCCAGATGCCGCCCGCCGCGATGACCCTGGCGGCGTCGGGGAACATCAAGAGCCCGGCGGCGAACGCCACGCTGACCACAACGGCGGCAAGTCCGACGCCGGCCGTGAGGGTGCCAAGCACGAGCCGGAGTGGATCGGTGACCGCAAGCGGTTCGCCGGAGCCGAGGCGCTCGATGGTATCGGCACCGGGCATTACGGCCTGGGTCGATCCGGGAGCGTGCCCCGCTTGAGCCAGTTCTTCGCGCTCGGCCCGCGCGATGGCGAGCAGTTCGTTGCGGAGCCGGGTCGCGTGCGCGACGGTCAGGCACGCAAGGCGTCCCGTGTTTCCGCCACCCGACGCCATGCGAAGACGCAGTTCGGCGAGACCCAGGACGCGCGCGATGCCGCTCTGGGCGATGTCGATGGCCTGCACCCGGCTCAACGGGTAGCGGCTGGAACTGCGCTTGAGCAGGCCACTTTCGATGTGCAGCACGCCATCCACCAGGCGCCAACGCGTCACCAGCCACGTGACAACGCCCGCGACGATCGCGATGCCGATGACGATGAGTTCCCAGCGACGATCGTTGTGGGCGTGCTGGCTCCCCACGAGCCCCACGAGAATGATGGCGCCGATGGAGACGAGGTGCCGCCCGGCGCGCACCATGGGCGAAAGAGGATGCAGGCGCTGCCACGGCGTGGTCGCGTGCGGATCGGCATCGACCTCCGGGACGCCGCGTGTATTCACAAGCCTGCCGCGCGCGCCTCGCCGAGCCGGCTCAGGGCATCGCGCAGGCGCTGTGCTTCCTCGCGGGCGAGGCCCGGAATGACCGCATCACTCGCGGCCGCGGCCGTATGCATGTGCAGGGTGCTGAGACCGAACATGCGCTCGAACGGTCCGGCCACGACATCCACGAACTGCATGCGCCCGTACGGCACCACCGAAAGGCGCCTCACCATCAAGCCGCGCGCGACCATCAGGTCATCGTCGCGTTCGAGGTACTGCCACGAGTGGACGCGGCGGCGGAGTGCGCGCATCGCGAGCAACGCGATGCAGCAAACCACGGCCGCGGCAATCAGCCCCCACCACCACACTGTCTGGATCCCCACCGCCACGCCCGCCGCGACGATGGCGATGCCCGCAGCCATGCCTCCCTGGATGCGTCGCAGGCGCCACAGCTGCGGCGAGGGACGCAGCCAGGCTTCGCCTGCATCGAAGTCGTTCAGTGTGGCCATGGCTCTCTCCACAAAAGGGGACAGAAAAGGAGACGGAAGGAATCAAACGGATGCCAGCACCCAACCGAACTCGGCGCCATCGGGTCGCACCAGGGATTCCAATCCGAATCTCCTGGCCCACAAGCGCTCCGCAAGCGCCGCGAGTGCCCGGGCCCGTGGTGCATCGAGGGCGGCTCGCCGCATTGCCGCCAGGCGGGCCCGGTGTGCCTTGATGGCTGCTGCGGTCTCGGCAATCTTGTCGAGTACGGGTCCTGCCCCGGCGCTGGGTTGGTGCTGGATCGCGTGGACAATGACGGTGCCGACGTTCTGGTACATCCGCAGGTCTTCGGCACGTCCCGCGGCAGCCTGCAGTGATTCCAGGGCACTCCGGAAGTTTCCGCGCACGTCGTCCAGACTGGCCGCGGATGGATTGTTTCCGGCTGCCCTCGCGAGCGCTTCCGCAGCCTCGAATATGCCGGTTGCGGTCAATCGTTCCGCGTCGTCGATTTGACGTTTCGCTTCCTGCACGACGACGCTTCCCGCGGCGTGCGTAACGAACCGGACGGTGGCCGTTTGTCGGCTCACCCGTTTGAGCTCGGCGAGGCTGCGTTCGAGATCGGTGTATTCGATGGCGTACTGGCCGACGATGAAGTCGAAGGAGGCGTCGGGAAACGGCAGGCTCTCGGCGGGGACACGCGGTGAAAAGGTGACCATGCCCGCGTCGGGTCCGAGTCCTGTCGGGTTGATCGACGCCGAGTCGACGGCATCGATGGCCACGTGCAGGTTGTGGCCCCTTGCCGCTTCGGCCGCCAGCCGCGCAACGGCTCCGTTTCCGGTGCAGATGTCGAGGATGCGCGCACCATCGTGGAGGGTGCTGAAGAAACGCCGCCAGCCCTCGGCGATCGCCGGTTGATAGTTGGTGCCACCTTCGCCGCCGCACGATGCCAGGCGACCATCACGCCAGTACTGATCCCAGGCGAAGGTCGATTCGGGAAGAGAAGGGGACTTCAACGTCGGGTTCAATCAAGTTCTCGGGGATGGGACTCGGGGACAATTCTGACAGGCCAAAAGGAGTTGGGAGTAATAGACCTGCTTGATTGCAACCGTTCCCTTTTTGGTGGCGCCATGTCCGGTGGCATGAAAAAGCCCGCCGAAGCGGGCTTTTTCACGAACTTGGCAGGAGGCTTACGCCACCTGTACCTGGTCCGCCTGCATGCCCTTCGGGCCCTTCACAGCGATGAAGGTGACTTTCTGGCCTTCCTGCAGCGACTTGAAGCCGTCGCCCTGGATGGCACGGAAGTGGACGAACAAGTCGTCGCCACTTTCCGGGGTGATGAAGCCGAAGCCCTTGGCATCGTTGAACCATTTTACTGTGCCGCTTTGTCGATCCGACATTACACGTGACCTTTGAAAACATGGATGAATTGCGGCATGGAGCGAGGCGAACTCGCCGCAAGAATTGGCAGTGCATTTGAATTTGCCCCAAGCGCTGCCCGCCCAGCATAACTGGTAATGCGCCCACGCGCGCGTGCCGGGAATCGGGGCGGATGGGACGAGCCTGGTCCGGTCCACCCCGCTTCCGGCCATACAGTCATGCACCGGACCAGTCCAGGACATGCAATCAAAGCCCCATGGCCGATGTCTCCCGAGACTGCGTTTGCAGGGTTGCAACCGCGAACACCTCCGGAGCAGAAGCGTTCCCTTGAGGGGACAGAGATCATGGATGCCGCGCAAGCATCCTGGTGCCGCTCCGGGCCGCGTTGCCATGGTTTCCCGGTGCAGTCGAACTTGAATCGGCATTTCGCCTGAATGGGAATCACCGCGCGCCAGCGGCCACGCAGGGTTGCGCCGTGCCGCCGGGCGCGGCGCCCGCGGACCAGGTGGCGGCGGACAACGTCACATTCCCCTGGCCCTGGAAGGACGTTGCCGAGTGGCCCAATTGCAACAGATAGGCTCCGGCCGGTCGCTGCCAACGCTGACTGCGGCTGTCGAAGTCGACCAGCAGGCGAGGATCGGCGGTGACGGTCAGATGCGCGGACTCGCCGGGTTTCAGGCTGATCCGGCACCAGCCGGCCAGTCGCCGTACTTCTCCCGAGCCGGGCAGGGTCACGTAGAGTTGCGGCACGTCCACCCCTTTGCGCGTGCCGCGGTTGGTCACGGTGAACGAGGCCGTGAGGCGGCCATGTTCAACGCGCGATTCAAAACCGCTGTAATCGAAGTGCGTGTAGGTCAGGCCATAACCGAACGGGAACAACGGTTCGAGGTGCTGGCGTTGGTACCAGCGGTAACCCACGTCGGCGCCTTCGATGTTGTAGTCGACTGCCTGTGCCGGTTGGCCTTGCGGCAACAGGCCGATGGCGGCGAGACCCGCGCCGGAAATTTGCAGGCGCGGCAATTGCGATGCGTCGCGCGGCCAGCTTACCGGCAAGCGGCCGGATGGATTGACGTCGCCGTACAGCAGCCGCGCGATCGCCTCGCCGCCGGCCGCTCCGGGGTACCACGCTTCCAGCACCGCGCCGACCCGGGTCAGCCACGGCATGGCAACCGGGCCGTTGTTTTCCAGCACCACGATGGTGTGCGGATTCGCCCTGGCCACGGCTTCGACCAGCGCATCCTGGTTGTCCGGCAGGGCAAGAGTCGGCACATCGAAACTTTCCCCTGCCCATTGCTCGACGAACACCACCGCCACGTCCGAGCGTGCCGCGAGTTGTGCGGCGGCGGCGATGTCGTTGCCGTCGGCGAAGTTCACCTTGCCGTGCGCACGCTTTTCGATCGCGGCCAGCGGTGCCGAGGGTTGATGGATGCGGGGACCCGGCCAACTCGTGGGCGGCACGCCCGGCACCGCGTTGCCCTGCGGCGACTGCACCACCGAAGAACCGCCGCCGGTCAGCACACCCTTGTCGGCATGGCCGCCGATTACCGCCACGGATTGCGCGGCGGACAGCGGCAGCAGCGCATCCTGGTTGCGCAGCAGCACCGCGCCGGCTTCCTCGACGCGCTGGGCAACCTTGCGGTCGGTGTCGAAGTCGATGGGTGCGGGTTTGGCCGGATGGTCGATCACGCCGGCCGCGAACAGGCTGCGCAGGATGCGCCGCGCCATGTCGTCGATGCGCGACTGCGGCACCTCGCCGGATGCCACTGCGGCGCGCAGCGGCTTGTCGAAGTACACCTGCTTGTCGAACGTTTCGCCGGCCGACTCCTGGTCCAGCCCCGCCAGAGCGGATTTCGCGGCGCTGTGCACGGCGCCCCAGTCGGACATCACGTATCCGGGGTAATGCCAATCGCGCTTCAGCACCTGATCGAGCAGCCAGTGGTTCTCGCAGGCGTACACGCCGTTGATGCGGTTGTACGCACACATCACCGCGCCGGGATGGCCGGTTTCGATCGCGATCTCGAAGGCGAGCAGATCCGATTCCCGCGCCGCGGCACGGTCGATATTCGCGCTCAGCGTGTTCCGCGCGGTTTCGAGATCATTGAGCGCGAAGTGCTTGACGGTGGAGACGAGATGCTGGCTCTGGATGCCGGCGATGGCGTTGCCGACGATCAGGCCCGCCAGCAGCGGGTCTTCGCCAGCGTATTCGAAATTGCGGCCGTTGCGCGGATCACGCACGAGATCCACGCCGCCAGCCAGCATCACGTTGAAGCCGCGACGATGCGCTTCGCCGCCGATCATCGCGCCGCCTGCCCAGGCCAGCGCCGGATCGAAACTGGCGGCGGTCGCGAGGCCCGAGGGCAGGGCGGTGGCGCCGAGTTCGAGTGGCTTGGCCACGCCGAGGCCTGCATCGCTTTCCTGGATCGCGGGCAGGCCGAGACGCGTGATTGCAGGTTGATAGCCGGCCGAACCCAGCGCGCCCGGTGGCTTGGGATGGCCGTTCTGGGCGTCACCGAATTCGGTGCGGAGCAACCGGAATTTTTCGTCCTGCGTCATGGCTTTCAGCACCAGCTTCGCGCGCTGGTCGGGTGACAAGTCGGAATTCATCCATGGGCGCGCGGCGTCGTGGCCCGGCGTCGTCGTCGCGAAACTTGCTGCGGACACGAGACAGGCGAGCGAGGCGAGTGCCGTGAAAGTGGTTGCGATGGCGATGGAGACCGGCTTCATCTTCATTCGATCGGGCGGTCCGTGTGGCGTGTCATCAAGGGCACATTAGCGCAGTCGACGATTTGCGCGTCGCTATCATGGCCCGATGCGTTTGGGGTCGTGCTCGCAGCGGCGCCATCGCACGACTTCCACGAGAACAGGAGCGCACATGAAACACGAAGAAGTCAGCATCCGGACGCGCGACGGGCAATGTCCGGTGCACGTCTTTGCGCCGGAAGGTGCGGGCCCGTGGCCGGCGGTGATCGTGTACATGGATGCGTTCGGCATCCGCCCCGCGTTGCTGCAGGTCGGGGAGCGCCTCGCCGGTGGCGGGTACGTGGTGCTGGTGCCTGACCTTTTCCATCGCTACGGTGCGTACGGTCCGCTGGATCCGAAGGAAGCGTTCGCCGGCGATTTCCGCGCCATGGTCGGGCCTCTGATGGCGACCACCGACAACGTCCGGGCCGCGCAGGATACCGGACCGCTGCTGACGTATCTCGACACCCGCGATGACGTGACGGGCAAGGTCGGCACGGTCGGTTTCTGCATGGGCGGCGGCATGGCGATCACCGCCGCGGGAACGTATCCGGAACGTGTCGCGGCGGCGATCAGCTTCCATGGCGGTCGTCTGGCCACTGACGATCCGGCCAGCCCGCATTTGCTGGCGCCCAGGATCCGCGCAGAGTTGTACATTGCCGTCGCCGACAACGATGGCAGTTGTCCACCGGACATGGTCGAGCGCTTCACGAAGGCGCTGGACGATGCCGGTGTGCGTTATCGCTGCGAGGTGTACCGCGGCGCGTCGCACGGCTGGATGAAGCCCGACTTTCCGGTTTACGACGAGGCGGCCGCCGAACGCGGCTGGTCCGAAATGCTGGCGCTGTTCGACCGGGTGCTTGAACAAAAGGGGGCGGGGTAATCAACCCGCGCTGATTACCTCCGTCCGTTCCCTTTTTTGTGCTCTTGCCCTCAGTCGCGGGTGATCACGCCGCACGCAATGCGCGCGCCGGCATCGCCGGAAGGCTGGCTGGTGTAGTCGTCAGGCTTGGCGTGCACGATGACCGCGCCGCCGAGGATGTCGGTGCTGCCACCGGTGCCGAGTTCGACGTCATGCGCCAGCACGTCGACCGTGGCAACGCCCTCCGCGTCCGCTGTCTGGTTGGGGAGGTCCCCGGCGTGGCGAGGTCCCTGCGCGGGATGGCCGTGGGGCTGCTGCATCGGATTGAAGTGACCGCCGGCGCTGCTGGCATCAGGCGTGCTGCAGTCGCCGTGCTCGTGGATGTGGAAACCGTGTGTGCTGTCGGGCTTGAGCCCGGCAATGCGTCCAGTGATGCGGACACCCTGGTCGGTGCTGACGAACGCAAGCTTGCCGGTGACATCGCTGTCGCTGGCCGATGCAAGCATGGCGTGGGCACGGGCCGAAGCATCGGTCGACGCGGAAGGCATCGGGGCAGATGCCGTGGGCGATGCCGTGGGAGATTCCGGTGCCCCCTGATTGTCGGGGGCACATCCCGCCAGCAAGGTGATGGATGCAAATGCAAGCAACGCGGTTACACGTGTCATGGGACCATCCTTTTGAGCCAAGACTGTCAGAGACTAATGGGTTCGCATCGATGCGTCGTCAATATTTCGTAATGGGCTCAAGGGGCGAATCATGCTTCATCCAGCAGGCCATATCAGCGGCGCCAGCCATGCGACGGCGAATCCCAGCAACAGGGTCAGCGGCGTCCCCACGCGCACGAAGTCGACGAAGCGGTAGTTGCCGGGCTCGTATACCAGCAGGTTGCCGTGGTGACCGATTGGGGTCAGGAACGCGGCCACGGCGCCCATTGCCACGCTGAACACCATGGCGAAGGCCGACATGTCGAGCAGTCCGGCCATGCCCAGCGCGACCGGGCCGAGCAGGATGGTGGTCGCGGTATCGGACAAGACCTGGGTGAAGAGTGCCGCGGTCAGGAACAGTGCCAGCAGCACCCAGGTGGGCGACCAGCCGGACACGAATACCGACAGCCAATCCGCGAACAACGCCGCGGTCCCGGTCTGTTCCATCGCAAGCCCGAGTGGAATGGCGCCGGCGATGAACACGAAGATGCGCAGCTCCACCGACTCGTACGCTTGCCTGAGGCTCAGGCAGCCGGTGACGACCATGGCCGTTGCCCCGGCCAGGAACGACACGGTGACCGGCAGCAGGCCGGATGCCGCCCCCGCCACGCTGAGCGCCATGATCAGGCCCGCCAGCCAGCCACGGCCACGCGCCAGGGCGCGGCCCGAGAATGGCACCAGCAGCAGGAACGAGGGATTGCGGGCGAGCTGGTCCAGCGCGCTTTTGTCGCCCCACAGCACCATCAGGTCGCCGCCCTCGAGCCTCACCTTGGACAGCTCCTTGCGGATGAAGCCGCGCTTGCGCCACAGCCCCACCACCACCACGCCGTAACGACGCAGGAAATCAACACTGCCGATGGTGCGCCCGACCAGCCCGGAGTCGGGCCCGACGACCGCCTGCACCAGGCGTTCGTCCTCTTCGCGGCGGTCGCGGCGGTCTTCCGCGATTTCGTCGCCGTATTCAACCACCGCACTCAGGGCGAGACCCTGCTGTTTTTTCAGTGCCGCCAGTTCGTCCGGGCTGGCGCGCACCAGAAGCAGGTCGCCCGCGGCCAGTTGCTTGCGCCGCCACGGCCTGGGACGCGAGCCGCCATGCCGAAGCCAGTCCACGACCCGAAAACGCTCGGCATGTTCCTTGCCGAAGTCGCGCATGGTCTTGCCGACGTGCGGGGAATCTTCAAGCACCACCAGCTCGGTGTAATAGCGTTCCAGGCGGAAGCGGTCCTCGGCGCCGCTGCCGCCCTCCCGGCTGGGCAACAGCCAGCGTCCGAAGAGCAAAATGTACGCGGTGCCGATCAGGGCCAGCACGATGCCCATCGGCGCGATCGAGAAGATGCCGATGTTGTGCGCACCACCGCGTTCGAGCAGGTCGCGCGCGACCAGGAAGGCCGGTGCGGCGATCACCGTCATGGTGGTGCCCAGCGATGCGGCAAAGGCCATCGGCATCATCAACCGCGAGGCCGGCAGGTTGTGCGAGCGATTGAGCTCCAGGATCACCGGCAGCATCATCGCCGTGACCATCAAGTGATGGCTGAAGGCGGCCATGACTGCCACGCACGGCATGATCACCAGTACCGCGCGCCAGACGCTGGTCCCGGCCATGCGCCCGATCCACGCCCCCAGCCGGCCCGTCAGTCCGGTCTGCGCGAGCCCCGCCGAGAGCACGAACATGGATGCCAGCAGGATTGCCGGGTCGCTGGAGAAGCCCGACAACGCCTCGACGGGCTTGAGCAAACCGGTACCGGCCAGTGCCACCACGATGAGCACGCCGGTGAGGTCGATGCGCACCCATGCGGTGACCAGGAGGATCAGCGCGCCCGCCAGGATCACGAGAAACACGATTTGCTGGAATTCCATGCCGTGCGATCTGTCGTGGTCGTCCGCGCGATGGTAGCGGTGGCTGGCCGGAAGCAACCCTGTCGCCGCGCATTGGCGCAGGCTGAAGGATGGTTGTGGCTGTCAGGTCGTTGCAACCTTGTCGATTCGTGTGCCGGTCATGCGTCGGGTTCATGTGATGCACGATGAGGAGACGCAAACATGGCGAAGATCAAGGTGTATGGTGTGCCGCCGACGCGGGTGCTGCGTGCGCTCTGGCTCTTGAATGAGCTGGGACTCGACTACGAACTCGTACCTGTGGTTCCGTTCAGCAAGGAAGCCCGTTCGCCGGCGTTCCTGGCCCTGAACCCGGCGGGAAAGGTACCGGTGCTGGTCGACGGGGACGTGGTGTTGACGGAATCATCGGCGATCCAGCTCTATCTGGCGGAGAAGTATCCGCAAGCCGGGCTGATTCCGCGGGACGTCGCGGACCGGGCGCAAATGTATCGGTGGATCTTTTTCCTGGCGACGGAGATCGAGCAGCCGCTGTGGCGTATCGCGCGCAACACGGCGATCTACCCGGAAAACGAGAGGATGCCGTCCGACATCGCCATGGCAACCCGCGAGTGCAGGGCGATGCTGGCGGTGCTGGAAAAGCACATGCAGGGACGCGCGTACCTGGTCGGCGATCGGTTGAGTGTGGCGGACCTCAACGCGGCTTACACGCTCGACTGGGCCAGGGAAGCGGGCATGTTGGATGACGCGCCCATGCTGCGCACTTGTGTGGAGAGGATGTATGCACGGCCGAACGCTCCGACGACGATCGAGGCCGCACGCGGGATCTCGTGAAACCGGGGCCGAGTGCACTTTCTGCGCGGCTTCGTGGTCAGCGGATCTCACAGCGCGGGTGGGTTCCGGATGACAAGCAACGGCAAATGGACACGGCGCCACGGCGTGCGTGCGGTTCACCGCGGTCGTCCAGGGTTGTAGGACGTCACCGACGCATCCGTCGGAAGTTGTGGCGGGTCGAGGGGGAAGTTGGCCGATGGTGCGCTTCGGCAGGTGACCCGACAATCCGTACTTTCAATCCACGGAGCGGCAATCATGCGTTGGATGTTGCGATGGCTGGTGGCGGCGGCAGCGCTCGCGTCGGTCTCCTGCATACCGATGCTGTCTTGGGCCGCGCCACCTCCGCCAGTCGAGTTGGTCGACGTCTATCACGGCGGCGTGGACCTGTCCCGTTACTGGGTCAGCGAAATATACGATGGCGTGCGCGGTTACTGGGATGGCCATCGCTTGTTGACGCGCGGTGGCACCGTGGTCCAGGCTCCCGCCTGGTTCACGAAGGACTGGCCCGACACGCCCATGGATGGCGAGTTGTGGGCAGGCTACGGCCGGTTCGAACGCGCTTCGGCGATCGTGAGATCGGCTGCCACGGATGATCCGGCGTGGCACGAGATGAGCTATCACGTCTTCGACCTGCCCGCGCAACCGGGGGACTTCAACGCGCGGGTGCCCGCGATCCGTACCGTCGTCGCCGCGATCGGTGACCCGTGGGTCGTTGCCATCCGCCAGTTTCATGTCCGGAACGATGCGCAGCTCAAGGCCGCGCTCGAGCGGGTACTCGACAAGCACGGCGAGGGACTGGTGCTCCACCGTGGCGACCTCCCGTATCGGGCCGGTCGTGGTGTCGGTCTGCTCAAGCTGAAACCCTATGACGACGCCGAAGCCAGGATTGTCGCGATCAAGCCTGGTCACGGTCGGCTCGAGGGCATG
>DASTIS010000195.1:0-6228 GCA_035717365.1 Rhodanobacteraceae bacterium
GTGACGGTGGGTTTCGACTACAGGTTCTGACGCGTTACGCGATTGATAGGCTGAAAAGGAAAAGGCCGCGCAATGCGCGGCCTTCTCCGTGGTGCCTGTTGCGAGCAATCAGCGCTTGTCGATCGCCACGTACTCGCGGTCTTCCGGACCGACGTAGTTCGCGCTCGGGCGGATGATCTTGCCGTCCTCGCGCTGCTCGATGACGTGCGCGCTCCAGCCGGAGGTGCGGGCGATCACGAACAGCGGGGTGAACATCGGCGTCGGGATGCCCAGCATGTGGTACGCGCTGGCGCTGTACCAATCGAGGTTCGGGAACATCTTCTTGGTGTCCATCATCAGGTCCTCGATCCGCTCGCTGATGTCGAACAGGGCCTGGTTGCCGCCGTCCGCGCACAGCTTGCGCGAGAGTTCCTTGATGATCGGGTTGCGCGGATCGCCGATGGTGTAGACCGGATGGCCGAAGCCGATCACGATCTCCTTGCGCTCCACGCGCGCGCGGATGTCGGCCTCGGCCTCGTCGGCGCTGCTGTAGCGGCTGATGATGTCCATCGCCACCTCGTTGGCACCGCCGTGCTTCGGCCCGCGCAACGCGCCGATCGCGCCGGTCAGGCACGAGAACAGGTCCGAGCCGGTGCCCGCGATCACGCGCGCGGTGAAGGTCGAGGCGTTGAACTCGTGCTCGGCGTACAGGACCAGCGACTTGTCGAGGGAGTCGGCATGCAGCGCGCTCGGCGGCTCGCCGTGCAGCAGGTGCAGGAAGTGCGCGGCGACGGAGTCGTCGTCGGTCTCGGTGTCGATGCGGCGGCCGTTGCGGGTGAAGTGCCACCAGTACAGCAGCATCGATCCGAAGCTGGCGATCAGCCGGTCGGCGATGTCGCGCGCCTCGCTGGCCGGGTGGCCGTCGCGCTCGGGCAGCACGGTGCCGAGCACCGAGCAGCCGGTGCGCAGCACGTCCATCGGGTGCGCGTTGGCCGGCACCAGCTCGAGTGCCTCGGTGACGATCGCCGGCAGGCCGCGCAGGCGGCGCAGCTTGGTCTTGTAGGCGTTCAGCTGGGCCTTGGTCGGCAGCGCACCGTGCACCAGCAGGTGGGCGACTTCCTCGAAGGTGGACTTGGTCGCCAGGTCCTTGATGTCGTAACCGCGGTAATGCAGGTCGTTGCCGCTGCGGCCGACCGTGCACAGCGCGGTGTTGCCGGCGGCGGTGCCGGACAGGGCGACGGACTTCTTCGGCTTCGGCAGGGTGTTCTCGGTCATTGCGTGATCCTCTGGCTTATTCCTTCGACGTGGCGAACAGGGCGTCGAGCTTGTCCTCGTACTCGTGGTAGCCGAGGAAGTCGTACAGCTCGGCACGCGTCTGCAGCGTATCGATGATGTTCTTCTGGGTGCCTTCGCGGCGCACGGTTTCGTAGAACCCGAGCGCCGCCTTGTTCATCGCGCGATAGGCACCGCAGCAGTACAGAGCGATATCGACATCCGCGGCGCGCAGTTCGTCGATGGTGAAGAATGGCGTGGAACCGAACTCCGTGAGGTTGGCGAGGATCGGCACTTTCACCGCAGCCTTGAACTTCCGGTAGTCGTCCAGCGTCTTCATGGCCTCGGGAAAGATCATGTCGGCGCCGGCCTCGACGTAAGCCACCGCCCGTTCGATCGCCGCATCGATGCCTTCCACCGCCGCGGCGTCGGTACGCGCCATCAGTACGAAATCGCGGTCGGTCTTCGCATCGACGGCGGCCTTCACGCGGTCGACCATTTCCTCTTTCGGCACCACCTCCTTGCCGGGCCGGTGCCCGCAGCGCTTCTGGCCGACCTGATCCTCCATGTGCACCGCGGCGACGCCAACGCGTTCGAAAGAACGGATCGTGCGCGCGATATTGAAGGCGCCACCCCAACCGGTGTCGATGTCCACCAGCAGCGGCAGCTGCGTGGCTTCAACGATTCGGCGCGCGTCGGTCAGCACGTCTTCCATCGTCGAAATGCCGAGGTCGGGCACGCCGAGTGAGTTGGCCGCCACGCCACCGCCGGAGAGATACAGCGCCTTGTAGCCGACGCGCCTGGCCATCAGGCCGGCGTAGGCCGTGATCGCGCCGACCACCTGCAACGGCGATTCGGCGGCGAGGGCGGAGCGGAAGTGTGCTCCCGCGGAAGAGGATTCGCTCATGCGGCCTCCGGTAAAACCGCTATTTTAGCGCACCCGTCGCTGCGGCCGATGAGTCGTCGTGGCCGCCCGTCGCGATCCGCGCGACCAGCGCCTGGAAGCGCGGATCGCCATGCAGCGGCCGAAACCATGGATTCAGCCACAAGCTGACCATGTGCACGGAATGATCGCGATACGCCTGCTCGAGTTCGGCCATCGCGCGATCCTTGTCGCCCAACGCGGCGTAGATTGCGGCGATGTAGGCACGATCGACGTAACGGCGCTGCGCGGCCGCCTGCAGCTTTTCCACGGCCGCGCGGGCCTGCGCCGCATTCCCCGTGTGCGCCTGGCAGATCGCGAGCTGCGGGCTCGAAAGGCTGACCAGCGCGTGTTGCTGCTTGTAGCGATCCACGCACGCCTGCCAATGGCCGAACGCGCCATCGACGATCGCCACCGCGTCACCGTTGTAGGCGAAATTCGGGTCGAGTCTGTCCACGCGCTGCGCGAGTTCCATTGCGCCGGATTCATCGCGCTGCGCGATCGCTGCGTAGGCTTCCCAGCGCGGATACCATGGATTCAGCGGATCGAGTTTTTCTGCGTCGCGCAACGCCTTGCGCGCAGCCGCCGGATCTTTCGCGACGCGCAGCAGGTACAGACCGAGCACTGCATGTGCTTCGGCCAGGCTCGGCCGCAGTTTCACCGCGAGTTGGAGCTCCTTGTGCGCGGCCGGAAAATTCCAGTCGTAACTCATCGCAATGTAGCCGAGCTGCAGGCGCCCTTCCGCCAGCTCCGGATTCAACGCGACGGCCTTCTCCGCCGCGCCACGCATCGCCGGCAGCACGTCGAGCGGGGCGCGGTACACATCGGCAAGGTAGATGTACGCGCGCGCCATGCCCGCCCATGCGGCGGCGTAGTTTGGATCTTCCGCGATTGCCTGGTTGAACAACGCCAGCGCCTGTTCGAGGCTGGCCTCGTCGGTATGCCATGACAACCGCGCGCCTTGCAGATACAAATCGTGAGCCTGCGGATTGGCGGTGCCTTCGAACACCAGACTGCCGACATCGATGTCGCCGAGTTTGACCTTCAGCGCCGAGACGACGGCATTGGAAATCCTGTCTTCGAGGGCGAAGAGGTTCTCCATCTTCTCGTCGTACCGATTCGTCCAGAGCGTGTCACCCGTGACGGCATCGTCCAGCTCCACGTTGATGCGCAATTCGTCGCCGGACCGCTGCACGGCCCCCGACAGCAGGTTGCGCGCGCCGAGCTCGCGTCCGATCGTTTTGGCCCCAAGGTCGCTGTCGCGAAACCGGAACGACGACGTGCGCCCGATGACCTCGAGTCCGGGGACGCGCGACAACGCGCTCAGGATTTCCTCGCTGATGCCCTGCCCGAGATAATTGTCTTTCGCATCGCCGCCGGTGACCGTGAGCGGCAGCACCGCGATGGATTTTGGATTGACCGGCACGACCGGTGCCGGCTGGTCCATGGCAGTCGCGCTTGTCGAAATCCCCTCCACACTTGCCGCTGGTCCGCGATGCCGATGGGTCACCGGCGCCAGCCACCACCACACTCCACCTGCGATCACGGCGATCAACAACCCCGCCACGCCCAGCGCAATCCCCATCCGCAGGGAACGCCTCCGCATGCCCTGTGTGGGATGCGCTTCGTCGCGCGGCGTCTGGAACGCCCACGCCAGCACCAGGGCAACGGGGAAACCCGCGAGCACGAGCACGACGACGGCGCGCGTCAGCCATTCCGGAAACTCCAGGAGTGGAAACATGATCGCGACAACCTGGATGACCAGCCACGCCGCCACCGCGTACGTCGCCGCCACGCGAAATACATGGTGGCGTTTCAGTTCCTGCAGGAAACCGGGTTTGGGCATCGCCAGGCACTCCCCTCGCGCCCACCGCAATTTTGCGCTGGCAGGCTCGGGTGCATCTTAGCGCCAGCAGAACCGGCCCTCGCAGGAACGCGCCTGCGCGCGATGCCGCCATCCGCGGCCAGGAGCCCCCGTGTCGCCTGCAGTCAGGCTCCTACGATGTGGACGGTGTTGCTGCGACGGGCGTATGCGCCGCAGCGTATTTCTCCAGCAACGCCTTGAAGCGTGGATCCTTGCGAACGGGGTCCCAGGTTGGGTCGAGCTGCATCCGCGCAAGAAACAGCAACCACGGAGCCCTGAGGTCGTCGGGTCGCATCGCCAAGGCCTGCGCCAACGTGTCGATGGCCTCGGACTTGTGGCCCAGCGCGAGTTGGCTCTCGGCCAAGGAGAATTCGATCTCCTGCGTCGCGTCGGGCTTGTGCATCTTCGCGACGATCGCTTGCGCTTGATCGCCCTCCTTCTTCGCCGCGTCTGCGTCGCCGAGCCGCGCGTGGGCCACGGCCAATCGCGCGTGTCCAGATGCACCGACCTCTGTCTCGGCACTGGATTTCATGGCAAGAGCTATCGCGGTGCGGTAGAGCCTGCGGGCGTCGTCGGTCTTGTCGGCCAGCCATTCGATCCGGGCGCGGGCAAACGCCATGTCCAAAGCCGCCGGACCGGTCTTGAACTGCCCGGAATACTCCTCCGCCATGGCGCGCGCGGCATCGAAACGGCGACCGAACAGCAATAGATCGATGCGCCAGCGCACGACCGCGACATTCACCGGCGTCCCGGGGGCCATCTGTTCCATCACCCGGGTCGCCGACGCGACATCGAGGTTCTCGGAAATGTCGATCTGGCTCAGGACGATGTAGGCCTGCGCGAACTGCGGGTTGATCGCCAGCGCGCGATGCTCCGCCTGCCGGGCTTCGGCATAGTTGCCGTCGTTGGCCAACCCCATCCCGAATCGGTACTGCATCCAGGCGTTGGTTGGATCCAGGGCAATCGCTCGCCGCATCGCTTTCCGGGCTGTGCTCGAATCGCCCAGATTGGACGAAGAAATGGCGAGCGCATCGAGTGCGTCAGGATCGTTGGGACGCAGATCCACCGCCTGCTGGTTCTGGTTGCGCGCAGCAACCAGATCGTGGTGCAGGAACCGCTCGACGCCGGCCATGGCTTCGTGGGCATCGGGCAGTTTCGGATCGAGCTGCAAGGCCCGCTTGGCCGCAGCTTCTGCCGCCTTAAGGTTGGCCCTGGAATCATCTGTCCCGAAAAAAAAGGCTCCGGTGCGCGCATTCGACAGGGCCGCCCACGCCAATGCGAAGCCCGGGTCCTCGCGAACGGCTTTCTCGTAAGCCGCGATCGCCTGGGGCACGAAGGTCGCCCAGTCGCCCTTTTCCGCCTCGTTTTCGAAGTGCAGGCCACGCAGGTATTCGTCGTAGGCTTGCGGATTGGTGGTGGGCACGTGCGCCACAGCGGTGCTTTCGGCGGCGGTGAGCTTGGCATTCAAGGCGTCGGCCACCTTGCCGGCCACCTCACCCTCGACGCCGAAGATGTTGTCCAGCGTGCGGGTGTAACTCTGTGCCCAGATGTGGTTGTCGGTTTTCGCATCGATCAGCTGCACGTTGATCAGCACCTGCTTGCCGGCCTTCTGCACGGTGCCTTCCAGGAACGTCGCGACACCGAGTCGCTGCCCAATGGCGCCCAAGTCGCCAGGATGGCTGGAGTAATTTTCCGTGGACGTGCGCGAAACGACCTTGAGATCGCCGATGTCAGCCAGCTTGGTGAGGATCAGGTCCTGCATGCCGGCCGCGAAGTAGGCATTGCCCTTGTCGGTCGAAAGATTCTCGAACGGCAGGACGGCGATGGACTTGGCGGGGATGGGCCTGGCGACGTGTAGACCGGATCCTGCCGCTTTTGCGGCAGTATCCGGGGATGTCGTCGTGACAGCGGCGGAAGCTTGGGCGGCCGTTCCCGGATATCGCTGCGCTCCATCCAGGCTACCGGCTCGGGTCGCCGCAACCTTTGCCGAACTCGCGGGCGATTCCGCCCTCCCGAAATGCCACAACAACCCGCCGCCAATTGCCAGCGCCAACGCGATCAGCAGCAGTTCCGGTCCCGATACGTGCTGCGCACCGCGCTCTCCGTGATACCACGCCAGCACCAGCATCACGATGAAGCCCAGCACCAGCACGCCAAAAACAAGATGCATCACGAGGTGTGGCCAGTCGTA
>DASTIS010000196.1:0-5254 GCA_035717365.1 Rhodanobacteraceae bacterium
CGAAGGGCGTGTTCGCGGGGTGGCCTTTCTCTTGGTGACTTCTCTTTGGCCATGCAAAGAGAAGTCACCCGCGCCCCCGGGAGGGGCGCGGAAAAGACAGGGACGTCGTCCGATTCCACAAGCACAAGCGCCACGTCGCTAGAATGCGCGTTTGCCTTGCAACCCGCGCCGCGCGCGGGACCCGGGACCCGTGATGGACAAGAGTTTCGACCCCAAACAGATCGAATCGAAGTGGTACGCGCGCTGGGAACAGGCCGGCTGCTTCCGGCCCTCCGGACAAGGCGAGCCCTACTGCATCCTGCTGCCGCCGCCGAACGTCACCGGTACCCTGCACATGGGCCACGCGTTCCAGCAGACCATCATGGACGCGCTGATCCGGCACGCGCGGATGTCGGGCAGGAACACGCTGTGGCAGGGTGGCAGCGACCATGCCGGCATCGCCACGCAGAAGATCGTCGAGAACCAGTTGGCGGCGGAAGGCAAGTCCCGCCACGACCTCGGCCGCGATGCCTTCATCGAACGCGTGTGGCAGTGGAAGCAGGAGTCGGGTTCCACCATCACTCAGCAGATGCGCCGGCTCGGCGCGTCGGTGGACTGGTCGCGCGAACGTTTCACGATGGACGAGGGACTGTCGGCCGCGGTGCGCCGCGTGTTCGTGGAGTGGTATCGCGCCGGATTGATCTATCGCGGAAATCGCCTCGTCAACTGGGATCCGGTGCTGACGACCGCGGTGTCGGACCTCGAGGTCAACAACGTCGAGCGCGACGGGTTTCTCTGGTCGATCCGCTACGACGTGATCGACCCCGAACCGGGCGCGCCCGATCACGTGGTGATCGCCACCACGCGTCCGGAAACGATGCTGGGTGACGTCGCGGTCGCGGTGCATCCGGAGGACGAGCGCTACCGGTCGCTGGTTGGAAGGAAGCTGATGCTGCCATTGGCGAACCGGGAGATTCCGGTCATTGCCGATGACTACGTCGACCGCGAGTTCGGCACCGGCGCGGTGAAGATCACGCCGGCGCACGACTTCAACGACTACGCGATCGGACAAAGGCATGGGTTGCCGCTGACCTGCATCATGACCCTGGATGCGAAGGTCAACGACGACGCACCAAAGCAATACCGTGGGATGGATCGCTACGCCGCGCGCAAACAGATCCTCGTCGATCTCGAAGCCGAAGGCCGGCTGGTCGCAACGAAGCCGCACAAACTGCAGGTCCCCGTCAGCCAGCGTTCGGACGCGGTGATCGAACCGATGCTGACCGACCAGTGGTTCGTTGACCTGACCCGCGACTCGCTCGACGACGGCCGCCCGGGCGGACGCCGCGCGATCACGCAACCGGCGCTGGACGCCGTGCGTTCGGGCGATATCAAGTTCGTACCGGAAAACTGGGCGACGACCTACACCCAGTGGCTGGACAACATCCAGGACTGGTGCATCAGCCGCCAGCTCTGGTGGGGACATCGGATTCCCGCGTGGTACGACGAGGAAGGCCACATCTTCGTCGGCGAGTACGAAGCCGATGCACGCGCGCACGCGGATACGCCGCCGGTGGGCGCGCTGAGCCAGGACGAGGACGTGCTGGACACCTGGTTCTCGTCGGCGCTGTGGCCGTTCTCGACGCTGGGCTGGCCTGCGGGCGGGCCGGTGGAGAACGAGCGCGGCGAAATCGTCGCCGACTGGTCGCGCGACCAGGTTTTCCTGCCCAGCGCGGTGCTCGTCACCGGCTTCGACATCATCTTCTTCTGGGTCGCGCGGATGGTGATGACCACCCGCTACTTCACGAACCAATTGCCGTTCCACGAGGTGTACATCAATGCCATCGTGCGCGACGCCGAAGGCCGGAAAATGTCCAAGTCCAAGGGCAACACGCTGGACCCGCTGGACCTGATCGATGGCATCACGCTGCCCGCGCTGGTCGAGAAATCAACGAAATCGCTGCTGATCCCGCAGGTGCGCGAGAAGGTCGAAAAGCGCATCCGCAAGGAATATCCCGACGGCATCGCCGCGATCGGCACCGACGCGCTGCGCTTCACCTTCGCCGCGCTGGCCAGCTACAGCCGCACCATCAACTTCGACCTCAAACGTGCCGAAGGCTACAAGGCGTTTTGCAACAAGTTGTGGAACGCGGCGCGGTTCGTGCTGATGAATACCGGGACCCGGGACCCGGGACGCGGGACTCGGGGAGGGCAAGAGCCCGCGACCGAAGCGGAGCGGTGGATCTTGACCCGGTTGAAATCGACCCTGGCCGAGGTCGAGCAGCACTTTGCCTCGTACCGCTTCGACCATCTGGCACAGGCGCTGTACGAGTTCGTGTGGAATGAGTATTGCGACTGGTTCCTGGAGCTGTCGAAACCGGCCTTGAACGGCGATGATGCGCGCGCCGCCGCCTCGACCCGCCATACGCTGTTGGTGGTGCTGGAAGCCGCATTGCGTGCGCTGCACCCGATCATCCCGTTCATCAGCGAGGAAATCTGGCAATCGGTGGCGCCGCAGCTTGGATTGAGCGAAGCAAGCATCATGCAACGGCCCTATCCGCGCGCGGATGAATTTCCGGTCGATGAAAACGCCAGCGCCGAGATCGAATGGTTCAAGGCGGTGCTCACCGACGTACGCCGCATCCGCAGCGAGATGAACATCGCACCGGGCAGGACCATCCCGTTGCTGCTGGCCGACGGCGACACCGAGGACCGGCGCCGCGCGGAGAAATTTTCTGCACAAATCGAATTCCTCGCGCGCAGCGAACCACCCCGCTGGCTTGCCGCCGGCGAGCTCGAGCCTGCTGCCGCAGCGGCCGTGGTCGGCAATTTGCGCGTGTTGATTCCGCTGGCCGGCTTGATCGACCTCGATGCCGAACGCACGCGTCTGAAAAAGGAAATCGCGCGGATCGAGGTCGAGATCAGGAAGTGCGAAGGGAAGCTCGGCAACGCCAGCTTCGTTGACCACGCGCCTGCCGCGGTCGTCGAGCAGGAACGCGCACGGCTGGCCGACTGGACCACGCAGCGTGTCGCGTTGCGCGAGCAGGCGGCCCGCCTTTCCAGGTAGGCACGGTTCGCGGCTTCCGCCGCTCCTACTCGCGCGGACGCGCTACTCCGCCGCGCCGGCTTCGTCCGGAAACAGCACGTCGATGAAACCGAACATCGAAAAGTCGGTGATGCGCGACGGATACAGCCGCCCGATCAGGTGGTCGCACTCGTGCTGCACCACGCGCGCGTGGAAACCTTCGGCGGTGCGGTCGATGAGCATGCCCTTCGGATCGACGCCCTGATAGCGGATCATGGAATGGCGGCTGACCACGCCGCGCAGCCCCGGCACCGACAGGCATCCTTCCCAGCCGTCTTCCATGTCCCTGGACAGCGGAGTGATCAGTGGATTCAGCAGGATCGTGCGCGGTACTTCGGGTTCGTCCGGATAGCGGTCCGAGTGCTCGAACCCGAACACCGCGAGCTGCAGATCGACGCCGATCTGCGGTGCGGCGAGGCCCACGCCATCGGCCGCCTGCATGGTCTCGAACATGTCGGTAATGAGCACATTCAATTCGGCCGTGCCGAACATCGCCTCCGGCACCGGCTGCGCCACGCGCAGCAGCCGCGGATCGCCCATTCTCAGGATTTCATGGATCATGGATTACACCGTTGCCTCGATGCCGACCAATCCGGGGCCGCAATGCCAGCAAGGGCGCGGTCAACAGGAAATGCGTCCAGATGCCGCACGCCACGAGCGCGCCCATCGGGAGCCCGCGCGCGGCCGGATCGAATTTTCGAAACCAGCGCCACATGCCGCGGTGCTTATGGTAACTGACGAACACCGGTCGATGCGCGCTGGAGCCGCCCTTGCCATGCTGCACGCTCACGCCGCCGGCGAGCAATACCCTGTAGCCCGCGTCGCGTGCGCGCCGGCACAGGTCGAGGTCCTCGCAATGCAGGAAATAGCCTTCGTCGAACCCGTGCAATCGATCGAACGCCGCACGCGGGAGCAACATCAAGGCGCCCGACACGTTCTCGACTTCGATGACCTCGTCCGGAATCGGGCCGGCCACGTAAACGCCTTCGTCGCGTGCGCCTTGCGCCGGTTGCTTCGCGCGCCCGGTCATCTCGTTCAGCGACCGACGCAACAGCGGATCGCGTCGGCGTGAAGCGGGGTCCGGCGTGCCATTCGTGTCGCACACCACCGCACCGATGACGCCGGCGTCGGGGTGCGCGCGCAGCACGTCGAGCAAACGCGCGACGGTATCGGCTTCCAGCAGGCAATCGGGATTCAGCACCAACAGCGCGCTGCCATGTGCTGCGCGCGCGCCTGCATTCACCGCCGGCCCGAAGCCGAGGTTGGCATGGTTGTAGAGGACCCGTACGCAGCCGTCGGACTCGTGCGCACGCGCAAGGGCCTGCGGCACGCCGTCGCGCGAGCCGTTGTCGACCACGACAACCTCCACCGGCACGCTCGACGCCAGCGCGCGCGCGACGCATTCACGCAAACCGGCGCCGCTGTCGGCCGCGACGATGATGATGGATGTTGAGGCGGGCATCCGCGGAGTTTAGCGGCCTGGACAAGCGCGCGGCGCCGCTCGCGCGCCGATCAGGACTTCCCGCTCTCGCCCGCCAATGGCGTTTTCAACACGAAATGGGGATTACTCGTGAAGGGCGCGCCCCCCGCGACGGCGTCGCCACTGCCGGCAACCCCGGCCCCATCGTCGTCGTCCCACGGAATGTCATGGACCGGTCCGGGAATATAGGCTCGCCATTGCGTCCGCGGCGCGCGCCGCTTGCGCAGCAGCGTGCCCGTCTGCGCCGCACTGTACGTGTACGTGTAATTGATGGGCACTTTCACGATCCAGTGGTCCTTGTCGGCACCAGGGCCTGTGGTCGGTGGGTGGAACGTCCATTTCCGTGCGGCCTTCAGCGAGGCGTCCGCCAGGACCTCGCGAAAATGGGCCTGACGGGCGATCGACGTGTACAAATTGACCGTGCGGACGGCCGCGCGTGCCACGTGTCCATCGCGGCCAATCTCCAGCACCAGGATCACTTCGCCGCCAACCCCATGGATGAGTGCGTCCCTGGGATAACGTGGCGGCTTTCGCTGCGCGATGCCCAGAGTGCTCCCGGCTGGGCACACATTCGGCGTGTTCCCTCTGGTGCGCCAGGAACTGCATCCAAATTCCGCACCGGCAACCCGGATGGCCACATGCGACTCGTCCTGCCGGTCGGCAACGAGTCGCAATGTCATGCCAGTGCTGGCCGTCACCGCCCTGCCACC
>DASTIS010000197.1:0-2327 GCA_035717365.1 Rhodanobacteraceae bacterium
CTGTACGTCAGCGCCATCAGCCAGCCCGCCGGTGCCGCGGGCGCGAAACAACGCAAGACCGACCTCGACGCCGCCGACAAGCAGATTGCCGGCGCCTCCGCCCAGGCCCGACAACTCTCGAACATGCGCCACGTTTCCGGCCTCATCGCCGCCGCCCGCACCGCATCGCCTTCGTAAAATATGGTGTCAGTAAAAATGGTGTCAGGGACAATTTCGCGTCGGAGTGGGATGTTTCGCTTCCACCGGAAATTGTCCCTGACACCAATTTCCGTGCGGCCTACATACCTCGTAGGCGCGCGCCGACGCCATTCGGTGTTTCGCGCCGCTGCCGCGTGCGCACCGGAATTCTCAGACTGTGTCCTCCACGACGGAGGACGCGGCGATGCACACGGAAATCCATGTCAGGGGTTTCACGCTGATCGAACTGATGATGGCGCTGGCTGTCGCCGCGATCCTCGCGATGGTCGGCGCACCGGCGTTGGGCGGCCTGCTCGCGCGAACCCGCATCTCCAGCGCCGGGGCGACAATCGCCGGCGCGTTGCGGCATGCGCGTGCGGCCGCGGTGATGCACAACGCCCGCGTGCTGGTGTGCCCCAGCGACGACGGGAGGCATTGCCGGCAAGGTTACGAATGGCAACACGGCTGGATCGTCGCTCCCGACGCCGACGGCGACCGCAAGGCCGACGCGGGGCGGCCCCCGTTCGCCGTGTTCGCGGCGATGCCGCCGGGCGCCCGGGTCATTACGAGCGCAGGCCGCACGCACATCACCTTTCATCCGGACGGCGACGCAGCCGGCAGCAACGCACGTTTCACGGTCTGCCACGCAGGGCAAAAGGAAGGTCGATCCGTGGTGGTCTCGAATTCCGGACGCGTCCGGTCCGCCAAACCGGATCCGGAACGGCTGCAGGCGTGTCTGGCGGGGCTGCAATAGCGGACGGGCGGAGAATGCGCTGCTTCGTCACTCTGCCATTTCGGCAAAACTCGGCGCGTCGTTCCGGCGGATGCCGGATTCCAACTTGAACTGCAAGACAAAGGCGCTGGGTCCCGGCCTCCGCCGGGATGACTGCAAGATTGAAACGCTGTTGCCCATAGGGCGGGCGGAGCGAAGCGTATCCCGCCGAGTAGCGAAGCGCATTGCTGCCAGCCATCAAATAAAGGCGGGTTGGGACACGCCGCTTCGCGTGGCGATGTCAGGTACGGTACGGGAAAGCGCTGACCCAGCCTGAGCTACACGAATCAGGGCTGTCCGAGATACCGGTAATAGGCGATTCCGAAATCCTGGAAGGCGTGCTCGTCGTGGGTGCCGACGTGGTCGATGACCAGCCCCGACAGCGCGTCGGCCGGCGTGCCGTCCAGCGTGCCGAAGTCGTGCAGCATCGCGTACTCCGGACGGTCGAGATCCATCGCCTCGGCCAGTGCTTCGCGGAAACGGATGGCGCGCGCGGCGTCACGCCAGCCCGCTGCGACTCGCGCCGGAATCGCTTCGGCTGCATCGCCACTGCCATAGCCGAGAACCAGCAGGTCGCGACCATCCAGTTCAATGCCACTCGATGCGGCATCGTCCAACCCGGAAGCCAGCCACGCAGGCAACGCCGCCGTGTAAAGGTTGCCGAGTTCCATCATCGCGTCAGTGCCGAGTTGCAGCTTGTCTTCGACGGCGCGCGGGTACGCGTCGCTCTTGCGGAAGGCCTTGAGCACCGCCGTTGTCATCGGGAAGGCGTCGTCCGGCAAGGCATCCTCGGGACACCCCCTCGCGCCGGTGTGCAGTTCGCGCAACACGTCGTCCGCCGAGACCCCCGCGGCGGCGCAATGGCCGGCCAGTTCGTGTTCGGCCCCGGCGTCGCCGCCGGCCGCATCGTGCGCGAGCGCGGCCAGGTACGCCATCGCCCAGGCGTTGCGGGGCATTCGGTGGTAGGGGCGGTGCATGAATGCCGCGGCCAGGTCCCGCAGATACGCGCTGCGCGAACCTTCGCGACGCGCAAACATCGCGTCCAGCGCGCGCAGCGTCGCGTCGGTGTAGCAGTCCGTCGAATACTTGCCGTTGAACACCGGCAGGTCGCCAAGCCGCCCGTGACGTCCGGGTGTCTGTCCGGCAAAGCGCAGGAACGGTTTGCGGAAATCGAGCCCGCGGTATTCCGACGCGCTGCCGCCGGCGGCGAGATCGAGTTCCAGCAAACGCGGCGACGCCTCCAGCAACATCGCGACCGCACCGGCGCCCTGGGTGGGTTCGCCGCTGCTGCCGCGCGCGTACTCGGCGATGTCCGCGCTGACCGCGATCGCCTGGCGACCCCGTCCGTCGCAAGCGAGGTAACGCAGTCCGCCCTTCA
>DASTIS010000198.1:0-5254 GCA_035717365.1 Rhodanobacteraceae bacterium
TTCATGAGTTTGGGAGCACTTTGCAACGTTATTGATATTTCGTTAACTTTCGTATCTAATGCAGTCGCGCCTTGTTGGGGGCGCGAGCGGGCACGGGGAAGGGGAATTCCAGTGGGACTACTGACAACCAATGCTGCGCCATTGATCGGCGTCGACATCAGTTCGACCGCCGTGAAGTTGCTGCAGTTGAGCCAGGCCGGCTCGCGTTACCGCGTTGAGCACTACGCGGTGGAGCCGCTGCCGCCCAACGCCGTGGTCGAGAAGAACATCGTCGAGGTCGAAGCCGTCGGCGACGCGATCCGGCGCGCGATGCAACGCTCGGGCGCGCGCACCAAGTACGCCGCCGCGGCGGTCGCCGGCTCGGCGGTGATCACCAAGGTGATCCCGATGCCGGCGGACCTGTCCGAGGACGATCTCGAGAGCCAGGTCCAGGTCGAGGCCAACCAGTACATCCCCTATCCGATCGAGGAAGTCAGCCTCGACTTCGAAACCATCGGGCCGGTCAAGGACAACCCCGAGATGGTGCAGCTGCTGCTGGCTGCATCGCGCACTGAAAACGTGGACATGCGGGTTGCCGCGCTCGACCTCGGCGGCCTGACCGCGCGGGTGATCGATGTCGAGGTGTTCGCGATGGAAAACGCCTTCCGCCTGGTCGCCGACCAGTTGTCGGTGCCGCGTGACGCGCTGGTGGCGCTGGTGGACGTCGGCGCCACCATGATCACGCTGTCGGTGCTCAAGAACCAGCGCACGATCTATTCGCGTGAGCAGGTGTTCGGCGGCAAGCAGCTTACCGACGAGGTGATGCGCCGCTACGGCATGTCCTACGAGGAGGCGGGCCTGGCCAAGCGCCAGGGCGGCCTGCCCGAATCCTACGAAATCGAGGTCCTGGAGCCGTTCAAGGAGGCGATGGTCCAGCAGGTCAGTCGCCTGTTGCAGTTCTTCTTCGCGGGCAGCGAATTCGGCAAGGTCGACCAGGTCGTGCTGGCCGGCGGTTGCGCTTCGATCCCGGGCGTCGCCGACATGGTGGTCGAGCAGCTCGGGGTGCCGTGCGTGGTGGCCAATCCGCTCGCGAGCATGTCGTTGTCGCCTCGGCTGCAGGCTCAGACCCTGGCGCAGGACGCGCCGGCGCTGATGATCGCCGCCGGGCTGGCCCTGAGGAGTTTCGACTGATGGCCAGAATCAACCTCCTCCCGTGGCGCGCGGAACGGCGCGAGCGCCGCAAGCGCGAATTCCTCACCCAGCTCATCGTCGCGGCCGTGGCCGCGATCGTGCTGGTGTTGTTGTGGGGCTTCTGGGTGAGCATGCGGATCAACAACCAGAACAATCGCAACACTTACCTCACCGGCCAGATCCAGCAACTCGACGCCAAGATCACCGAGATCAAGAACCTGCAGAAGGTCAAGGATCATCTGCTGGCGCGCAAGCGAATCGTCGAGAAACTGCAATCCAGCCGCTCGCAGATGGTGCACCTGTTCGACCAGATCGTGCAGACCATCCCCGCGGGCGCCCGCGTGACGGCGCTGAAGGAGCAGGGCGACAAGCTCACCCTCGATGGCGTCGCACAGTCCAACGCAACGGTCGCGCAGTACATGCGCAATATCCAGGCCTCGCCGTGGATGGGTCCCGCGCAACTGGTCAAGACCGAAAACGTCCACGGCGATTCCAACACCCCGTACGAGTTCGAGCTCGTCGTGACGCTCGGCACACCCAAGTCCGATGAGAGTGGCTCGACCCCGGCGGCAGGATCCTCGGCGGCGGCCCCGCCCGCAGCATCCACGACCGCGCTGGCCACCGCCTCCACGGCTGCAGCGGTTCCCGTGAACGCCGCCCCCGAGGTTGACGCGCCCGCCACGACCGCGACGCCGTCCGCCCCGGCGCAGGCGGTGTCGGTCCAGCCCGCGGCAGCCGTATCCGCCCGGACGCCCGCTGCAGCAACGACCACGGGAGGGGCCAGACCATGAAACTGATCGACGATCTGCGCAACCTCGACCGCAACAACATCGGCGGCTGGCCGAAATCGGTCAAGCTGTTCTTCATTGCCCTGGTGATCATCGTCATCGTGTTCCTGGGCTGGTATTTCTACATCAGCTCCCAACAGGACACGCTGGCTTCCGCACAGCAGCAGGAAGTCAAGTTGAAGCAGGAATTCGAGCAGAAGCAGGCCAAGGTCGTGAACCTCGATGCGCTCAAGGCCCAGCTCGCGCAAATGAGCGAGATGCTGAGCCAGATGTTGCGCGAGCTGCCCAGCAAGACGGAAATGCCGGGACTCCTGATCACCATCTCGCAAACCGCGCAGGCTGCCGGCCTCGAGACCGACCTGTTCAAGCCGGAGGCCGAGGTTCCCAAGGAGTTTTACGCGATCCAGCCGATCTCGCTGAAGATGCAGGGCACCTACCACCAGTTCGGCACCTTCATCAGCAGCGTTGCATCGCTGCCTCGGGTGGTGATCCTCACCATGCACGATGTGTCGTTGACCTCCGCCGGGTCGGGTGGCGCCAAGAACGCGCCGCCACCGGGCGGCCGGTTGATGCTGGAAGGCACGGTGCAGACCTACCGCTACCTCGGTGACGAGGAATCGAAGGGCACTGGCAACACGGCGTCGGCCAACAAGGGAGGGAAGTGACCATGCGACCCTCCCGCATTGCCATCGTTCTTGCCACGCTCGCCATGTTGCTCGGCCTCGCAGCCTGCAGCGGCCAGGGCGACCTCCACGAATGGGTCGCACAGGTCAAGGCGCGCAAGGGCGCGCCATTGCCACCGCTGCCGGTGGTCAAGACCTTCGAGACCTTCCTCTACCAGGACCAGGATCTGCGCGATCCGTTCGAGCCGGCGCCACCACAAGCCGGTTCGCAGAGCCTCGCGGGGCCGCGTCCGGACCAGAATCGTCCCCGCGAACCGTTGGAGTCGTTCCCGCTCGACAGTCTGAAGATGGTCGGGACGATCGGCACCGCGAGCAGCATCGAGGCCCTGATCAAGGACCCGCAGGGCGTGGTCCACCAGGTCCGCGTCGGCGACTACATGGGCCAGAACTACGGCCACGTCACCCAGGTGACCAATGGCGAAGTGGACCTGGTGGAACTCGTGCCGAACGGTTCGGGCGGCTGGATGGAACGCGACGCGAGTGTCGCACTGGGTGACATATGACGATTCATCGGGGGTTACGTTCATGATGACCAAACCTGCTCACTTCATCGGTCGCTCCAGCGGCGATCCCGGCCGACCAGGACGCGGATGGATGATGTTGCTGGCGATGCTGTCCCTGCTCGTGACGGGGCCGGCTCTGGCGGCCAATACCCTGCAGAACGTCAGCGCGTCGCCGCTGCCGGGGGGCAAGGTGCAAGTAACCCTCACCTTCTCCGGTCCCGCCGCGATGCCGCAGTCGTTCAGCACCAACACCCCGCCACGCATCGCGATCGATTTCGACGACACCAGCAACGGTCTCGCCCAGCGCGCCTACACCCTCGATCAAGGTACCGCGCAATCCATCAGCGCCGTCGAGGCGAATGGCCGCACCCGCGTCGTCGTCGACCTGACCCAGCCGTCGCCTTACGTCACCCACGTCAATGGCAACCAGGTCACCATCACCATCGGTGATGGCATGGCCGGCGCCACCGCCGCGGCTGCACCTGATCCGGCGCAGGCACAGGCTCCGGCGCCTGCACTCGCGACCGCGCCGCCGCCGCCGGCCTCGCAGCGTGCACTTGCGCTCGCCACCACCAATCCGGACAAGGCTGCGGCCATGGCCGGCAGCAACGTCATCACCTCGGTCGACTTCCAGCGTGGCGACCACGGCGCCGGCAAGCTCGTGGTCGAATTCACCGAGCCGGGCGCGGCGGCCAGCATGCACAGGTCCGGCGACACCACCGTCGTCGAGATCGCGGGCGCAAGTCTTGCCGCGTCGCAGGCGCGGCGCCTTGACGTGACCAGCTACGCAACCCCGGTCCGCAGCGTCAATACCCATCCCGTCGCGGGTGGCGCGACGATTGAGGTCGATACCCGTGGCGTGGTGCAGGCGTCCGCCTACCAGACCGGCAACGAATACGTGGTCGAGTTCACAACGCCCAAGGCCGAAGAGTCGAGCGTGTTGGGTGCACCCAAGCCAGTCGTCTACAAGGGCAGCCGGGTCACCTTCAACTTCCAGGACATCCCGGTGCGTTCGGTGCTGCAACTGCTGGCCGACGTATCCAACCTCAACGTCGTGGCGTCCGACAGCGTACAGGGCAACGTGACCCTGCGCCTCGTGAACGTGCCATGGGACCAGGCGCTGGACGTGATCCTGCGCGCCAAGAGCCTGGCCAAGCGCCAGAACGGCAACGTCATCTGGATCGCGCCACAGACCGAGATCGCCAAGTACGAGCAGAACATCGCCGATGCTCGCCAGAAGGAACTCAACAGCGCGCAACTGGTGACCGACTACATCCCGATCAACTACGGCAGCGCCAAGCAGATTGCCGATCTTTTGACCTCCGGCGCCAAGGCCGGCAACGTCGGCGGTGGCGGCGGCGCGAGCAATTCGGAACGTGGTTTCCTGTCGCCTCGTGGCAGCGTGTCCTTCGACGAGCGCACCAACACCCTGCTGGTCAACGACACCCCGGAAAAGGTACAGGAAATCCGCCAACTGGTGTCGATACTCGACCGTCCGGTCAAGCAGGTGCTGATCCAGTCGCGGCTGGTGATTGCCACCGACAACTTCACGCGTGAACTGGGCGCGAAACTCGGCGTGGGCATGTTCCACGTCAATCCGAGCGGGCAGACCCTGTTGACCGGGGCGACCACCGACAGCATCAATACCGCCACCGGGAATGGAACCTCGTTCGGTGGCGCGCCGGCGATTCCCACGGGTCTCAACGTCAACCTGCCCTCGACCACCACCGGCACCAGCAGCATCGCGTTCGGCATCCTGGGCAGCGATTACCTGCTCAATCTGGAATTGAGCGCGGCCCAGCAGGAAGGCCGCAGCGAGACCATCTCGCAGCCCAAGGTCGTCACGGCCAACAACCAGGAAGCCAGCATCGTACAAGGCCAGCAGATCGGCTATGTGACCTTCCAGAACGCCGGCGCCGGTGGCGCGGGGACCGCGACGGTGCAGTTCAAGAATGCGGCGCTGGAACTTCACGTCACGCCGACCATCACTTCCGACAACCGCGTGTTCATGAAGCTCAAGATCCTCAAGGATGCGATCAGCAGCTTTGTGGCGAACCCGGGTGGCGGCCTGGTGCCGCAGATCGATCATCGTGAAATCGATACCTCGGTA
>DASTIS010000199.1:0-2723 GCA_035717365.1 Rhodanobacteraceae bacterium
GGCGGCGCTCGCGACCGCGGCCAAGAAACGCTATCCGGAGGAAGAACCGGATATCCGCGTCGCGATCGACCAGGAAACCGGCGACTATGAAACGTTCCGGCGCTGGGAAGTGATTGCCGACGATGGCGAGATGGAATCGCCGGACTGGCAGTTGCGCCTGATGGACGCGGTGGACGAGCGTCCGGGTGCCGAGGTCGGCGAATACATCGAGCAGCAGATCGAGAACCCGGAGTTCGGGCGCATCACCGCGCAGGCGGCCAAACAGGTGATCGTGCAGCGCATCCGCGAGGCTGAGCGCGCGCAGGTGGTCGAGGCCTATCAGGACCGCGTCGGTGAATTGATCAATGGTGTGGCCAAGCGGGTCGAGCGGGGCAACATCTATCTGGACCTCGGCGGCAACGCCGAAGCGTTCATCCCCCGCGACAAGGCGATCCCGCGCGAAGCCGTCCGGGTGGGCGACCGCGTGCGCGGTTACCTGTACGAAGTGCGTTCCGAACCGCGTGGTCCCCAGTTGTTCGTGTCGCGCACCGCCCCGGAATTCATGATGGAGCTGTTCAAGCTGGAAGTGCCGGAAGTCGGCCAGGGCATCGTCGAGATCCGCGCCTGCGCGCGTGACGCCGGCGACCGCGCCAAGATCGCCGTGGAGGCGCACGACAAGCGCACCGATCCGATCGGTGCCTGCATCGGCATGCGCGGCTCGCGCGTGCAGGCGGTGTCCAACGAGCTCAATGGCGAGCGCATCGACATCGTGTTGTGGAACGACGCGCCCGCGCAGTTCGTGATCAACGCGATGGCGCCAGCGGAAGTGCAGTCGATCATCGTGGACGAGGACAAGCACTCCATGGACATCGCCGTCGCCGAGGACAAGCTGTCACAGGCGATCGGCCGCGGCGGCCAGAATGTGCGCCTGGCCAGCAAGTTGACCGGCTGGGATCTGAAGGTGATGACCCAGGACCAGGTCGTCGCCAAGAGCGAGGCCGAGCAGGAAGCGGCACGGCAGTTGTTCATGGACAAACTCGAGGTAGACCAGGAAATCGCCAACATCCTGGTGCAGGAAGGGTTTTCCACGGTCGAGGAAATCGCGTACGTGCCGACCGGCGAACTGCTGGCGGTGGAGGGCTTCGACGAAGGCATCGTCGAGGAGTTGCGCTCGCGCGCCAAGGACGCGCTGCTTACCGAAGCGCTCGCGGTCGAGGAGGACCTCGACGAGCACGCCCCGTCCGAAGAGCTGCTGGCGCTGGAGGGCATGGACGAGGAAATCGCCTACGCACTGGCCGAGCGTGAGGTGACCACGGTCGACGACCTGGCCGACCTCGCGGTGGACGATCTGATCGACCTGGAAGGCATGGACGAAGAGCGCGCCGGCGCACTGATCATGGCGGCGCGCGCGCCCATGATCGCGAGGATGGAGCAGGAGGCCGGTTGACGGGTGAGCCGCCGAACGAGAGATGCGTCATCGTGATGGCTTGATGGCTGTCGCGGCGCCCCGACGACACGCTGCACGTGCGGGGCCACGAAGAGAAGAGGTACGACACGATGTCGGATGTCACAATCAAGCAACTGGCCGACTTGATCGGCATGCCGGGTGACAAGCTGCTGACGCAGCTTGCCGAGGCCGGCATGTCGTTCGAGGGTCCGGACCAGGTCATCAGCAGTCGCCAGAAGAGCGAGCTGCTGGACTTCCTGCGTCGCAACCACGGCAAGCAGGAGACCGCCGCGGCCACGACGCCGAAGCAGATCACCCTGAAACGCCGCAAGGTCAGCGAGATCACCGTCGCCGGCGGCCGGGGTACCAGCGCCAAGACCGTCAACGTGGAAGTGCGCGCGCGTCGCACCTACGTCAAGCGCGGTACGATCGCCCCGGACACCTCCGGTGACAGCGAGCGCGAGGAGGCGCTGCGCAAGCTCAAGGAATCGCAGGAACAACAGGAGCGCGAGCTGGCCGAACTGGCCGAACAGGATCGTCGCCGCAAGGAAGAGCAAATCCGCATGCAGGAGGCCGAGGCCGAGCGCAAGCGCGCCGAAGAAGAGCGCGCCAAGGCCGAGGCGGAAGCCGCCGTGCGTGCGGCAACCGAACCCGCGGCGGGCGCCGCCGCGACAACGGAAACGCCGGCCACGCCGGCACGCCGGCACGACGCGCCCAAACCGGCGCACAAGGACGATGCCGGCCACAAGCACAAGCGTTCCCGTGGCTCGCATCGGATGCGCGATGAGGATGAGGAGGGCGCCGCGCGCCGCGTGGGTGGCGAACTGCACCTGACCGACGCCGAGCGCGCACGCCGCTCGACCCGCAAGCGTTCGCGTCCGAAAGTCGATCTGTCGGAGATCACCGGCCAGCACGGCTTCTCCAAGCCGGCCGCGCCGGTGATGCGCGAAATTCCGATCGGCGAAGCAAACGTCGTGTCCGAGCTTGCGCAGAAGATGGCGATCAAGGGTTCGGAGCTGGTCAAGGCGCTGTTCAAGATGGGCACCATGGTGACCATCAATCAGACCCTCGACCACGATACCGCGGCACTGGTCGTCGAAGAGCTGGGTCACAAGGCGGTCGATCTGGAAGAGAAGACGGCCGAAACCGAACTCGCCGCGCACGTCGTGATCGACGCCGCCGAGGGCGAGAAGGCGCCGCGTCCGCCGGTGGTCACCATCATGGGCCACGTCGACCACGGCAAGACTTCGCTGCTCGACTACATCCGGACCACCAAGGTGGCGGCGGGCGAGGCCGG
>DASTIS010000200.1:0-4455 GCA_035717365.1 Rhodanobacteraceae bacterium
GGACTGGAGGCGATGCCGGATTCGTGGTGGCCGGGATATTCCCAGTCGATGTCGAGGCCGTCGGCGCCTTGATCCACCACCAGGCGTGCGGCGCTTTCCGCGAACGCCTTGCGACCGGCGGGTGTCCGCGCGGCTTCGGAAAAACCGCCCGCGCCCCAGCCGCCCACGGAAATGTCCACCTTCAATGCCGGATCGCGTGCCTTGAGCGCGACCAGCGACCGCAGCTTCCGGGCGGCGACATCGGTCAGCGTCACACGACCAGCTTGTACTTGCGCGAACGCGAAGATCAGCGTGTCGATCTTGTCGACATCCTTGTCCTGTGCCGGGTTCCAGCCCGTTGCGTAACCGATCACGCGATACTGCGCAGGCGCGTTGTCCGCGCATGCCCACCCGCCGACCAGCAGCATCGCGGTGGCGAGCAGCGCGGCGAGGCCTGCGCGGCATGAAGGCCTGTGCGCGATTTCAACGTTTGTCGAACAAGGCACGCACGTCCTTGACGAACATCGCGTCACTCGCGGCGCGGGCATAGAACATGTGGCCACCCGGATACTCCTTGACCTCGACGCGGGTCGGATCGCCCATGGCGGGCATCTGGTCCACGATCAACACCGAAACCATGAAGGGACAGGACAGGTCGTCCCAGCCGTGCGCGATCAGGACACGCAGGTTCGAATCGTTGGCCACGGCTTCGCGCAACTGCTTGACCGATCCCTGCTCGGCATCGTCGTCGTCGTGCCACAAACGGTTGACGGCGTAATTGAGCGTCTGGTACTGGCCGTCGAATTTCCAGCCGACCGTCTGCGTCACGAAGTGCACCATCGCGGTGGTGGTCGGGGCAATGATGCCATTCAGGATCGGATCGCCGCTGCGCTGGTGCGGCGCGTACGGGAACGGATCCCAGGCGGTGTAGTTGGAATCGTAACGGCTGCCGAGCTTGCCTTCCGAGCGATACACCTCGCGCAGGTACGCCTGCGTGTCCAGGCGTCCGCCCGAGTGCTCCACGAAGGTCGGGTCGAGGCCGGTGATTGCGGTGACCTTCCTGATCATCGCGTCATAGGCGGCGGTGTCGCTGCGCCCCTTCAGCAACGTCTGGGCGTATGCGCCGCGGGTGTAGGCGATGATTGGCGCCATGTTGGCAGCATCGAGCTTGCCCTCCCGTTCAAGGTGCGCGGCGGCAATCGAGGGCAGGGTGGTCATCCATGCCATCGGCGAGACATTCTTGTCGCTCCACGCCATCGGATCGAGATACGGCGACAGCAGCACCATGCCGTTCATCGCAACGCCGAGCCGCGTTTGCAGGTAATAGGTGATGCGCGGGCCGCGAAAGCCGCCGTAACTTTCGCCGGTGATGTACTTGGGCGATTGCATCCGGCCGTTCTTCACCAGCCAGTCATAGACGATCTGCGAGAGGTAATGGATGTCGGCGTCGGTGGAGTAGAAATCCTTGGTCGCCTGCTTGTCGCCCACCAGTGCGCGGCTGTAGCCGGTGCCAACCGGGTCGATGAACACCAGATCGGTGAACCCGAGCCAGGTGTTCGGGTTGTCGTGCAGGGCAGCCGGCTGCGAGGGCGTGTCGCCCGGCGCACCGAAACTGACGATCCTGGGCCCGATCGCACCGAAGTTCAGAAACACCGAAGCCGCCCCGGGTCCGCCGTTCAGCGCAAAGGTCACGGGCCGGTTCCTGCCGGGCATCGTGTACGCGGTGTACACCACTTGCGCGATCGTCTTGCCCTTCGCGTCGCGGACCGGCAGCCAGCCGACCGTCACGGTGTACTTGAGGGTGTGGCCAGCGACGACCGTGGTCTGGTTCTTGTGGGCCGTCGCGGGGAATGGCGGAAGCTGGTACCCGGACTTGTTGCCGGCGTCTTTCGTCGCTGCGTGTGCGTGGACCGGCAAAGGGATGGCGCAGGCAGCGACGGTGGCCACGGCAAAAACCGTGGCGAGCCAAGGTTTGAACATCGACGGACTCCCCAGGGAAAGTCTGCGAGCTTAACGCTGGCGCGGGTGGGCGCGACCGTGCTGAAAGGCACGGTCACCTGCCACATCGCGCTCCGTCGGGGCGCGTGGATCAGCGGCTGGCGGCGCCCGCCGAAGCCGGAACTCCAGCGGTGGGCGCTTGGGTGCTGGCCGGTGCAGGTGTTGCCGCGGCACCTGCATTCTGCGCCGGGTATTGGCCGATCTGCAGCGCGTACTGCGCGTTTTTCCCGGGCGGCACGGCCGCGGGATCGACATAGACGTGGATCGTGTATGTCGTCGCCGCGGCAACCGACGTGGACCAGGTCGTGGCGCCGGTGCTGGCGGTGTCGACCAGTTGCGTGGCATCGGCCTGGTTCTCGACCTTGAAGTGCAAGCCCGGGGTGCGTGCGATCAAGTTGACTTGCAGGGTGTTGCCCGCGGCGATCGCGACCGTGTAATCGTGCGAGGTCGCCTGCGCATTCATCGTCCCCACTTGCTGGACCCACGGATTGCCGCCCTGGAACGTCACCGCGGTCGTCGCGGCCTGCATGTCTTCGGGACCGTAATGCCCGATTTGCAGGGCGTATTTCGCCTCTTCCCCGCGCTGCATGGCGTACGGGTCGACGTAGACGTGGATGAGGTAGGACGTTGCCGTCGGGTTGGGCGAGGACCAGGTCGTGGCGCCAGTCTTGTAGGTGTCCACCAGTTGCTTGTCACGGGTCTGGTCGCGCACCTTGAAAAACACGTTCGGATCGCGCGTGACGAGGTTGATCTGCAAGGTCTTGCCGGCCGCGACCGCGACCGAATAGTCGTGCGAGGCGTCACGACGATCGACGCTGCCGACTTCCTGCGTCCACGGATTGCTTGCCTGGAATGTGACCGCGACGGGCGAGTCGGCGAGGGCAGGCAGGGCCGTGCAAGCTGCTGCGATGCCTAAACTCACGCCGAGGGCGACGCGGCGGCGGAAGCGGAGACGGAAACATGGCATGCGTGGAATCCTCGCGCTGTTTGGGGGTCGCTCGTGGAAAGAAAGTTCGGCGACAAAAATCGCCAAGCCGAATTCAGGCATCCGCGAAGCATACTAGCTTCCCACTTTCCCGCGGAAGCGGCCGCCGGCTCGCCCGCGCCGACGACCGCCATGCGTGCCTCGCGCAAGCTAGCGGTGCTGTTTGCAGCCAGCGCCGTCCGTGACCGTAGTGATCGCGCCGGCCGACGCGGCAATGCTGCGGCTGTAACACGAACCGTTCGAATCGTGGTACGCGTAGCTCTGGCTGGCGTCCCGGCCGCTCGGACCGGTGAAATTGCCGTTCGCATCGAAATTCAGCGTGTCGGCGGTGTTGCCGGTCTGATTGCGGTTCGAAGCGAAGTGTCCGCCGGGGCCGCCTTCACTGTATCGGTTCGAATAGTTTTGCTGGACCGTGGTGGCCTGGCTGAAGCTGCCGTCGCTGGAGAACAGGACGTTGATGCCCATGGTCAGCGGGAACGACCAGTTGATCGTGGTGTCCGCCGGCCCCTCGTACGGACGGCCGTAGGAACGCTGCAACGCGCTGCTGGTCTGCTGGATGTCCTGCACGAACTGCGTGTCGCCATTGACGACTTGTTGGTCGTTGTTGAAGCGAACATCCTGCACTACATTGGAGAACGCTCGTCCGTGCGGCGTGTCCAGATACCCGCGCGTCACCAGGCTGTGATGCGAGCTGACGCCGAAGGTGTAATGGATACCGTCGGGGTTGGCGACGTTCTGCTGCACGGGGTGCACGCCGCTGTCCGTGTCCTGGACCAGCGCGCCGGTCAACTGCGTGACATGGGTGTCCTGGTAGAGCAACAGCGTTGCTGCGGTATCGAAGCGCTGGCTGTTGTTCTGGAAGGTCGGATCGCCGGTCACCACGCTGACGCTGACGGTATGCGGCTGGCCGTTGTCGAGCAACCCTGCAAACGGCGTGATGTCGACCCGATACGGTTCGAATTCGAGCGTCTGCACGCCGGGGACCGGTCGCCACAGATAGGGATCGACGCCGCCGGTGTACACCCAGCCGGAAATCGGCACGATACCGGCCGGCTTGCCGTCGATCGCCACTTCGGCCTCACGAAAGGCGGTACCGCCGCAGCCGGTGATCGAGGCGTAGGCGTCGGGACCGCACGAATACCAGAACTCGTCGCCCGATTGCGGTTCCGCCGTGACCTCCAGATAGGCCCGGTCGATATTGGTCGGCAGCGTGAAAGTGCGCGACATCGGCGTCTGGTCCGTGTAGATCGAGACCGTGTTGCCGGCGGGATCGCTGCCCAGCGAAAGTACCTGATCGGGCACCCGCGGCGCCGGGAATTCCGGCGTCGCCGGGTAGAAATCCAGTTCCGCGTTGCCGGTGATCAGACCGTTGTAGGTACTGTTGTAGATGTTGTAGAGGACCGCATTGCCGGGATGTGCCGCCTTCAGCAGCACGGACAGGTCGGTGACGTCACGCTCGACATGCCAACTCGGGCTGCGTGACGACGATGGTT
>DASTIS010000201.1:0-2212 GCA_035717365.1 Rhodanobacteraceae bacterium
GGTCGGAACGAAGGATTACACCCAGCTCGAATTCAAGGGCGGCCACATCGGCATCTATGTGTCCGGGCGCGCCCAGCGCGAGGTGCCGTCGGCGATCCACGAGTGGCTGGCCAAGCGCACGCGTTGAAAACCACGGCCGTCATCCCCGCGAAAGCGGGAATCCATGTTGGTGGCGTACGTGAAAATGGATCCCCGCTTTCGCGGGGATGACGCCACGATAATGGTTCGGACGTCGTCACGTTGTGCCGCATTTGGCTGCCCACGTCCATATACAATCGAGTCATGAATGCCTCACGCCGCATGCACCGTTCGCGCCATGACCGCTGGCTGGCCGGCGTTGTCGGCGGCCTCGCCGATTACTTCGGCCTCGATCCCGCGCTTGCGCGGATCATCTACGTGCTGGTGTCGATCTTCTCCGCAGCGTTTCCCGGCATCATCGTCTACATCATCCTGTGGGTGCTGATTCCGATGGAGGACTGAACGGCCGCGCGTGGCGCGTGGCGTCAGGGCAGGATGACCGAGCGCGTGTGGCCCTTGAATCCGGCCAGTGCGTCGAGCCGGCGATTGATCTCTGTAGCGTCCAGCGGTACGCGGTCGGCGATCACGCTCTCCAGGTCGAGCAGCCCGCGTCGGGTGAACTCCATCAGGGTGACCAACTCGCCGCGCAGGTGGTCGGACACGCCGACGATCTCGGCCTCGCGGTTGATCACGTTGGCGTAGCTGTCCACCGCGAATGGTGCGCCGGAGATGCCAGCCAGGGCCGCGCGGCCTTGTACCGCCAGTGATGCCACCGCTTGTTTTTGCGTCAGCGGCAGCCCCGCGAACTCCAGTGCCACATCCACGCCATGGCCGTGCGTGGCTTCGCGAAGCTGATGGTCGGGCGCGCCGTCGGCGGGGTCGATCGGGTGTGCGCCGTAGTTCGCGGCCATGCCAAGTTTTTGGGTATCCACGTCGATGGCGAACACCTCGACTGCGCCACAGGCGCGCGCCAGTTGTACGGCGGACATGCCCAGACCCCCGACGCCGAATACCGCCACGCGGTCGCCGGCGGTGATGCGTGCCTTGCGCAGTGCATGGAACGCGGTGGAACTGGAACACATCATGATGGCTGCTGCGGCGGCACTGACCGTGTCGGCAATCGCGATGGCGTTGCGGGCCGGCACCACCACGTATTCGGCGTAGCCGCCGTCGACGTGTTTGCCGAGCATGCAGCCACTGCGGCAGAATTGCTCGAGCCCGCGCGCGCAGTAGTCGCAGTGTCCGCACGTGAGCAGGTAGTGCAAGGCAACCCGATCGCCTTCCGCGAGGTCGGTGACGCCGGTGCCCAGCTTGTCGATGCGTCCCGCAATTTCGTGCCCCGGCGTGATCGGCAACCGTGCCACGCTGGCGGTACCGGCGCGATAGTGCGCATCCGAGTGGCAGATACCGGCCGCCTCGACCTTGACCCGGATTTCGTCCGGCCCGGGTTCCGGCGTCGCGATTTCATGCAATTGCAACGGCTTTCCGGGTTCGACGATTTGTATGGCTCGCATCGGTCTGTGTCCAGTGGAATCGGGGCGGGGAAGGGGTCACGACCGCGGCGCATGGGCGCACCGATGTCTGCTTCCCCCCGCTGGAGCCGGCAGCGGTTGCAGTGTGCCGGGCCGCTCGTCGCGGAACAGTACACCGGCGGCGCTGGCGGCGACCAGCGCGACGGCGCCGAACAGATCGAGCGCGCCACTGAAGCCGAGCGGTAATGCGGCCTGGAACAACAGGCTGCCAAGCCCGAAACCGACGAAGAGCGAGAACGCCATCAGCGCCACGGCCTGGCCTCGCGGTCCACGCAGGTCGGTCGCGATCGCCGCGAGCTGCGGGTGGGTCAAGTCGAAACCGAGCGACAGCAGGATGATGGCGATCTGGACGAAAACGAGTCCCAGCGGCAGCGCGAGCAGCAACGCGCACACCCCGGTCAACGCCACGCCAACGGGAACGATCCACGCGCGACCATAGCGGTCGGCGAGCTTGCCGATGATCGGCCCGAACAGCAAGCCCGGGATGCCGTAGCCGAGCAACGCGAGGCCGATGCCGGTTTCGCCGAGGCCGAAGCGCTGGTGCAGGTACACCCCGAGCCAGGTGAAGACACCGGATTGCAGAATGGCGTTGAGCAGCACGTAGCCGTAGGTCCGTCGGGCTCGCGCCTGCGACATGAGCGCCGCGTAGCCGCGTGCCACGC
>DASTIS010000202.1:0-3582 GCA_035717365.1 Rhodanobacteraceae bacterium
ATGCCGACCACAGCCCCGCCCATGGCCGGATCGCCATGCTCGAGGACGGCCCCACCGGCCACCGGCTCAAACTGTCGGACGAGTCTCCGGCCAGCGCCATGGACGGACGGCCGGAATTCGCCTCGGCGGCCGCGCTGTCACCGGATTTCCACGCGGTCAACACCTTCGGCCCCGCGTACGCGCCCAGCTTCAACCGCGACCCGGACAATCCCCTGCTGGCCGACCTGTCCAAACCCGACATCCTGCCGCCGCAACACCACCTCACCATCGGCGACACCCTGTCCGCGCGCGGCATCGACTGGGCGTGGTACGGCGGCGCGTGGCAGATGGCGCTGGAGGGCAAGGGCGGCCACGGCCTGAGCGACAAGTTTCCGGTCAGTCCCGACTTCCAGCCGCACCACCAGCCGCTCAATTATTTCCGGCAGTTCGGGCCCGGCACCGATGCACGCGCGCGACACTTGCGCGACGGCGGCACCGGCAACGACGCTGCCACCAACAAGTTCATTGCCGACATCGAAGCCGGACGCCTGCCCGCCGTGAGCTTCTACAAACCGCAGGGCGACCTCAACATGCACGCCGGCTATTCGGACGTCACGGCCGGCGATGACCACGTCGCCCGCATCATCGATGCGCTGGAACACGGCCCGCGGTGGGATGAAACCCTGGCCATCATCACCGTCGACGAGAACGGCGGCTGGTGGGACCACGTGGCGCCGCCCCGGGCCGACCGCTGGGGACCGGGCACCCGGATCCCGGCACTGGTGGTCTCGCCGCACGCCAGGAAGGGACACGTGGACCACACCATCGCCGACACCGGTTCCATCCAGCGCTTGCTCAACCGCCTGTTCGGACTCGATCCGCTACCAGGCATCGTGCTGCGGGACCACAGCATGCGCGCGCACACCGGCGTCGCGCCGGGCGACCTCACCAGCACGCTGGATCTCGCGTAGAGAAGCGGGGTGCACTCCGTGTCCAGCGGCCGTGCGGTTATGCTGCGGGGCTTGCCGTTGCAACCGCGACCATGCCCCGCCTGACCCTCTACCAGCGCGACGACTGCCAACTGTGCGACGAAGCCGTCGCGCTGTTGGCCCGCATGCGCGCGCCGGAGTTCGCGAGCACGTGGATCGACGATGACGCCGCGCTGGAAGCGCGCTATGGCGACCGGGTCCCGGTGCTGCGCGACGAGGACTCGGGCCGCGAACTGGGCTGGCCGTTCGATGCCGAGTCACTCCGTGGATTTTTGGATCATCCACGGTAATTCCGGGATCCTCTGCAGGGGCGCGCCTGCGCGATGGCAGTAGCTATCTCGTGGCCAGGGGATCCGCGGTCGCGCGCAGGCGCTCTCCTACAACGGCGACGCGGAACGCAGCAACAGGTGGCCGTGCACGGTCACGCCGTTGCCGATCATGGATGTGTCCGACCATTCCCCCGTGCCGACGCCGAAATCGAGGCGTTTCAGTTGCGCGGTCACGTCCAGCGTCGCGGTGTCGCCGTGCGGCACGAACTTCACGACCAACGTCACGGGCTTGGTGATGCCTCGCAAGGTCAGGGTGCCATCGGCCAGTACCTCGCCGTTCGGCGTCTTGCGGAAACCCGTAGTGACAAAGTGTGCGCGCGGAAATTTCGTGGTTTCGAAGAAAGCCGCGCCGAGCGCGGCCTGGTCACGCTCGGCGTTCTGAGTGTCGAGGCTGGTGATGTCGACCGTGACATCGAACTTCGCGTGCGCGAGATCGGCCGGGTCGTAATCGATCGCCGCCGTGAAGCGGCTGAATTGTCCCGTGTAGCGAACGTCCTGGTACGAGTTGGTGAACGTGAGCTTGCTGTGCGCTGCATCGACCTGCCACGTCTGCGCCAGCGCGGGCGCGGGCAAGACAAGCAGCGCGATCGTGATCAAGCCGAGCCGGGCAATCCAGTGTTTCATCGCTTGTTTCCGTTTTTCGGGGCACCGCGCAACATCCTCAGCAACACGTCGTCGCGCTGCCGGAAGTGGTGCCACAAGGCCGCGCCGACATGACCCACGAGCAGCGCAACCAGCAGCCAGAACAGGGTCTGGTGCAGCAGCAGCGCGCGCGGCTTCCAGACCGGATCATAACCGCCGGTGAGGCCCGGCACCTCGAACAGCCCGAACCATACCAGCGGTGCGTTCGACGCGGAGTTGAACCACCAGCCACTGAGCGGTATGGCGAGGATCAACACGTACAGCGCAAGGTGCATCGCGCGCGCCGCCCGGTGCTGCCAGGGTGGCGTCGCGGGCGGGTCGTCAGGACGACGTTCGCCGAGGCGCCACGCAATGCGCAACAGGACCAGCGCAAGGATGGCGAGGCCAACCGACTTGTGCAGCGCGAACACGCGCACCTTGGCCGGCGTCAGCCCCATGCCCACCATCGTCAGGCCGATGATCGCCTGGGCGAGGATCAACGCCGCGATCAGCCAGTGGAGAGCGCGCATGGGCGCGCCCCAGCCCGCTTCAGTGCTGCGCAGACGCACGTGCCTTCTCCACCGCCTGCCGGTAGTCGTGCTCGGCGCTGCGGTCGAGCTTGGCCTCGATTTCGAGCCGGATCGTCACCTCGGTGCCGACCGCCTTGGGGAAAGCGGTCATGCCGAATCGGGTGCGGTCGAGGGTCGCGTGCCCGGAAAACCCCGCAATGGTCTCGAAACCGAACAGGGTCATGCCGACCCGGTTGACGGTGAAGTCGATGGCCACCGGCAGCGTCACGCCATGCAGGGTGAGCTTGCCGTCGAGGACGCCCGTGTTGTGGCCGGTTTTCGTCACCGATTCGCTCTCGAAATGCGCGAGTGGGAACATTCCGGCATCCAGGAAATTGTGCCCGGTGACCGAGGCGTCCCAGTCCTTGTCGCCGAGATCGACCGACGCGAGGTCGATGTCGGCCACGACTTTCGATGCGCCCCAGTCATCAGGGTCGAAGCGCAGCCAGCCGCGCGCGATGACGAGCCTTCCGACCGGACGCGAGTAGCCATCGTGGTCGGCGCTGAACAGTACCTGTGAATGCACGGTGTCGATGCGGTAGTCGAGCGGGTGCGCAATTGCCGCGCCGGAGACCAGCAACGCGATTGCCATCAGCCATGGCGGGATCCGGGGCACGAGCACCTCCTTCATGGGGCAAACATCGTCGCACAGCGCGGCGCCACGCGCATCGCCCGCGCATTTGCGGCATTATCGGAAGCCGGTTCGTGGGGAGGCGCGAAATGCTGGGGGCATTGTTGCTGGCGGCAACCTTGGCGAGCGGTGCGACGCCGGCCGCGGTGGGCGTGCCGCCCACGCCGACCTTTCGCAGCTACGGCGTGGCCGATGGCCTGCCGTCGGCGGACGTCTACAACGTGACCCAGGACCACGCGGGTTACCTCTGGATCGGCACCCACGATGGACTGGTGCGCTACGACAGTCGCGAATTCCACGTCTTCCGCCACGATCCGAACCAACCCGCGTCGTTGCCGGCCAACGACGTCTCGGCCCTGCTGGTCGATCGCGACGGGCGCTTGTGGGTCGGCGGCGAAGGCACCGGCCTGAACCGGTACGACCCGGACACCGACGGCTTTCGTCACTGGATGCACGACCCGGGT
>DASTIS010000203.1:0-4953 GCA_035717365.1 Rhodanobacteraceae bacterium
TGGCGAAATCGCTCGATGACGCAGGCCGCTACGACGAGTCGATGGATGCGTTGCAGGAGGCCAACGCCATTGCGCGTCTGCGCCAACGTTGGGACGCCAAGGGGTTCTCGAACGCCGTCCGCGCGATCGATGACGCCTTCACGCCACCGCGCCCATCCGCATCCGATCCCGATCTCGGCCACGAAGCCTTGTTCATCGTGGGGATGCCGCGTTCGGGTACCACGCTGGTTGAGCAGATCCTCGCATCGCATTCGCAGGTGGAAGGCGCGGGTGAATTGCCGGATCTGTCGCTGGTACTGGCCGAAGAATCGCGCCGCCGGGGTCAACCTTTTCCGCGCTGGGTCCACGACATGCAACCCGGCGACTGGCAGCGCCTCGGGGAGCGCTACCTCGAGCGCACGGCCTATTGGCGCAAGCAACGGCCCAGGTTCACCGACAAGCTGCCCGGCAACTGGATGTATGTCGGCGCGATCCGCGCGATGCTGCCGGGCGCACACGTCGTGATCTGCCGGCGCGATCCGCTGGAAACCTGCTTCTCATGCTATCGGCAGCATCTGTTCAACAACGAATACACCCGCACCCCCGAGGACCTCGCCGCGTTCTGGCGCGACTTCGACCGCAGCGCCACCCATTGGGCCACGCTGCACCCCTCGCACGTGTACCAGCACGGCTACGAAGCGCTGGTCCGCGAGCCGGAGCAAGCCATCCGCAACCTGCTCGATGCCTGTGGCCTGCCCTTCGAAGAAGCGTGCGTGCGTTTCCACGAGACCACGCGCGAAGTGCGTTCTCCGAGCGCCACCCAGGTGCGGCAGCCGTTGCGCGCGGATACCGCCCACGCGGAGCGTTACGGCGGCCAGCTTGATCCGTTGCGGCGGTGCCTCGGCATGCCGCCGTACGGCGCCAGTACCTGAACTTGGCCGGCCCACGCAGCGAAGAGGATCTGCTTGCGACGGTACGCGCCGAGGTGCTTCGCGGCAATCTGCAGCGTGCGCGGAGCATTGCGGACCAGGCCATCGAGGCATTTCCCGAATCGCTCGAGCTGCGCCGCGCGCAGGCGGGCATCCTGCAACAGTGCGGCCTGACCGATGCGGCGGAAGCCGCGCTCCGGACGCTGCTCGCCAAGCACCCGGACGATGCCGCGTCGGCATTTTCCCTGGCACGCATGTTGCGCGAACAGGGGCGCACCGCCACGGCCGCCGGGGTCCTGCGCGCGTGTTTCGCGGCAGATGTGAACCGGCGCGATGCAAACCTCTCGATCGCGGCGATCGAACTGCTCGACGAATCCGATCGCAAGCGCGACGCCGAAGCCATCGCGAAAGCCGCGATCGAGGTGAACCCGGGCGATCCGCGCCTGCACGCCTACGCCGGCATGCTCGCGGTCCAGACGGGCGAATTCGAACGCGCGCGCGCGCACTATCTGTTCGCCCTGGACCACGACCCGCGCGCGGTCGAATGGCATGTACCAATCGGGTTGGCGAGTACCTTGCGCTACCCGGACCCCGCGCATCCCGATTTCGCACGCTTCCGCGACGGCCTTCGACGCGACGACTTGTCCGACCTCGCGCGCGCAGAACTGCATTTCGCCCTCGCCAAGGCCTGCGACGACATCGGCGATTACGGCGATGCTGCAGAAAACCTGCGGCCTGGCAACGCGATCCGCAAACGCAACGCGGCCTGGTCGCGCAAGGCCTGGCGTCGCGCGATCGAAGCGCGCCTCGCAGCGGCGTCGAACGTGCCGGGCGCCGCGCCGACGCCGGATTTCTCGCCGATCTTCATCGTGGGCATGCCGCGCAGCGGCACTACCTTGCTGGCGGAGCGGCTGGGCCGGCTTCCGGGGGTGTGCAACCGCGGCGAGCAACCGTGGCTTGCGCGACTCGCGCTGCAACCGGCGTTGCAGGGCACGCCCGACGGCGCCGCGCTGGAACGCGCCACAAGGACCTATGTGGCACAGGTTCGCCAGGACAATGCCGGCCCCGCGCGCTGGTTCGTCGACAAGCAGCCGCTGAACTTCCGCTACGTGGATCTCGCGCTGGCACTGTTCCCCGACGCGCACGTCGTTTACTGCCGGCGCAATGCACGTGACAACGCGCTGTCGTTGTGGATGCAGTGTTTCCTCGAGGACGTGCAGGGCTACAGTTACGACTTCGACGACATCGCGCGGGTGATGCGCGATTGCGGAAGACTGATGGAACATTGGAGGAAGCGGTATCCCGGATCGATCCACGCGATCCGCTACGAGGACTTGGTCGCGGCACCCGAAGAAGCGGTCGCGGAGTTGATTGGGTGGATCGGCATCCCGAATGCGGCTGCAGGCAATGTTGCAACAGATCGTCGATCCGACAACGTGATCAGTACCGCCAGCCTGTGGCAAGCGCGGCAACCGATCCACACGCGATCGGTGAACCGCTCGGAGCATTACCTGCCCTACATCCCCGAACTCTCGCGACTGTCCGTCGAATGAAACTCACGCGGCGGGCGGCGGCTCCAGCTTGAACGCCAGGGTGTAACGGGGCGCGTAACAGATGCGGTTCGGCGGTCGCCCTGCGTGCAGGATCGTGCCGTCGAAAATCGCCAGGCGACCCGGACGCGGGGTGACGCACGCGACCGCGTCCTGGTTCTTGTCGTAGAGCAGGGTTTCTCCGCCCCACTCCACGTCCCATTCCGGTGCGACGTACCACAGTGCCGTCAGGCCCTCCTTGCCTTCGTGGACGTCGGTGTGCGTGAACAGCATGTCGCCGTACGAGACGTGGTTGCAGTACACGCGCAATATCCGGTAATGGCTGCGCCCGGGAAAGTCCTGCAAGACCTTGAGCGTAGGCTGGAACACCACCAGCTGCCTGGCCGTCTCGATGGGAATGGTCAGTTGCCAGTGACGCGCCGCATAGGTATCGGGCCTGGCCACCTCGTCGCAGACGAAAGCGGCACTGAGGAAGGCGTTGGTGAGCCGTTTGATTTCGGGCAGCGGTACCAGGTCGTCGTAGATCTTCAGGGGTCGACCATCGATTTCAATTGCGCGGGTGAGGGACATGACTGCGACGCCTCGATGTTGATGGGGAAACCGGTTGCAACATGTACTGCACCGTCGACAGGATCAACCGCGACGATGCGCCGTACCCGCGGACAACGGCAACCCGAGTGCCGACCGCAAGGGATCCAGCAACGGACCATAATCGGCGGCGGTCGACCGGTGCCTGTGCATGGGCTGGCGAACCTGCGCCGCGCTCAGGGTCTGGACACCACGACGGGATTCGTGGAAGTTCAGGCACGCGTCCTCCCAGGTCAGGCCGCAGAACGCCAGCAACGCGCGTATCTCGGACTCGGGAGATTCGGTGAGCGCCTCGTAGCGCTGTTCCCGAACCCGCTGCGGCGCATGCTGCGTCCAGTACGACGCGGCGTGATCGAATCCCTTCCAGAACGTCGCGAGATCCTCGATATCGTACGTGAATTCCCAGCCCTGGGTGAAATACTGCTTGAAGCAGGACCAGCAGTTCTCCAGTGGGTCGCGCCGACACACCACGATGCGTGCGCCGGGAAGCATGGCCCTGATCGCCCCGATCGCGCGCCAGTTGTTGGGCAGCTTGTCGGTCGAAACCGGACGATCGCGCCGGAACCCCGCACTCAGCTCGAGATACCGCCGCCCAAGCCGCTCCCAATCCCCGGGATTGGCCTGCGGAACCCATTCGGGGTAGCGCTGTTGCCGGCGGGTGGACTCCTCGGTCAGCACCTGTGGCAGCGCGGGCAACTCACCCGAACCATGGACTTGCGAATGCGAAGCCAGGATCTGCTCGACCAGGGTCGTGCCCGATCGTGGCATGCCGACGATGAAAATCAGGTTCTCGCCGAGCGCGGAATCGGCCGCCCCTGCATGGCTGGTTCCGAAGACCTCCATCGCGATGCGCTCCCGGTCGCGGAACTGCTCGCGTGACCACGGCCGCAGTTCGCGTTTGCGCCGCGCGTTCGACGAGGACAGCCGCTCCCAGGCGTCGGCGTGCCGTCCTGCGCGTTCGTAAGCCATCCCGAGCGCGAACTCCAGCGCCGTGCGTTCGCCCGGATCGATCCGCGGACTGGCCAGCATCCCGCGCATCCGGTCCAGTTCTTCGTCGGTGATCTCGACCGTCTTGATGTCCACCAGGCCGATCCACGCCGCACCGAAAGCCGGTTCCCGCTGCAACGCGGCCCGGATCATCGCGGCGCCATCGTCCGGACGCCCACAGGCCACGTAGGCGTTGCCCAGCTTGAACAACCCCGGCGCGTAATCGGGCGCCAATTCCACGGCACGTTCAAGCGGCGCAATCGAAGCGTTGACGCTGTCGTAGCTGAACAGGTGTTCGCCGAGGTCGGCCCAGGCGAGCGGCGAATCGGGCAGGCGGGCGACGGCGCGTTCCCGCCACTGCAATGCGCCCGCGATGTCGCCAGCGCGTTCGCGCACCTGCGCGAATTGCCAGTAGCCCAGCGCGTCATCCGGCGCTGCGGCGATCGCGGCCTCGAAGTTCACGGAAGCCCCATGCAGGTTGCCGACCTCGGCCTGCAACAGAGCGTACAGACGCAGCACATCGGGCTGTCCCGGGGCCATCGCCAGGGCATCGGCAAGCACGCGCTGCGCGGAGGAAAGATCGCCATTGGCCAGCGCATCACCGGCGCGACCGATCAGTGTACGCAGCCGCGGGGCGAGCTCGGCCTGTCGGTGCTCGATCTTCGCGGCGTCGGAGGCAGGCGGCGCGAACAGGCGATCGGTGAGTGCCATCAGTGCGCTCCGGCAGCCTGATCGACATCGACCGGGTAGCCCCAGTGCTCGAGCATGGGCGCGAGAATCGGCAGCACCGGCTCGAAATATTTCCGATACTGATGCCAGTGACCGATGCTGCGGGCGTTGACCGGCTCGATCACCTGGGTGTAACTGGGGGTGGCGATGTAACCCTTCTCGCGCGCACGCGCGTCGAAGCGCAGCATCGA
>DASTIS010000204.1:0-11229 GCA_035717365.1 Rhodanobacteraceae bacterium
GGTACGGTCGCCCTGCTGGCGGCGCAGCGCCTCGGCCTGCCCTCGGTGAGCTACTACGGCGCGCGCAACGTGCCATTCCTCGATCAGCCTTTGCGTGCACCCGTGATGTTCCACTTCGGCGCCAGGGACCGCTCGATCACGTCCGACGCAGTGCAGAAGCACCGCGACGCCTACCCGGACGCGCCGGTGTACGTTTACGAGGACGCCGGGCATGCGTTCAACCGCGACATCGATCCGACGCACTACGACCCGGTCGGCGCGCCGCTGGCGTTGCAACGGACCCTGGCGTTCTTTGACAAAGAACTCGCGAGCCACGCATGAGCGATGCTTCGGATGCGCGCTTCGAACTCGATCCGCGCCTCGCCGCGGACACGGTATTCGTCGCCGACTGGAAACTCTGTCGCGTGTTGCTGATGGATGACGCGCGCTTCCCGTGGCTGATCCTGGTCCCGCGCAAGCCCGACCTGGTCGAACTCGATGATCTGGATGAGGCCGACCGCACGCGGTTGATGCACGAAACCCAACACGCCATGAAAACGCTGCGCGCGGTCACGCCATGCGACAAGTTCAACGTCGGCGCACTGGGCAACATCGTCCGGCAACTGCACGTGCACGTCGTCGTCCGGCGCGAAGGCGATCCCGCGTGGCCGGGGCCAGTGTGGGGATCTGGCCTGGCGGACCACTACATGCCGGACGTACGCAACGGGCTGGTCAACCGGTTGCAGGCCGAGGGCCAGGATTACTGCGAGGATTTCAATGGCATTTCGCGGGCCAACCGTGACGGCTGACTATACCGTCGAGACCTTGGCCGAAGACGCCCTGCTGCTGCGTTTCGGCGACGGCATCGACGCAACGGTCAACGCACGCGTACACGAGGCGGCACGCGCGTTGCGCGAAGCGGCATTGCCAGGCGTAGCGGACATCACGCCAGCGTACGCCAGCTTGCTGCTGCGATTCGACCCGTTTGCCAGAATTGACGCCGAACCCGGCAAGCCGCCGCACGAGCACCTGGCGGAAATCGTGCGTGCCGTTCTTCTGGATGCAAGCGCAAAGACGCCGGGTCCCGGCTTTCGCCGGGATGACGAGCAAAAATCAGATGCGTCCGGAAGCTCCCCACGCATCATCGAAATTCCGGTGCGCTACGGCAGCGAATACGGCCCCGACCTCGTCGAAGTAGCGGCCCACGCGGAGATTTCGCCGGGCGAGGTCATCGAGAAACACGCCGCGGTGGAATACAGCGTTGCGATGCTGGGCTTCGCGCCCGGCTTTCCGTACCTGCTGGGACTCGATCCTGCGCTGCACATGCCGCGCCGCGCGGATCCGCGCACCCGCGTGCCGGCGGGATCGGTCGGGATCGGCGGCGCGCAAACCGGGATCTATCCGTGCGAGCTGCCCGGCGGCTGGCAATTGATCGGTCGCACGCCGCGGGTGCTGTTCGACCCGCGACGTGAGCCGCCCTGCCTGCTCGCGCCCGGCGACAAGGTGCATTTTCGCGCGATCGACAACGACGAATTCGAGGCGCTGGCCCGGGCAACGACATGACCATCGAAGTCGTCAAGCCCGGATTGCTCGCCACGCTGCAGGACACGGGCCGCCCCGGCTTCGCACACCTCGGCATCGGTCGTTCCGGCGCATTCGACGCGCCGGCACTGCGCATCGCCAATGCACTGGCCGGCAATCCGGGCAACGCGTGCGCACTGGAAATCACCCTGCTCGGCCCGACCTTGCGCTTTCGCCACGGCGCGTGGATCGCGGTGACCGGCGCGCCAATGGTGTTTCGTGTCGGTCGCGGCGATGCGGCGATGTGGGCGCCGGTGTGGGTGCCTGCCGGCTGCGACGTGGAACTCGGCGCGATGCGGTCCGGATGCCGCGCTTATCTCGCAGTCGCGGGAGGATTCGACGTGGAATCCGTGCTCGGCAGCCGCAGTACCGACGCCAATGCGCGCCTCGGTCCGCTCGACGGAAGGCCGTTGCGTGCGAGGGATCGGCTCGAAACGGGGTCAGCCAAAAAGGGGTCAGGTTCACTTTTCCGCGATACCTCATGGAGCCACCACAATCCAGGGAAAAGTGGGCCAGACCCCATTAACTGGCGGATCGATCCGCGTCCGTGGTTCGCGGGCGACCCGCAGAAGCCGCTGCGTCTGATCCCCGGCACGCACTTCGATAATCTGACAGAAATATCGCGCAAGGAGTTGTTTTCAGGGACGTTCGTCGTTCACAATGACTCCAACCGCGTCGGCATCAGGCTGAGCGGCAACAAGCTGGAATGGGGCTCGCCCATTGAAATGGTGAGCGAGGGTTGCGTACCGGGGTTGCTGCAACTGCCGCCCTCCGGCCAGCCCATCGCGTTCGGGCCGGAGTGCCCGGTCAGCGGCGGCTATCCGCGTCTCGGACAAATTGCCGCGGTGGATCTGCCGCGGCTCGCACAACGCCGTCCCGGGGATGCGTTACGCTTCATGCGCTGCACGTTCGATGATGCGCTGCGGGCGTTGCGCACACGCGAACGCGCGTTGCAGAACCTGGAAGACGCCATCCGGCGCCGGCTGAAAGCAGATTGATCCACCCCTCATTGCTGCCCCTGTGAAGACCATCGACCTCAATGCCGACCTCGGCGAATCCTTCGGCGCCTGGCGCATGGGCGACGACGCGGGCGTGATGCCCTGGATCTCGTCCGCCAACATCGCGTGCGGCTTCCATGCCGGCGATCCGTCGATCATGCGGCGCACGGTCGCACTGTGCATCGAGCACGGCGTTGCGATCGGCGCGCACCCTTCGCTGGACGACTTGCGGGGCTTCGGGCGGCGCGAGATGCGGGTCACGCCGGATGAAGCCTATGCGCAAACGCTGTACCAGGTCGGTGCGCTGCACGCTTTCGCCTGCGCGGCCGACACGCACCTGCACCACGTCAAGCCGCACGGCGCCCTTTACAACATGGCCGCACGCGATCGGGATCTCGCCGACGCCATTGTCGCCGCGGTTCGCGATTTCAATCCGACCCTGATCCTGGTCGGACTGGCGGGCAGCGCACTGGTCGACGCGGGCCGTGCGGCGGGCCTCGCGGTGCAGCGGGAAGCATTCTGCGACCGCCGTTACCGCGCCGACGGTTCGCTGGCGCCGCGATCCGGGGCCGGGGCGGTCATCGAGGACATCGACGCGGCGGCCACGCAGGCGGTGTCGATTGCCATGCGCGGCGAAGCCACGGCGGACGATGGCGCGACGGTGCGTATCGAAGCGGACACCCTGTGCATCCATGGCGACCGCGCCGGCGCCGGAAACTTTGCACGGGCGTTGCGCCAGGCGCTCGAACATGCCGGGATCCAGGTCAACGCAGCGGAACGTCCGGCGTGATGCACTGGTTGCCGCTGCTCGGCGTGCTGGTGGTCGTCGTCGGCTTCGCGCTGCGCTTCAACCCGGTGCCGGTCGTGGTGGCCGCCGGGATCGTCAGCGGACTCGCGGCCGGCAAATCCATCGGTGAAATCCTTGCGCTGATCGGCAACAGCTTCGTTTCCGAACGCGCGCTGCTGTTGTTTATCCTGACGCTGCCCGCGATCGGCGTGCTCGAACGCGCGGGGCTGCGCGAGCACGCGCGCAACTGGATTTCCACCTTGCGTGGGCTGACGCTCTCGCGCCTGCTGATCGCCTATCTCGGCCTGCGCCAGATCATGTCGATGCTGGGGCTGACCAATGTCGCCGGCCAGGCGCAAACGGTACGCCCGCTGCTGGCACCGATGGCCGAGGCTGCCGCGGAACGGCGCGGCGAACCGCTGGATACGAGCGAACGCAACGACGTACGCGCCTTCAGCGCCGCCACCGACAACGTCGGGCTGTTCTTCGGCGAGGACGTGTTCATCGCGCTGGGCGCGGTGCTGCTGATCCAGGGCTTCTATTCCCAGCACGGCATCGAACTCGAACCGCTGCACATCGCGTTGTGGGCGCTGCCAACCGCGATCGCAGCGTTTTTCATCCATGCAACACGCACGGTGTTGTTCGCGCGCCGGATCGGACGCCGGGACGCCGCAGCGGAAACCGAACGGTCCGGCGGCTGACGTGCTGCGCATCGAACACGCCTACTGGCTGATCGCCCTGTTCCTCGCCGGAGCGGCGTGGTTCAACCTGCGCGACCGGCGCTGGTCGCACGCGGCGTTCTGGCTGGTGCTGGCGGCCCTGATTGCTGGCGGCCGTTACGTGGTGCAGGCAACCGAAGCCCACCACGAATTGCCCGCGCAACTCGCCGGCGCCGGGGTCATCGCGCTGGCCATCCTGTCGCCGCGGATGAAGCGTGGACACCTCGTCGAGCGCGACACGGCCGAGCGTGAAGCCGACGCGAAACACCTGCGCCACCGTTTGTTCGGCCCCGCCCTGCTCATACCGCTGGTCACCCTGCTGGTCGCGCTGTTCGGCGGTTACCTCGTGATCGGCGGGGTGGCGGTATTCGACAAGACCCGGATGACCCTGACCGGGCTGGCGCTGGCGTGCGTGGTGGCGTTGATTGCCGCGTTGCGGGTGACGCACGCGAAGCCTTCCGCCGGCATCGCCGAAGGGCGGCGTCTGCTCGATACCCTGGGATGGGCCGCGCTGTTGCCGCTGACATTGGCCGCGCTGGGCGGCGTGTTTGCCGCGACCGGTGTCGGCACCGCGGTCGCCGATCTGGTGCGGATGATGATCCCGGTCCAGAGCGCCCTCGCCTGCGTGATCGCCTACGGGCTCGGGATGGTGTTGTTCACGGTGATCATGGGCAACGCCTTTGCCGCGTTCCCGGTACTGACGGCGGGCGTCGGCCTGCCGCTGCTGATCCAGCTGCACGGGGCGAATCCGGCCATTCTCGGCTCCATCGGAATGGTCACCGGTTATTGCGGCACCCTGTTCACCCCGATGGCGGCCAATTTCAACATCGTGCCGGTGGCGCTGCTGGAACTGCCGAACCAGAACGACGTGATTCGCGCGCAATGGAAAACCGGCGCAGTGCTGCTCGTCGTAAACTTGGCGCTGATGTACTTTCTGGTGTTCCGCTTTTGAATCCGACTACGCGCCGACGCGAACCCACCGTGCTGCTGACCGGCTTCGCCCCGTTCGGCGGCGAAGCCATCAATCCTTCGTGGCAGGCGATACGCGCCCTCGACGGCAGCGTGATCGAAGGTCACCGCGTCGTGGCGGTCGAATTGCCGACCGAATTCGATGCCTCACTTCCCGTGTTGTGGCGTGCCGTGCGCGGAGCCGAACCACGCGTGGCCATCGCGGTCGGCCTCGCAGGCGGGCGGGACGGCATTTCGCTGGAACGGGTCGCGATCAACTTGATCGACGCGAGGATTCCGGACAACGCCGGCGCACAGCCCGTGGATGTCCCGGTCCTGCGCGGCGGCCGGGCCGCGATCTTCGCGACGTTGCCCGTCAAGGCGTCGCTGGCGGCCCTGGGGCAAGCCGGCATTCCCGCGCATCTCTCGCATACCGCCGGAACCTACGTGTGCAACCAGGTGTTCTACGCGCTGATGCACGCCTTGCGGCGGCGCCACAATACCCGCGCGGGTTTCGTGCACGTACCGTGGCTGCCCGACCAGGCGGCGCGGCACCGCGAACCGGGGATGCCGGTTGCCGACATGCAGCGCGCCATCGAGATCATCGTTCGTACCGCGCTGACAACCGATCGCGACGCGCGCGTCCCCGGGGGCTCCGTGGCGTGAGCGGTACGTCTGCGTCCTGCAGCGATGCCGGCCCCGCAGCAGGCGGCTATTTCTTGTCGGAGTCTTTCTCCGGTGCCGCCACCGCGCTCATCAGGGTGAGCTTGCCCTTGTGCATGACGTAGCCGGTGAAGTGGAAGCTCAACTGCAGGGCGGCGAATTCCTCGAGATCGGCGTTGCTGATCTTGTCGGAATCGGAGTCCTCCAGCAGCACCGTCTTGGGCAACTGGTTCTGGTCCTGCAGATACCGGAAATGCGCTTCCAGCTCCGGGGCACCCAACACCGCGCCCTTCAGCAGGAAATGATTGTCCTTGAAGGCGCCAATCGTCATGTCGTACTGCTGGGGCACGACGACCGTGGTTTCGCCACCGCTGCGCACGTTGCCGGTGCAGGCGGCCAGTGCAAACATCGTCGCCAGCAGGACCGCGCCGCCGAGGCGCGTCGAAAACGAACGCAAAGTCATGGGAACGGTCTCCATTGTCGATCGGTGAAAGTGGCTCGCATCGCCGTAACCGCGAAGTTTGCCACAAACAAGCTGAATGCGTCGCAGCAGGCAATCAGCGGTGGTGGCCTGATTCGAAATTCGAACTGTTCGCGCCCAGTCCCCGACAAGCCCGGGGCAGGCTGCGTGACCAGGGCGGACGAAGTCGTAGCGCCACTTGTCCCTGGACTCCGCGCTTTCGGCGCCATGCCCGGAGCCGGGGGCGGACCGGTTATCAAACCGACCCGGTATCCAACCGGATGACGGTATCGATGGCAGAAGGCATCGGCCCTATGTTTTGGGCAGCGTCACGCCCTTCTGCCCCTGGTACTTGCCACCGCGATCCCGGTAGCTGGTCGCGCAGACCTCGTCGGATTCCAGGAACAGCATTTGCGCCACGCCCTCGTTGGCGTAGATCTTCGCCGGCAGCGGCGTGGTGTTGGAAAACTCCAGCGTCACGTGGCCTTCCCATTCCGGTTCGAGCGGGGTGACGTTGACGATGATGCCGCAGCGCGCGTAGGTGCTCTTGCCGAGGCAGATGGTCAGCACGTTGCGCGGGATCCGGAAATATTCGACGGTGCGCGCCAGTGCGAACGAATTGGGCGGAACGATGCAGCAATCGCCCTTGAAATCGACGAAGTTGCGCGAATCGAAGTCCTTGGGATCGACGATCGTCGAGTTGATGTTGGTGAAAATCTTGAACTCGTCCGCGCAACGCACGTCGTAGCCGTAGCTCGACGTGCCGTAGGACACGATGCGGCCGCTGCCGTTTTCCTTGACCTGGCCGGGCTCGAACGGTTCGATCATGCCGGTCGCGGCCATGCGGCGGATCCAGTTGTCGCTCTTGATGCTCATGCTTGGGAATCGGTATGGAATGAGGCGCCCGAAACTCCGGGACCGGGAAGCGTAACAGCGAAGTGCGGGTCCTCAATCGTTCTCGATGCGGATGTTCGGCACGCCCGTCATGTCGCGCTCGGCCTGCAGTGACAACCGGCCGGCGACGTTGCGTGCGATTTCGCGGTAGCGTGCCGCGAGATCCGAATCGGGCATCGCCGAGACGGTGGGATTGCCGCCATCGGCCTGCTCGCGGATGCGGATATCCAGCGGCAGCGAGCCCAGCAACGGCACGCCGTACTGTTCAGCGATCCTTGCACCGCCGCCGGAACCGAACACGTGTTCCTCGTGGCCGCAGTTCGAACAAACATGGGTGGCCATGTTCTCGATCACGCCGAGCACCGGCACCGACACTTTCTCGAACGCCTTCAGGCCCTTCCTCGCATCCAGCAGCGCGATGTCCTGCGGCGTGGTCACGATCACGGCCCCGGAAACCGGCACCCGCTGGGTGAGCGTCAACTGGATGTCGCCGGTGCCGGGCGGCATGTCCACGACGAGGTAATCCAGGTCCTGCCAGCGCGTCGAGTTCAACAGCTGCGACAACGCCTGCGTCACCATCGGCCCCCGCCACACCATTGGCGTATCGTCGCCGACCAGGAATCCAATCGACATCACCTGCAGGCCATGGTTGGTCATCGGGATGATGGTCTTGCCATCGGGCGATTCCGGGCGGCCATGGATTCCGAGCATCAGCGGCTGGCTCGGCCCGTAGATGTCGGCGTCCAGCACCCCGGCGCTGGCGCCTTCCGCGGCCAGCGCCAGCGCCAGGTTCACCGCGACCGTGGATTTGCCGACGCCGCCCTTGCCCGAGGCCACCGCGACGATGTTCTTGACGCCCGGAAGCGGCATCAGGTTGCCCTGGACCTTGTGGGTGGCGATGCGCGAGGTCACCGAGACGGTGGCTTGCGCGACCGCGGGATCGGCTTCCAGCGCGTCCTTGATCCTGGCGGCAAAATCCTTGCGCCAGCCGGCGGCCGGGTAACCGAGCACGATTTCCACCGCGACCCGCTCGCCGTCCACCCCGATCGCACGGATCTCGCCGCTCTCTTCGAGCGAGGCTCCGGTGTGCGGATCGACGATGGCGGCGAGGCGCGCGCGGACCTGATCCTGGGTGACGGCGGGTGCCATGCAACTTCCTGACGCAAGCAGACTCTCAATTATGCCAGAAGCTTTCGCAGGAACCCTGATGTCGGTCAGCCGCCGGCGCCGCCAACCGCGGAGTTGACGCGCATGCGGCCTTCGCGCACGCTAGGGACCATCCACCCCGGAGATACTTCCATGCGTATCACAGTCCGCTCCGCCCTCATCGCGTTCAGCCTGTTGTTGGCCACTGCGGCGTATGCCGCCACCGACACCCCGGTCGGCACCTGGACGCAGGTCGACGACGCCACCGGGAAGCCCAAGTCCATCATCGAAATCACCGAACAACCCGATGGCACGCTGCAGGGGATGGTCAAGCAGGTGCTGTTTTCCGACCAGGGCCCGCACCCGATCTGCGACAAGTGCGAGGGTGAACGCCACAACCAGCCGGTCGAAGGCATGACGATCATGTGGGGCGTCAAGAAGGATGGCGACAACGAGTGGAGCGGCGGCCAGATCCTCGACCCGGGCAAGGGCAAGACCTACAGGGTCAAGCTGACGCTCAAGGACGACGGGCAGAAACTCGACGTGCGCGGCTACATCGGCATGCCGATGCTGGGGCGCACGCAAACCTGGATTCGCAAGACCGATGCCGACCAGCGGGCATCCATGTAAACACCATCCATCGTCATTCCGGGGCGGCCTGCGGCCTCATCGCAGGCCGAACCCGGAACCCGGTGACTGTTTTTCGGTCAAGACGAGAACGCCGGATCGACTCGCGCCATCCATTGCGCTCGCCTGTCGGCCGCCTTCGACGTTCGCGTTGGCAGTCCTGCCAACGCAGTCGGGTTGCGCCCGTGCTCGTCACAGGTGGCCCCGGAATGACGACAAGGGAAGCGCCGCCTGATCCCCTGGTTGCTTGCGACAACGACACTCGTACGCCAACGCTCGCGTGCGGGAATCGCCGCGCCCATTCGTCCATCTATCCAGAGCCGCGGCGTACATCGATGCACGACAGTCGCGATTTCGCGTTAAGGTTGCACGATTCCAGCGTTTGCCGAGGGGATGGTCGATGTTCGCACGTATTGCGGTGATTCCACGCGCCTGCGCGGGTGCCCTGCTCGCCGCGTTGCTGCTCACCCCGCTTGGCGTGCCACAAGCCCACGCCGACGCCGCTGCGCCGCCCGCGTGGCAAACCCCGGTTGCACGGCACGGTCCCGAATATGCGCGCCTCCAGCGCGAGGCCACGCGGGTCACGATCACCCGCGACGACTGGGGCATCCCGCATATCCACGGCAAGACCGATGCCGATGCCGTGTTCGGGATGATCTACGCACAATGCGAGGACGACTTCAACCGCGTCGAGATGAACTACCTCACCGCGCTCGGCTGGACCGCGCAGGCCAAGGGCGAAAAGGCGATCTGGAACGACCTGCGCTACCAGCTCTTCATCGATCCGGTGGTGCTGAAGCAGGATTACGCGAAAAGCCCGGACTGGCTGAAGCAGCTCATGAACGCTTGGGCGGACGGGATGAACTGGTATCTCGCCACGCACCCGGACGTGCATCCCAAGGTCATCGAGCGCTACGAACCCTGGATGGCGCTGTCGTTCACCGAAGGCAGCATCGGCGGCGACATCGAACGGGTGGACCTTGCCAAGCTGGCGAAATTCTATGGTGCCGATCGTGCGACAGCCGTCGCGCTCGCACGATCCGGACCCGCCACGTGGGTGGATCCGACCGGCTCCAACGGCATCGCGATCGCGCCGAAGCTTTCGGCGGACGGCCACGCCCTGCTCCTGATCAACCCGCATGTCACGTTCAACTTCCGCACCGAATCGCAGATGTCGAGCGACGAGGGGCTCGACGCCTACGGCGCCTCGACCTGGGGTCAGTTCTTCATCTACCAGGGGTTCAACCGGCACATCGGCTGGATGCACACCTCGACCGGCGTCGACGCGGTCGACGAATTTGAGGAAACCATCCGTAAAGATGGCGATGGTTACCAATACCGATTTGGCGACAAGTGGCTACCCGTCAAGACGCGCGCCATCACCATCCATTACCGCGCCGACGATGGTTCGATGAAGGCGCGCACCTTCACCGCGTACTTCACCCAACACGGGCCCATCGTCGCCGGGGAACACGGCAAATGGATCGCGGAGGCGCTGATGAACCGCCCGATCCCCGCACTGGAGCAAAGCTGGCTGCGCACCAAGGCGACGGACCTTGCAAGCTACATGAAGGTCGCCGAACTCAAGGCCAACTCGTCGAACAACACGATCTTTGCCGACGACAAGGGAAATATCGCGTTTCTGGCACCCCAGTTCATCCCCAAGCGCGACAACCAGTTTGATTACCTGAAACCCGTCGACGGAAGCAACCCCGCGACCTCGTGGCAAGGCACGACGTCGTTGAACGACATGCCGAACGCCATCAACCCGCCGAACGGATGGGTGATCAACACCAACGACTGGCCGTATTCCGCGGCCGGCAAGTACAGTCCCAAGCGCGAAGACTTCCCGCAATACATGGATTCGTTCGGCGAGAACGCGCGCGGCATCCACGCAACCGCGATGCTGACCGGCGCCAGCGATTTGACCAAGGCCGGGTTGATCGCCATCGATTTCGATTCGTACCTGCCCGCATTCGCGCGGCTGATCCCGATCCTGGTCGAGGACTACGACGCGCTGGCCACGAACGATCCTCTGCGGACGAAGCTGGCCGGTCCGATTGGCGTGTTGCGGCACTGGGACTACCGCTGGGGCACCGCGTCGATCCCCACGACGCTCGCGGTGACCTGGGGCGACGCGATGTGGAATGAGGTCACCGCCAAGGCCGAAGCCAGCGGACTCGATGCCCACACCACGGACCTGCGCGAGATCGACTACATCGCCGGGAAAGCCACGCCGGCGATGCGCCTGGATACGCTGGCGAAGGCGGTCGACACCCTGACCCGCGACTTCGGCTACTGGGGCGTGCCATGGGGCGAGGTCAACCGGTACCAACGCCTCGACGATTCGATCGAGCCGCACTTCGACGATTCGAAACCGAGCCTCGCGGTGCCCTTCACGTCATCACGCTGGGGCTCGCTGGCCGC
>DASTIS010000205.1:0-3231 GCA_035717365.1 Rhodanobacteraceae bacterium
CCTCGAAGCGACTTGCGACGGCGCTTTTGCCCGACGCGACACCGCCGGTCAGCGCGACCACCAAATGCTTGCGGGATTCGTGCATGGCGCGACGCTCGCGGCGGCTCACCGCAAGCCGGTGAGGTGCAGATACGCCGCGAAGATTCGGTCGCCCGCGACCAGCCAGATCCACATTGCGACGGCCAGGAACGGGCCGAACGGAATCGGCATGGAGCGCTCCTGTCCGCGCATGCGCAACATCACCAGCCCGATGATGGATCCGGACAGCGCGGCGAGGATGATCACCGGCAGCAACGCGCCGTAGCCCATCCACGCGCCGGCCGCCGCGAACAGCTTGAAGTCGCCGTAGCCCATGCCCTCCTTGCCTGTGGCGAGCTTGAAGATCCAGTACACCGCCCACAATGCGAGGTACCCCGCGGCCGCGCCGATCACGGCTTCGCGCAGCGGCACGAACATGGGCACCAGGGCCAGCAGCAGGCCCAGCCACACCAGCGGCAGCGTCATCGAATCGGGCAACAGTTGCGTGCGAAAATCGATCCCCGCCGCCGCGATCAACACCCAGGTGAACACCAGCGCCGCCGCCGAAGGCCAGGTGGGCCCGAATTTCCACACGACGATGGCGCTGGCGACGCCGCACAATAGTTCCACCAGCGGGTACTGCTTCGAGATCGGCGCCTTGCAATAGCGGCAACGGCCGCGCAACAGCAGCCACGACAGCAGCGGGATGTTGTCCCAGGCGGCCAACGGATGTCGGCAGCGCGGGCAATGCGAGCCCTTGCGCACGAGGTCCGGCGGCGCGGACTCACCGTCCTCCGCCAGCTCCAGCATCTCGCGCGCGTCGCGTTTCCAGAAATATTCCATCCGCGCCGGCAGGCGCAGGATCACCACGTTCAGAAAGCTGCCGACGATCAGCCCGAGCACGCCCGCCATGGCAACCCAGAAGGCGAAGGGGAGGTCGAATGGCTGCACCAGTGAGGCGAAGTTCAAGTTCCCTCGCCATCGCGGAGAGAAACCCGCGGCTTTTCCCCTCTCCCCTCGGGAGAGGGTGCCCCGAAGGGGTGGGTGAGGGTACGTGTCCGCGCAGTGCTTCCGATGGCTTCGAGGACGGAATCCATTTCTTGTAGAACCTCGTTGTCCCAAAAGCGGAGAATTTTGAAGCCTTGGCGCTCCAGCGCTGTGGTTCGCGCAGCATCTGCATGCGGATTGTGCTGCGAACCGTCGAGCTCGACGATCAACTCAGCCTCCTGGCAGTAGAAATCCGCGATGTACGGTGGAATCGGATGTTGGCGCCGGAATTTCAGGCCGTTTAGCCGCCCGGCCCTGAGGCGATACCACAACGCGCGTTCGGCGTCGGTGCTTTCGTGCCGTAGGTCCCGTGCCGACTTGCGCGTTCGGGTAGGCAAGGGTGGTTTGATTTGCATTGCGCTGGCGTACCCTCACCCGGCGCTGCGCGCCACCCTCTCCCGGAGGGAGAGGGGTTCGAGCCCCGTCAGAACGTGCCGGCCAGCTTGAAGATCGGGAGGTACAACGCGACGACCATGCCGCCGACGAGGATGCCTATGACCACCATGATCAACGGTTCCAGCAGGGTGGACAGGGTGTCGACGGCGTTGCTGACTTCTTCCTCGTAGAACTCGGCGACCTTGAACAGCATCTTGTCGAGCGCGCCGGACTCCTCGCCGATCGCCACCATCTGGGTGACCATGTTCGGAAACAGGTTGGACTGCGCCATCGCGAGGTGCAACTGGTGGCCGACCGCGACGTCGTCGCGCACCTTGCGGATGGCCTGCCCGTACACCACGCTGCCGGTGGCCCCGGCCACCGAATCCAGTGCTTCGACCAGCGGTACGCCGGCGTGGAAGGTCACGCCCAGCGTTCTTGCAAAACGCGCGATGGCCGACTGCCGCAGGATGTTGCCGATGATCGGGATCTTCAGCGACATCCGGTCCACGAAGTGCGCGGCCTTCTCCGAGCGCTTGTAGGCCATGACCATGGCCACGATCACGCCAATCACGACGACCAGGAACGGCAGCCAGTAGGACTGCATGAATTCCGACATCGACACGACCATCTGCGTGAACGCCGGCAGCGCCACGCCGGCGCTCTTGAACACGTTCTGGAACACCGGCACCACGAACACCAGCAGGATCAGGATCACCACCACGGCGACGGCCATCACCATCGCGGGATAGAACAACGCCTTCTTGATCTTGGCCTTGATGTTCTCGATGCGTTCCTTGTAGGTCGCGACCGTGTCCAGCACCGTATCCAGCACGCCGGCCGATTCGCCCGCGCGCACCAGGTTGCGGTACAACTCGTCGAACTGCACCGGGTACTTGGCCATCGCCTCGTGCAGGGCCGAGCCGCCTTCGATGTTCTGCTTGACGTCGGTCAGCATGTTCTTGAAGCGCACGTTGCGCTGGCCGCCCGCGATGATCTCGAACGCCTGCACCATGGGCACGCCGGCGGCCATCATGGTCGCGATCTGGCGGCTGAAGATCGCCACGTCGCGCGGCTTGACGCGCGAACCTGCGGAACCGAACAACGGCTTGGGCTTTTCCTTCACCGCCTGCGGATTCATGCCCTGGCGGCGCAGTTCGGCCTTGACCAGGCTCGCGTTGCGGGCCTGCATCTCGCCCTTCATCCTGACGCCACGCTTGTCCAGCGCGACCCACTCGTACACGGTCAATTGCTTGACCGCCGCGCGCGCGGCGCCGACGTTGGGATTGGACTTGCTTGCAACGGTGGCTGTGGCCATGACTACATCCCCATTCAATTGCTTCTCCCCTCTCCCTTGGTCGGAGAGGTTGCCCCAAAGGGGCGGATCGCCTTTTTCCCTCGCCCTCCGGGAGAGGGTGCCCGGAGGGCCAGTTCGCTTTTCCCCTCTCCCTCCGGGAGAGGGTGCCCCGAAGGGCCAGTTCGCTTTTCCCCTCTCCCTTCGGGAGAGGGTGCCCCGAAGGGGCGGGTGAGGGTCCGGATACGCGAAACGTTCGTGCGTCGCCGGACCCTCACCCCAGCGCTACGCGCTCGGCGCTCCGCGCCGCCTCTCCCGGAGGGAGAGGGGTTCAACAACACTAATCCTTGGTAACTCGATCGATTTCCGCAAGGCTGGTGACGCCCTGTTGTACTTTCATCAGCGCAGACTGGCGCAAGTTGCGTACGCCGGCGCGGCGCGCTGCCTCGGCAATCTGCATCGAATTGCCGCCTTCCAGGATGGCCTTCTGGATCTCC
>DASTIS010000206.1:0-5998 GCA_035717365.1 Rhodanobacteraceae bacterium
ATCCCACCAGCCGGTTTCGAGGCGCTCGGGGCCGGCAAGAATCCTGGGCGGCGGACCGCGCAGCGGGATCGGACGCGCCAGCAACCAGGCCGGACGAACCGGCAACACCACTTGTCCACTCACGGCCTGGCTGCGTGACACATCGCAAGGACGCGTCGACGCGCGCTCCGGCCGTGGGTCCGCATCGGCGGCAATCCGATACACCGCATCCGCACCCAGACGTGCGCGCAGGCGTTCGCGCAAGGCTTCCCACGGCAGCGCGTGCGCAGGCCGCGCATCGAACAGGTCGCGACCTGCCGGCGCCAGCGGCGGCAAGGCATCCGCATGCACGCCGAGTTCCAGCACCGGGTGCGCAAGGCGGACTTGTTCCAGGCGAAGTTTGGCGACTTCGAACAGCGCGGCCGCGTCACGCTCGGGTGCGAGCAATCCGAGCGTGATATCCGTCGGTGCCGCGTCAGCGTGTCCAAACCGGATGACGAAACGTTGCACGCCGCCATCGCGCGCCGCCACGAACGCGGCGAGATCGCCGAGCAGGCGTCGCAATGGAAACAGCAGGCTTTGGATATTGCTGGCTTCGGCGGGCAATTCGATGCGCGCATCGAAACGCGGTGGGGGCCGGTAGCGCGCGAGGGCGTGCGGCACTTGCCCCGACAGAACATCGAGCGACTGGAGGAGGCCCTCGCCGAAACGGCGCTGCAGCGCTGCGCGCGGCAGGCCGAAAAGTTGCCCGAGCGTGTGCAGGCCCATGCCGGACAGCGCCTCGGCGGCATTGTCCGGCAAGCCGGCACGCGCAACGGGAATGCGTGCGAGCGCCTGCGGCAGCGCGCCGGGATCGGCGACACATGCGCCATCGTGGGCACGCGCCAGGACCTTCGCCGCGTGTGGCGTCGGCGCCAGGGCGATCCGGTGGCAGAAACCGAGCTCCGCGAGTTCTTCGCGAAGTCGCGCTTCAAGCTTCGCCCACGGACCGAACAAGCCAAGGCTCTTGCCGATCTCCAGCACCACCGCGCGTGGTGGATCGAGCACGACTTCAGAGGAATAACGGTACGCCCACGCCGCAATCAGCCCGAGATCGGCGGCGAGCCGGCGCGAGGAGTGTTCCCCGGTCACGAGGCTCCCGCATGACGCTTCGGCTTCGGTGAGACGTTGGCCCGGACGCAACCCCGCCGCCCGCGCGGAGTCATTGACCGCAATCAGCGTGCGTTGCCGCGCCGGTCCATGCACCAGCGCGAACGGCTGCGCCAGCGGCGGCCGCCTGCGGAGGGCGCCATCGAGGGCCAGGGACGGCAGGAGCACGCAAGCCCACAGCATCGCGCGCCCCGCATCAGGCAAGGTCACGAGCGAACGCGATCGGTAGCGGCGGGTTGCCGCCGCGACACTTGTGGATGCGCAGGCGCCCGGGCTCGACTTCGATCCGCAATGCCGCCGGCGAAGCATTGCCGAGCGTCGCGCGATCGCGATACACGAAGCCCAGTGCCCGGCCGGTATCGGCTGCAACCTGCAGGCGCCGCAACACCTTGTCGCCGGCATCGGGCAACCAGCCCAGCACCGCCGCGCACGTGCCCGAACGCAAACACTGTTCCATCGCCCACGCCCTGTGTTCGCGCACGGCATCGACGATTGCAAGTCGGCGCAGATCCACGCCCGCCGCCTGCCACGCCGGGGCATACGGAAGATAGGGCGGCGACACCGCCACCACACGCTCGCCGCGTTGCGTCAGGCGCGCCAGCGTCGGCAACACCAGTTGCAGTTCGCCGGTGCCATCCGCAGACAGCAGGATCTCCGTGAGGGAAGCTTCCGGCCAGCCACGCGCGGGCAACGCCGCATCCAGTGCTTCGAATCCCGTCGGCTGCGCGCTCGGCGGCAATGTCGCCGGTTGGCCGCGCCAGATGCGGCGCTTGCGGACCAGATCATCGAGGGCGACGACGGCATGCATGTCAGACCTGCCGCACCAGGCCGCAATACAGCCCTTCGATCGCGAAATCGCAATCCGGGTCCACCTCGATCGGTGCATGGGCACGATTGCGCGGCAACAAGTGGATACCGCGCCGGTCGCGCTTGAACACCTTCACCGTGAACGCATCGTCCACCCGCGCCACCACGATCTGGCCGTTGCGCGCCTCGGGGGTCTGCCGCACCGCGATCAGGTCGCCATCGAGGATCCCGGCATCCACCATCGAATCGCCGGCGACCCGCAACAGGTAATCCGGTTGCGGTTTGAACAGCGCGCGATCGACGCGCAGGGTCCGCTCGACATTCGCCTCGACCAGGATTGGCGCACCGGCGGCAACCTTGCCGACCAGCGGCAGGCTGAAGGCACCCGTGTCGACGGCGGGACCGCCACCCACCAGCCGGATTCCACGCGCGATGCGCGCCGGCAGTTCGATCAGGCCCTGGGCTTCGAGGGCCCGGAGGTGCTTGGCGGCGGAGCGGGGCGAGGCGAACCCGAACGCGCGCTGGATGTCGCGCACGCTGGGCGGATAGCCGTGGCGGACGAGGTACTCGCGCACGAACCGCAGGATCCGCAATTGGGTCGTAGTGGGTGCCATGGGTATACAAATGTATACCCATTTCGGTCTCACGGGGCGAGACGCGGTGAATCAAGCAGATGGGTGAAATGGTGTCCAACCAGGTTGAAATCGGTTCAGGCGTATCAAGCAAATCAAGACCTGATTTGCCAGATCCCCAATTGGCGCACTCCCAATGCTCGTCATTCCGGGGCCATCGCCAGCTTCATCGGCGATGGAACCCGGAATGACGAGAAGTGTTTATTGATCGTGTGTATGAGGCTTGCTGAGATACAACGCTAATCAGGGGATGTCCTGAACGGGATCGAATCGAGATCGACGTTGCCGCCGGTCAGCACCAGTCCCGCGCGTTTGCCCGCGAAGTATTCGCGCGACGTCAGCACCGCGGCCAGCACGATGGCCGAAGAGGGTTCGACCGTCTGTTTCAGCTCTGCCCAGACGAGCCGCATCGCGGCCAGCGTGTCGGCATCGTCCACCGGGATCACCTCGACCCGGTGCGCCTGCAGCAACTCGAAATTCGGCTCGCCGACCGTGGCGCGCAGGCCATCGCAGACCGTGTGCGGCACCACGTCGGTGACGCGCTCGCCGCGCTGCAACGATCGATACGCGTCGTCCGCGCCGGCGGGCTCCGCCGCGACCATTCGCACCTGCGGCGCCAGCCCGTGCAATGCGATCGCGCAACCCGACGACAGGCCGCCGCCACCGACCGGCGCGATCACGATGTCCAGGTCCGGAACCTGCTGCAGCAATTCCAGCGCGATCGTGCCCTGGCCGGCAATCACGCGTGGATCGGCATAAGGGTGCACCAGCGTCGCGCCGGTTTCGCGCTGCACGCGCGCACAGGTTTCCTCGCGCGCGGCGAGGGTCGGCGCACAGCGGTGCAGGATCCCGCCGGCGCGTTCGATGTTGGCGAGCTTGACCGCGACCGCGCCCTCGGGCACCACGACGTGCGCGGGAATGCCGCGCGTCGCGGCGGCCAGCGCCAACGCCGCGCCGTGGTTCCCGGACGAGTGCGTCACCACGCCGCACCCGGCTTCGTCGTCGGACAACGACCACACCGCGTTGCAGGCGCCACGGAACTTGAACGCGCCGCCGCGCTGCAAGTGTTCGCACTTGAAAAACAGCATCGCGCCGGCGCGCGCGTCGAGCTCCGGCGAATCCAGCACCGGCGTCATCCGCGCATGCGTCGCGATGCGGACGGCCGCGGCGCGGACATCGTCGACGGAGGGGGTTTTGAAATCGTTCATCGGGCAGTCCGTACGAGCCGCAACCGTGACCATTGTTGCACCGCCGCTTCCGGTCCCGCTGATAAAATGCCCGGATGGATACCGAAGCCCGCGCTGAATCGCCGTCCGCACCCGCCACGATTCGTCTTGCCGATTATCGTCCGCCCGCCTGGCGCGTCACCGACGTCGAACTGGTGTTCGACCTCGGCATCGACGAAACCCGGGTGCACTCGCGCCTGGTCCTCGCGCGCGATCGCGACGAGCCCTTGCGTCTGGACGGCGAGGACGTGGAACTGGTCAAGGCGCAACTCGACGGCCGCACGCTGGAGGCATCCGAATACCAGCTCGACGCACAAACCCTGAGCATCCCCGGTGCGCGCGACGGCAGCGTGCTTGAACTCGACGTGCGCATCGATCCGGCGCACAACAGCCAGTTGTGCGGGTTGTACCTGTCCGGTTCGCGCCGCCACGGATTCCTGCTGACCCAATGTGAAGCCGAAGGCTTTCGTCGCATCACTTTTTTCCCCGACCGCCCCGACGTGCTGGCGCGCTACGCGGTGACCCTGCGTGCGGATCGTGCGCGTTTCCCGGTATTGCTTGCGGGTGGCGAGGAAGTCGAAGCGGGCGACCTGCCGGATGGACGCCACTATGCGCGTTTCGTCGACCCGCATCCCAAGCCCAGCTACCTGTTCGCGCTGGTGGCCGGGCATCTGGAAAAGATCGAGCGCGCTTACCGCACCGCCGATGGCCGCGACGTCACCCTGCGCCTGTGGGCGGAAGCCGACGCGATCGACCGCTGCCATTACGCGATGGGTGCACTCGAGCGCGCGATGCGCTGGGACGAGCGCGCCTACGGACGCAACTACGACTTGCCCGTGTTCAACGTGGTCGCGACCCACGACTTCAACATGGGCGCGATGGAGAACAAGGGTCTCAACATTTTCAACAGCAAGTACCTGCTGGCCGACCCGGACACCACCACCGACGACGAGTACCGCCGCATCGAGTCGGTGATCGGCCACGAATACTTCCACAACTGGAGCGGCAACCGCGTCACCTGCCGCGACTGGTTCCAGTTGTCGCTGAAGGAAGGCTTCACGGTGTTTCGGGAACACAGTTTCTGCGAGGACATGCATTCGGCCGCGCTGAAGCGCATCGAGGACGTCGCCGCCCTGCGCCGCGTGCAGTTCGCCGAGGACGCGGGCCCATTGGCGCACCCGGTGCGGACGGCCGAATACCAGGCGGTCGACAATTTCTACACCGCGACGGTGTACGAGAAGGGCGCCGAACTGATCCGCATGCTGGCGGGCAAACTGGACCGGGAAGGCTTCCGACGCGGCACCGATTTGTACTTCGCGCGCTTCGACGGGCAGGCCGCCACCATCGAGGACCTGCTGGTCGCGCTGGGCGAGGCCAACGGCGTCGACCTGTCGCCGTATCTCGCCTGGTACGCGCAAGCCGGCACGCCCGAAATCCGTGCGACCGGCCAATACGATGCGACGGCAAGGCGTTACACCTTGACGCTGGCGCAACGCACCCCGTCGACCCCCGGACAGCCGCACAAGCAGCCGCTGCCGATCCCGGTCGACGTCGCGTTGTTCGCGGAATCCGGCGCGCCCTTGTCGAGCCGGCTCGACGACGGCGCGGCGACCCGCCATGCGCTGGAACTCACGGGAGCCGAACAGCGCTTCGTGTTCACCGACGTCGCATCGGAACCGACGCCGTCGTTGTGCCGCGGTTTTTCCGCGCCGGTGCGGGTCGCATTCGACTACACCGCGCAACAACTCGCGTTGCTGATGCAACACGAAACCGAAGGCTTCGACCGCTGGAACGCTGCGCAGGAACTGGCCGGCCGCGCCTTCGACGAGGTCCTGGCCGACCAACCCGGACACACCGCCACGGATGCATGGCTCGACGCGTTGGCAAGCCTGTTTGCCGCGCGCGCGCAATCCGGCGATCCCGCGCTGCTGGCCGATTTGCTGACGCCGCCATCGGAACTCGAACTCGGCGGGCGCCATGCGCCCTTTGATCCGGACGCCGTACACGCCGCACGCGAGGCCCTCGAGAACTCACTGGCACGCCGGCTCGGCAACGCGCTGGCGGAAACCTGTCGCGAGCTGCACGCCGACGAGTCGGGCTCGCTCGACCAGGACGCCGCCGCACGCCGCAGGCTGAAGGCGCGGGTCCTGGCGTTGCTGGTCCGGTTCGATGCCGCGTCCGGCGCCGAACTTGCGTTGGCGCAGT
>DASTIS010000207.1:0-14462 GCA_035717365.1 Rhodanobacteraceae bacterium
CGCACCCTGCTCACGATCGGCAGGGGCGGAATGGAATTCGCGCTCTACGACGGCCTCGTCACGGATGCTGAAATCGATCATCTGAAATCGCTCGCGTCCACGCGTCTGAAAAAGTCGACTGTGCTCGGCGACAACTTCAGCCGTGCCGCCAGTGACGTCCGCACCAGCGAAGACACTTTCCTCGAAGTTGGCTGCGACCCGGTCGTTGCAGCGCTGGAGGCACGCATCAGCGCGGTGACCGGTATTCCGGTCGAGTGCGGCGAGGGCCTGCAGATCCTCCACTACGGCACGACCCAGGAATACAAACCGCACTTCGACTTTTTCGATCCGGCCTCGCAACAGGAACACGCGATCATGGCCGCCTCGGGCAACCGGGTCGGCACGATGATCCTGTATCTCGGCGAGGTCGAACGCGGTGGCTCGACCTATTTCCCCAAGCTCGACCTTGCGGTCCACCCGCAGCGCGGACAGGCCGTGTGGTTCGGTTACCTGCGCGATGGCCTGCTGGACGAACGCAGCCAGCACGCCGGCATGCCGATCCTGGGGGGCGAGAAGTGGATCGCGACGAAGTGGTTCCGTGAGCGCCGGTTCGGCAGCCCGCCCGGGGCGACTGCATCGTCCTGACCCGCACCCGATTCCGACGCTGCACGCGGCACCGGCACTTCCCCTCAGAACATGTGCCGCTCGATCCCCAGATGCGCCATGATCTTGCTGCCGATTTCCTCGATCGACGTATGGGTGGTGTTGAGTGACGGGATGTTCTCGGCGCGGAAAATCTGGTCGGCGATCGCGAGTTCGCGCTTGCAGCGGTCGAGCTTCGCGTAAGCGCTGCCAGGTCGCCGTGCTTCGCGGACCTGGGCCAGGCGCACGGGTTCGATGGTGAGGCCGTACAGGCGATCGCGGCACGGTTCCAGCAGCTTCGGCAACCGATCGTGTTCGAGGTCCTCGTCGGTCAATGGGTAATTCGCGGATTTCACGCCGTAGTGGAGCGCCATGTAGAGGCAGGTCGGCGTCTTGCCGACCCGCGACACCCCGACCAGCACCACGTCGGCCTGGCTGTAGTCGATGTTCACGCCATCGTCGTGGGCCAGCGCGTAATTGGTGGCGTCGATGCGCGCCTCGTACTCGTTGAAGTTCACCAGGCCGTGCGCGCGGTTGACCGCACCCGAACGGCGTGTACCGAGTTCGAGCTCCAGCGTGCCGATGAACGGCGCCATCACGTCGATCATCAGCGCTCCGGACTCGGCGATGATCTCGCACAACTGGGGGTCGACCACGGTATTGACGACGATCGGGCGCTCGGAATTCTGTGCGTACGCGGTCTTGATGCGCAGCGCCGCGGCATGCGCCTTCTCGGGTGTGTCGACAAAGGCAATGCGGTGGCCCGCAAAGGTGACGCCTTCGAACTGGGCCAGGATCGAATTGCCGATGGTCTCCGCCGTAATGCCGGTGGAGTCCGAAATGAAGAAAACCGTCCGGTGTCCGTCGCCGTTCAATCCCGTCTCCTCGATCCCTGGCGCGGCGGCAGCGCGGAACACGCGCGGCGGCCAGCGGCGAGTTTACCCGCGGCAACCGGTTCGGCATGAATGGTTCCGTTCCGGATCCCGCGCCGCCGCTTGTCACCCCCGGCCGGGGCGGCGAGAATGGCGGTTCTTCTCGGGCCACGGGTCCGGACATGGAGATCGACGTGACCGAGCTCGTCCTCTGGCTGGACCAACTGCGCATGACCGACCTCGCCAGGGTCGGTGGCAAGAACGCTTCTCTCGGCGAGATGATCGGCAATCTTGCCAGACTGGGCGTATCGGTACCGGGCGGATTCGCCACCACCGCCGACGCGTTCAAGACGTATCTCGAACAGAGCGGCCTCGCCGACAGGATCCAGAAGCGCCTCGCGTCGCTCGACGTGGAAGACGTCACCGCATTGACCGCGGCCGGCAAGGAAATCCGCGGATGGATCGTCGACACCAAACTGCCCGACGATCTCGAGCAAGCCATCCGCGACGCCTACGCGAAGCTTTGCAAGGACGCGGGCAGTGACGCCATCCCCGTTGCAGTGCGCTCCTCCGCCACGGCGGAAGATTTGCCCGACGCGAGCTTCGCGGGCCAGCAGGAAACCTTCCTCAATGTCACCGGCATCGATGCGGTGCTGCACAACGTGAAGGAAGTTTTCGCCTCGCTCTACAACGACCGCGCGATTGCCTACCGCGTGCACCACGGATTCAAGCACGAGGACGTGTTCCTGTCCGCCGGCGTGCAGTTGATGGTGCGCTCCGACGTCGGCGCCTCGGGCGTGTTGTTCACACTGGATACCGAATCCGGGTTCCGCGACGTGGTGTTCGTCACCGCCAGCTACGGCCTCGGCGAGATGGTCGTGCAGGGTGCGGTGAACCCCGACGAGTTCTACGTGTTCAAGCCCACGCTGCGTGCCGGCAAGCAAGCCGTGCTGCGCCGCAGCCTCGGCGCCAAGCAGCAGCGCATGGTGTATTCGGACAAACCCGGCGAACGCGTGCGCATCGAAGCCACGCCCGAGGACCTGCGCCGCAAATTCTGCATCAGCGACGCGGACGTCGAGTCGCTCGCAAGGCAGGCGCTGATCATCGAGGAACACTACCAGCGCCCGATGGACATCGAGTGGGCGAAAGACGGCGTCACCGGCAAGCTCTACATCGTGCAGGCGCGCCCGGAGACGGTGAAATCGCGCGCGCACGCGACCCAGCTCGAGCGCTTCCAGCTGAACGAAAAGGGCAAGGTGCTGGCCGAAGGCCGCTCGATCGGCCAGAAGATCGGCGCCGGCAAGGCGCGGGTGATCCGGTCGCTCGAAAGAATGAATGAATTCGAGGCGGGCGACGTGCTGGTTGCCGACATGACCGACCCCGACTGGGAGCCGATCATGAAGCGCGCCGCGGCGATCGTCACCAACCGCGGCGGCCGTACCTGCCACGCCGCGATCATCGCGCGCGAGTTGGGCGTACCCGCAGTGGTCGGCACCGGCGATGCGCTGGGAAAAATCCCCGACGGACACGCAGTCACCGTGTCCTGCGCCGAGGGCGACACCGGGTTCATCTACGACGGCAAGCTGAAGTTCGAGCGCATCACGACCGATCTCGGCGACATGCCGGAAGCGCCGCTCAAGATCATGATGAACGTGGCCAACCCCGAGCGCGCCTTCGACTTCGGGATGCTGCCGAACCAGGGCATCGGCCTCGCGCGCCTGGAAATGATCATCGCCAGCCACATCGGCGTGCATCCGAAAGCGTTGCTGCAGTACGCCCAGCAGGACACCGAAACCAAAAAGAAGATCGACGAGCGCATTGCGGGCTACGCCGGCCCGGTCGAGTTCTACGTCGATCGCCTCGCCGAAGGCATCGCCACCATTGCGGCTTCGGTGTATCCGAAAACCGTGATCGTGCGGATGTCGGACTTCAAATCCAACGAATACGCGAACCTCCTCGGCGGTGCCAAGTTCGAACCGCACGAGGAAAACCCGATGATCGGGTTCCGCGGCGCCTCGCGCTACGTCGACGATACTTTCGCCGAAGCATTCGGGCTGGAATGCAAGGCCGTCAAGAAAGTGCGCGAGGCGATGGGGCTCGACAACGTGTGGGTGATGATCCCGTTCATCCGGACGCTGGACGAGGGCCGCAAGGTCATTGACGTGCTGAAGGCCAATGGCCTCGTGCAGGGCGAAAGCATCGACGGCAACGCGGCGCTCAAGGTCATCATGATGTGCGAAGTGCCGTCGAACGCGTTGCTGGCCGAGGAATTCCTCGACATATTCGATGGCTTCTCGATCGGCTCCAACGATCTGACGCAGTTGACTCTGGGCCTGGACCGCGACTCCTCGATCGTCGCCGGCCTGTTCGACGAGCGCAATCCGGCGGTGAAGAAACTGTTGTCGATGGCGATCCAGACTGCTCGCGCGAAAGGCAAGTACGTCGGTATCTGCGGGCAAGGGCCGTCCGACCACGCCGACCTCGCCGAGTGGCTGATGGACCAGGGCATCGAGTCGGTGTCCCTGAACCCGGACACCGTGGTCGACACCTGGCTGAGGCTTGCGAAGAAGAAAGCCGGCTAGGGATTGCGCCGTCCCCTTCACCGGCGAAGGGGCGGCCGCGGATGTGCCATTGGTCATCGTGACCGCGCCGCACGCACGTGGCATGCTTCGACGTTCGGCGCGTCGCGTCTGGGCGCGATCTGTTCCCTCGCCCAAATCCCGGGATTCCCATGAAGACAGCCTGGTTGCACGCCCTCGCGCTGTGCCTGATCGTTCCCCTCGCGTCGGCGGCACCGGCCACGCCCCAATCGGTCGCATCCCGATACGACCCGCTGGCCTTGTTCGCGCCGTTTCATTACCAGAATCCGGTCAATCGTTACCGCAGCGCCGACGGTCGCCCGGGCCCCGACTATTGGCAGAATCGGGCGGATTACGAGATCCATGCAACGCTCGATCCGGCAACGAAAACCCTGGGCGGCGAGGAAGTCATTACCTACACCAACAACAGCCCCGGGGCACTCGACCATCTATGGGTGCAACTCGACCAGAACCGCTACCGCAAGGACGCCCGCGGAAATTTCAGCAGCGGCCGCGCGCCGAAGCCGAACCAGCACACGGACGGCGACGTGATCACTTCGGTGGAAGTCCTGGGCGAGCATGGTGCGACCCGGGCGGCGCACATCATCAGCGATACCCGCATGCGCATCGATCTGCCGCAGCCGATCGCGGCGCACGGCGGCAAGGTGCGCGTCCGGATCGCCTGGCACTACACCGTACCCGGCAAGTTCGGCGGGCGCACCGACTGGTATTCGACCCAAAACGGCGACGTCTTCGAGATCGCGCAGTGGTATCCGCGGATGTGCGTGTACGACGACCTGCGCGGCTGGGATACCCTGCCCTACCTCAACAACGAGTTCTACCTGGAATACGGCGACTTCGACTATTCGATCACCGTGCCGTCCAACATGATCGTGGTCGGCTCCGGCGAACTGGTGAACCCGGAACAAGTGCTGACGAAGACCCAACTCCGCCGCCTCGACCAGGCCCGCGATTCCGAAAAAACGGTGCTGATCCGTACGCCGGCCGAAGTCATCGACCCCGCCAGCCGCCCGCAGCAGGGTGGCACGCTGACCTGGCACTTCAGGATGCACGACACGCGCGATGTCGCGTTCGGCGCATCGGCAGCCTACGTGTGGGACGCGGCACGAATCGACCTGCCCGGTGGCAAGCATGCACTGGCGCAGTCGGCGTATCCGATCGAGAGCATCGCCAAGGGCGGATGGCAGCACTCCACCCAGCACGTGAAGTACACGGTCGAGTTCTTCTCGAAATACACCGGCGTCGAATATCCGTGGCCCAATGCGATCGCGGAAGCCGGCACTGCCGGCGGCATGGAATACCCGGGCATCGTGTTCGACTGGTGGAAGGCCCACGACTATGGCCTGTTCATGCTGGCCGTGCACGAGGTGGGCCACAGCTGGTTCCCGATGATCGTGGGCAGCGACGAACGCCGCAACGCGTGGATGGACGAAGGCATGAACACCTTCGTCGATGTCATCGCCCACGCGGACTGGGGCAAAACTCACGGCGGCGAATTCGCGCCAAAAAAGGACAGCGAGTACGCGCCGCTGACGGGCGATCCGGCGAAGGACATCGTCAAGCAGGTGTTCGACGCGCCCGATGCGCCGCCCATCCTCACCCGCGCCGACGCGATTCGAGAGAAATACCGTCATCCCGTGACGTACTTCAAGGCGGCCTATGGCCTGACGCTTTTGCGTGACGTCGTGCTTGGGCCGCAACGCTTCGACGCGGCGTTCAAGCAGTACGTGCGCGAATGGGCGTTCAGGCACCCCTCGCCTTCCGATTTCTTCCGCACCATGGACAGCGCGGCGGGCGAAGACCTGTCATGGTTCTGGCGCGGCTGGTTCGCCCACAACTGGAAGCTCGACCTCGCGGTCACCGGCGTGAAATATGTCGACAACGACCCGACCAAGGGTGCGCAGGTGACGGTCGCGAACCTCGACAAGTTCGCGATGCCTGCGATGCTCAGGGTGACATTCGCGGACGACAGCACGACACAACTTCGTGTGCCGGTCGCAACCTGGATACAGCACGCGCAATTCGACGTCGCGGTGCCGGGCGGCAAGCGCATCAGGAGCGCGACCATCGACCCGGATGCGGTGCTGCCGGACGTGAATCGCGCCAATAACACGTACACGGTCGGCGCGACGCAGTCACGCTGAACCCACCGCGGTCCGTCGCGCGTGGCCGCCGGCATTGACGGATGGGGATGCACGTCATGGCTGCCGTGTCACAATGCGGCGGTATCGACGTCGTGACCGGGGTCAACATGCGCATGCGTTCGTGGTGGTTGCTGCTGGCGTTGCTGTTCGCGCCACTGGCGCTGGCAGCGCCGCCGGCCGCCGCCCCGACGACACTGCAGGGACTGGATCCCTACGTGCAGCAGGTGATGCACGACTGGCGCGTACCCGGTCTCGCGATCGCGGTGGTCAAGGATGGCAAGGTGGTGCTGGCGCGCGGGTATGGCGTGCGCGAACTGGGCAAGCCCGGCAAGGTCGATGCGGACACGCTGTTCGACATTGGCTCCAACACCAAGGCCTTTACCGTCGCGGCGCTGGGCACGCTGGTGTCGTCGGAGAAGCTCACCTGGGATACGCAGGTCGTCGACGAGCTCCCGCATTTTCGGCTCTCGAGTCCCTACGTCACCCAGAAGCTCACCCTGCGCGACCTGTTGACCCACCGCACCGGCTACTGCGATCCCGGTGCCGCGTGGTACTCCAGCGACGACGCCAATCTCATTCACCGGGTGCGTCACCAGAAACCCGAACACGGGTTTCGCACCAGGTTTTGCTACAACAACGTCCAATATCTTGCGGCCAGCCATTTCATTCCAGCGATCACCGGCAAAGGCTGGAACGATTACGTGGCCACGCGCCTGTTCCAGCCGCTCGGCATGACCCGCACCGTCAGCACCGAAGCCGGCGTCGCAGCGGCCACCGATGTCGCCGCGCCACACGGCATCGAGGACGGCAGACCGGTGGTGATCCATCGCTACTGGCCGCACAACATGGACATCTTCGCCGCGGTCGGTGGCATCTGGTCCAGCGCCAACGACATGAGTCACTGGCTGCAGATGCTGCTGGCCGACGGTCGCCACGATGGCGATACCGTGCTCAGCCCGGACGTGATCCGCGCCATGGAGACGCCGCAGATCGTGATCCAGCCCGGCGGGATCGGCGACGAAATCCGGCACTGGATGCCCGGCGCGCACTTCTACACCTACGGGCTCGGACTGTTCGTGCAGGACTATCACGGGCACGAGCTCGTATGGCACGCCGGCGACATCGACGGCATGGCCTCGGCGCTGGTGCTGGTGCCCGACACGCACCTCGGCATCATGGTGTTATCGAACATGAATCAGGCCAACGCGCGCTTCGCGATCATCGCGCGCGTCCTGCAGACGATGCTCGACCTGCCGCAACACGATCTTGAACCCGCGCTGCTGGCGGACGCCCGGAAGGGTCACGCCAAGCGCGAGGCGATGGAAAACAAACTGGCAGGCACCCGCGTTCCAGGCAGCAAAGCGCTGTTGCGGCTCGCCGATTACGCAGGCAACTACAGGGGCGATCTGGACGGCAGGGCGCGCGTCGAGCTGGACAATGGACACCTCGTCCTGCGGCTCGGCAACCCTGATTTCACCGGTGACCTCACGCCCTGGCACGGCAACACCTTCCGGGTGACCTGGCGCTACAAGTTCTACGGCACGGATTACGCCACCTTCGACGTGGACGCTCTCGGCAAGCCCGTCAAACTCTCGCTCGCGGGGCTGTCGACGCACTACGCACGTGCAAAGCCGCAAGCGAACGCTTCACCGAAGGCAACCAAATGATCCGCGCGCCCCGCACACGGCTGGCTGCGAACCCATGACCGCATCCGCGCGCACGTTCGTCCGCTCCGACTGGCTCGTCGTCGGTGGCAGTGCCTTGCTGATCGTCGCGGCGGGGCTGACCCGCTTCCTCGGCGTCGGGGCAATTGCTGCATTCGTCTGCTCGGGCTTCGCCGTGGCGGTGCTGGCGACGCTGGTCGGGCGCTCGGTCGAACAACTCGGCGACCGCTTCGGCGCGGGCGCGACCGGCGTGCTGCAATCGGCGCTCGGCAACCTGCCGGAATTGTTCATTGCGCTGTTCGCGCTGAAGGCGGGCTTGTTGATGGTGGTGCAGGCCGCACTGATCGGCTCGATCCTCGCCAACCTCCTGCTGGTAATGGGATTGGCTTTCACCATCGGCGGCCTGCGCCATGGCACCCAGCGTATCGACTCGCAACGCGCGCGCAGTACGACCGTCCTGATGCTGCTGGCCGTCGCGGCAATGGTGGTGCCTTCCCTTGCAAGCTATGTCCACGCCCCGGCGGCGCCGCACGAGGATTCGCTGGCGCTGATCGTGGCGATCATCCTTCTGGTGCTGTTCGCGCTCACCCTTCCTGCGTCGTTGAAACGCAAGCCTGCGGCCGACGCCGCAGAACAACACGAACCGCCACGTTGGCCGCTGTGGCTGGCGCTGGTGCTGTTGGCAGCAGCCGCGGTGGCCGCGGCATTCGTGTCGGAATGGTTCGTACACGCGCTGGAACCGGCGATGCAGCGCCTCCACATCTCCGACGCGTTCGCGGGACTCGTGATCGTCGCCATCGCGGGCAACGCGGTGGAAAACGTGGTGGGTGTCCAACTGGCGGCGAAAAACCGTTCCGAGTACGCGTTCGCGGTGGTCATCAACTCGCCGTTGCAGATCGCGCTGGTGCTGGCGCCCGCCCTGGTGATCCTGTCGAGGTTGTTCGGCTTTACCCCGTTGACCCTGGTATTCCCGCCGATGCTGGTGGTGACGGTTGCGATCGCGGTATTGATTGCGGCATTCATCACCTTCGACGGCGAATCCAACTGGGGCGAGGGAGCGTCGCTGATTGCGTTGTACGCGATCATCGCGGCTGCATTCTGGTGGGGGTGAAAAGCGGCGCTTGCGTGATGTCAGTGGCATCACGCGCCGCTTCGGCGAGGCGCGCAGAAGCGCGCCCGAACGCCGCAGGCGGCCGGAGGTGAGCGCCATCGGCGGCGCGAATAGCGGGCGGCCACGGATGGCCGCACCGGCACCCGCACCATGGATGGTTGCTTGCCCGAGCCGCGTCCCATTTTTCGAGAGGAACGCTTCCGCATGCCAGTAACCCGCCGCGTCAACGTCAAGGTCCCGGGCAATCCGGCGCTTGTGCAGGGTCTCGCCACAATCCGGCAGGAAATGCATCTGACGGACACCTTTCCGCCCGAGGTCGAGGCGGCCGCCCGCGACGCAGTGGCCAGCAGGCAATTGCCCGACCGCGACCGCACCGACATCCCGCTGCTCACCATCGATCCTCCCGGCTCGATGGATCTCGACCAGGCCATGCACGTCGAACGCACAGCCGGCGGATACCGCGTCCACTACGCGATTGCCGACGTGGCCTCGTTCGTCGCGCCTGGGGGTGCAATCGACCTCGAAGCCAACCGCCGGGGCGAGACGCTGTACGGCATCGGCCACAGCATTCCGCTGCATCCACGCACGCTGTCCGAAGGTGCGGCTTCGTTGTTGCCGGACCAGGTACGCCCGGCATTGCTGTGGACCATCGAACTCGACGCCAGCGGGGAGCGCACGGCGGCGAACGTGGAGCGCGCGCAAGTCCGCAGCCGCACGCGGTGCGACTACGCGGGCGTCCAGGCTGCAATCGACAACGGCCGTGCCGACCCGATGTGGGCGGTACTCAAGGAGGTCGGGGAATTGCGCAAGCAGCGCGCGCAGCAACTCGGCAGCATCACCCTGCCGCTGCCCGAACAGGAAGCCACCCGGGTGAACGGCCGCTGGACGCTCGCCTACCGTGCCCGTCATCCGGTCGAGGACTGGAATGAACAGATCTCGCTGCTGACCGGCATGACCGCGGCGGACATGATGATCGAGGGCAAGGTCGGCATCCTGCGGACCCTCCCGAAACCCGATCCGCGCGCCATCGCGCAACTACGCGACACCGCCGTGGCACTCGGCCTGGCTTGGGCACCCGAGCGCGCCTACCCTGCGTTCATCGACACCCTCGACCCTGCGGATCCGGCGCAGGTCGCGATGCTGGTCGCCTGTACCCGCGTGCTGCGTGGCGCCGGTTACGCCGCCTTCCACGGCGCCCTGCCCGGGCAGCCCATGCAATCGGCGCTGGCCGCCGAATACACCCACGCCACCGCGCCGCTGCGGCGGCTGGTCGATCGCTACGCGGGCGAAACTTGCGTCGCCCTGTGCGCCGGCAGGCCGGTGCCGGATTGGGTGCTGGAAAAACTCGACGCGTTGCCCGACAGCATGCGCGATGCCGACCGCACGGCCGGCCAGTTCGAACACGCGACGCTCGACCTGCTGGAGGCGGTGGTGCTTTCCGATCGCGTGGGTGAAACGTTTCCGGGCATCGTCACCAGCTGCGAGGGCGACGACGACTGTGCCGGCACGGTGATGATCCGCGAGCCCGCGGTGGAAACCCGCATCCGCGCCGCGCACGAACTGCCGCTCGGCGAGCAGGTGACGGTGAAACTGGTGGAAGCCGAGCCTGCCGCCCGCATGGTCCGCTTCGAACTCGCCTGAGGCCGAGCCACGGCGGTCACGCTGCGCCAGCTTGACGCGCGGGCACCTGACACCGCAGGATCGACGCCAGCCACTACCGGCTGCAACGACGCCACGTCTGCGTGGACCTGGCGTGGTGAAGATGGCCCGCGTCACCGAATGCACCGCCCCGGCCCAGGAAAGGAAGGCCCATGCTCGATGTGCTCAAGCGGACCATCGTTCCGACCACCGCATTGCTGGTGTCGATGCTGTTCGCCGTGCTCGGCTGGCTCTGGAACCCCAACTGGTGCTGGCTGCTGATCATCACCTTGCCGGTCGTGGCACTGGGCATTTACGACTGGACGCAACGGACGTGGACGATCACGCGCAACTACCCGGTTGCGGCACGGATCCGCTGGCTGTTCTACGAACTGCGCCCGTACCTGCGGGCCTACATCGTCGAGGACGACCTCACCGGCACGCCGTTTTCATTCGAGGCACGCAACCTGGTGCACGAGCGCGCGACGGGGAAGACCGACACCCGGCCGTTCGGCACCAAGCGGCATACCGACGATGCGCAATACCACTGGTTTGCACATTCGATCCAGCCCGAAAGCGCACCGGACGAGTCGCCACGCGTCACGGTCGGCAACGACCAGACATCAAAGCCCTATTCGGCGTCGGTACTCAATATTTCCGCGATGAGTTTCGGCGCACTGTCCGCCAATGCCATCAAGGCGCTGAACCTGGGCGCCAAGCTCGGCGGGTTCTATCACGACACCGGCGAAGGCGGCCTGAGCGAGTACCACCTCGCCCACGGCGGCGACCTCGTCTGGGAGCTCGGTTCCGGATACTTTGGCGCGCGCGACGCGCGCGGCCACTTCGATCCGGCGCAGTTCGCCGACAAGGCGGCCCGCGACGCGGTCAAGATGACCGAAATCAAGCTGAGCCAGGGCGCCAAGCCCGGGCACGGCGGGCTGTTGCCGGGCGCCAAGGTCACCGCGGAAATCGCGCGGGTGCGCGGCGTGCCGGCGCACGAGGATTGCCTGAGTCCGCCCGGCCACTCGGCGTTCTCGACGCCGATCGGGTTGCTGGAGTTCGCGGCGAAGCTGCGCGAACTGTCCGGTGGCAAGCCGGTCGGCATCAAGCTTTGCATCGGCCAGTTGCACGAGCCGTTCGCGTTGATGAAGGCGATCATCGAAACCGGGATCACGCCGGACTTCATCGTGGTCGACGGTGGCGAAGGCGGCACCGGTGCCGCACCGTTGGAATTGTCGGACTGGGTCGGCATGCCGCTCGACGAGGGACTGGTGGTGATGCGCAACGCGCTGGTTGGCGCCGGCCTCAAGGACAAGATCCGGCTGGCGGCCAGTGGCAAGGTCTACTCGGGCATGGGACTTGCGCGGAATCTCGCCCAGGGCGCCGACTGGTGCAACGCGGCGCGCGCCTTCATGTTTTCCATCGGTTGCATCCAGGCGCAGCGCTGCCACCTCGGAACCTGTCCGACCGGCGTCACCACCCAGGATCCGCATCGCCAGCGTGGCCTCATCCCCGAAGTGCAGGGCCAGCGCGCGGCGCGTTTCCACACCGAGACGCTGAAGTCGCTCGCGCGCATCGTTTCGGCGATCGGCATCAAGCATCCGCGCGACCTCAAGCCCCATCACCTGATCCACCGGGTCGGACCGGAGAAGGCGTTGCCCATCGACGAGATCAAGACATTCCTTCCGGTTGGCGCGTTGCTCGACGCGCCCGAGGAGACGATCTATGCGCAGTGGTGGCGCGCGGCACGGGCCGACAGTTTCCAGCCGGCCATTGATCTGGACGTCGCACGCGCGACCAAAAACAGACAACCCGTCGCGTCCTGACCCGCTGTTGGGCTTTTGGAGTCGGGTTCGCACGTGCTGGCGAGTACACTTCGCTTCCTACACAGGGCATGCAATCGGCACGCGTTCCCGACGATTCCCCGGAACCTCCCAGGAAAACCTGTCACCATGCCGGATCCGGCCACCTTGTTCTGGGGCATGTTGTTCAGCGCGATCGGCGTGGGTTTCTTCATCTACGGCAAGCGCCAATCCATGATCGTTCCCCTCTTGTGCGGCATCGCCCTGATCGCCTACCCGTGGTTCGTGGCGAGCGTGCCGTGGCTGATCGTGGTCGGCGTGGTGCTGATGGCGATACCATGGTTCGTCCGTTATTGACAGCGGCGACCACGGCGACGCCGAACGATTGGAGACCGACCATGTTGCGGAAATGGATCACGGTGTTCGTGCTGCTGGGTGGCGCGACGTGGCTGACCGCGCGTGCCGCCGAGCCGTCCGATGCCTTCTTCGCCCTGCACGACCTCGGCCACGGTGTGTGGGCGGCAATTTCCCCACCCGGGAGCAAGGCAGGCGCCAACGCGGGGTTCGTCATCGGCAAGGATGGCGTGCTGGTGATCGATACCTTCGAGGATCCGGCCGCGGCCAGCGCCATGCTCGCGGCGATCCGCGCGAAAACCCGCGAGCCGATCCGCTATGTCGTCGACACCCATTACCACCTCGATCACGTGGCTGGCAACGACGTGTTCGCGAAGGCCGGCGCAGTGGTGATGGCGCAAGCCAACGTGCGCACCTGGGAACGCAGCCAGAACCTGAAATTCTTCGGCAAGCATCCCACCGCGAAGCAGCGCCGATTCGTGGCCTCGCTCGGATTGCCCTCGGTCACCTACGCGCAAGGCATCACGATCTGGCTCGGCGACCGGAAAGTCATCGTGCGCGTCCTGCAAGGTCATACCGGCGGCGATTCGACCGTGATCATTCCGGACGCCAGGGTCGTGTTCACGGGCGACATATTCTGGAACCACACCCTGCCCAACCTGATCGACGCCAACACGCACGAACAGATCGCCAGCAACGACACCTATCTGCACGACTATCCCGACGCGACCTTCGTCCCCGGCCACGGCGACCTCGGCAAGGCTGCCGACGTGCGCGCGTTCCGCGACTACCTCGTGACCTTGCGCAAGGCGGTGGCGGCTGCGCAGGCCTCCGGCAAATCAGGCGACGCGCTGGTGGATGCGGTATTGCCGCAGTTGCAGCGAAAGTACGCTGACTGGGGCTGGTTCCAGCACTTCGCGCGTCGCAACATCGAACAGACCGCGGCGGAACTGGACGGCACCAAACGTGTTCCCGTACCCGGGGTCCCCTAGGAATGCCGATGCCGACCCATCCATCCATCGACGACATCCGCGCCGCGCGCAAACGGCTTGGCCAACACGTGCGCGAGACGCCGGTGTGGCGCTGGTGCGGCGACGCCATCGAACACGCGGCCGGACCCGACACGCAGGTTTTCCTCAAACTGGAGCTGTTCCAGTACACCGGCACCTTCAAGGCGCGCGGCGCCCTGTTGAACGCAATGGCGTTGACCGCGGAGGCACGCCACCGCGGCGTCACCGCGGTCAGTGCGGGCAACCACGCGATCGCGACCGCGTTCGCGGCCCGCCGCGTCGGTGCAACGGCCAAGGTCGTGATGCCGAAAACCGCCAACGCGGCACGCGTTGCGCTGTGCCGCGCCTACGGCGCGGAAGTCGTGCTGGCCGACGATGTCTATGCAGCGTTCAATGAAGTGAAACGGATCGAGAACGAAGAAGGCCGCACCTTCATCCACCCGTTCGAGGGCGAGGTGACCGTGCTCGGCACCGCGACGGTCGGCTGTGAATTGTGCAACCAGGTCGATGATCTGGACGCGGTGATCGTGCCGATCGGCGGCGGCGGGCTGATTGCCGGCATCGCCTGCGCGGTGAAGCAGATGCAACCCGATTGCAAGGTCTACGGCGTGGAACCCGAAGGCGCCGACAGCATGTCGCGCAGTTT